>JAUUXB010000010.1 GCA_030588745.1 bacterium | reverse complement strand
AATATTGTACATTGGATAATAAAGAACCATAAAAACATAGTTTTGATGCGTTTCTACTCTTGGTCTTGGGCTGGGATTGATAAGCTCATCTAAAACCAAAGGATGAATGCTGAATCTTTTTTTAAGATACTTAACATCATGTTCGCTTGGCTTATTAATATCTATCCAGGTGAATTTTGAGGCTTTAATATCCTGCTTCATAAAACCTTAATGATTAATGGTTTTTAATATTATCTCATCTTAATATATTTTAAGAAAAACTGCTAAAATTAGTAATTAGCACTTGACACTTTTGACTGCTAAAAGCTATAATATTCTTACAAGAAAAAACCATGATAAGTCAAAGACAAAAATCAGTACTAAATGCAATTGTCAAAGAATATATTGACTGCGCTCAGCCCATCAGCTCTAAGTTTTTAGAAAAAGAGCATGGTTTTGATGTCTGCCCTGCTACGATTAGAAATGATATGAGCAAGTTAACTGAGCTGGGTTATTTACTTCAACCCCATACTTCTGCTGGAAGAGTGCCTACTGATAAGGCTTACAGGTTTTTTGTTGATAGTTTGCTGGAAGAAGAAATATCAGCATTTGAGCATGTTTTTGAAATGAAAGATATTTTTCAGGAGCAGAGAAAAGATGCATTGAAATTTGCCTCTAAACTACTCAAGTTTTTATCTGAAAATTCATCCAGCTTAGCTATTGCTCATTTTTCTAACATGGACTTTGTATGGAAAGAGGGTTGGGAACAGGTATTAAAAGAGCCAGAATTTGAAGAAAAGGAATTTGTTCATTCTTTTGCAGGTTTTTTAGAAGACTTTGAAAACAATATCAAAGACTTTGAACAGGATTGCGAGCTAAGTGTTTTTATTGGCAGTGAAAATCCTTTTAAAATACATGATTTTAGCATTATATCTTCTAAATGTTATTTTCCCGACAAAGAAGGAGTAATGTTGGCGCTTTTAGGTCCTAAAAGAATGGATTATAACAAAAACATCAGTTTAATGAATTCTTTGACAAAACTGTTAAAGGATATAGATTAATTATGAAAAAGAGTAAAAAAGAATCAGAAGTCAAAAAACTTAAAAAAAAGCTTGAGGAAATTGAAAAGCAAAAAAAAGAATATTTAGCTGGATGGCAAAGAGAAAGAGCTGATTTTTTGAATTACAAAAAAAATGAAATGGAAAGGATTTCTGAATTACTTAAATATGCCAATTCAAGATTTGTCTTAAAACTGTTGCCAGTTTTAGATAATTTTGATATAGCTCAAAAAAAAATATCAAAAAAAGCAAAAAGCAACAAAGATATTAAAGGATTGCTTCAGATTAAAAACCAGCTCAAAGATTTTTTAAAAACCAGTGGTGTTGAACAAATTGAGGTTTTAGGAAAAAAGTTTGACCCTGTTTATCATGAGATTATTGAATTAGTAGAGAAAAAAGAAAAAGAATCTGGAAAGATTGTTGAAGAAGTTCAAAAAGGTTATATGATTCACGGAAAAGTTTTAAGACCAGCCAAGGTAAAAGCAGTAAAATAATTAAAATTAAACTTAAAGGAACAAGAACATGAGTAAAATTTTAGGTATTGATTTAGGAACAGCTATTACAAAAATGGCTACAATTACTCAGGGTGAGCCAAAATGTTTAGAAATAAGAGAGGGTTCAGTTTTAATGCCTTCTGTTGTTGCATTATCAAAAAACGATGAAAGAATTGTTGGTATTTTGGCAAAAAGACAAGCAATTACTAATCCTAAAAACACAATCCATTCAGTAAAAAGATTTATTGGAAGAAGGTTTTCTGATCCAGAGGTTCAAAAAGAACTTAAACGTTTATCTTATGAAACCAGAGAAAGAAAGGATGGCGGTGTTGAAGTGAAGATGGGTGATAAGTGGCACAGCCCAATTGAGATTTCTTCAATGATTCTTCAGAAAATGAAGCTTGATGCAGAAGAAAAGCTTGGTGAAAAGGTAGGGTCAGTTGTAATTACCTGTCCTGCTAATTTTGATGATTCTCAGAGAACAGCAACTAAAACTTCTGGAGAGATTGCTGGCTTTAAGGTTTTAAGAATTATCAATGAGCCCACTGCTGCAGCTTTAGCATATGGCTTGGGCAAAAAGAAAGAGCAAAAAGTTGTTGTTTATGATTTTGGTGGAGGAACATTTGATGTCACCATATTAGATCTTGTGCCTGGAGAAAAAGAAGATACAGTAGAGGTTTTGGCTACTGGGGGTGAAGCCCATTTAGGAGGAAATGATTTTGACCAGAATATTATGGATTGGATTGTTGATAAGTTCAAGAAGGAACAGGGAATTGATTTATCAAAAGACCCATTAGCGCTTCAAAGATTAAAAGAAGCTGCTGAAAATGCCAAGATTGAGCTTTCTTCAGCTCAGGAAACTGAAATTAATCTTCCATTTATTACATCAGATTCAGCTGGTCCAAAACATTTAAACTACAAGATTTCAAGAGCTGAGCTTGATAATATGAACAGAGATTTAGTTGAAAAATCAATAAACAGAGTAGATAAAACTTTAAAAGAAGCAAAACTTAGCAAAAGTGATATCAATGAGGTGATTTTAGTAGGGGGAACAACCCTGGTTCCTGCTGTTAAAAATGCTGTTAAAGATTTCTTTAATAAAAACCCTAATACTTCAATTAATCCTGAAGAGGTTGTGGCTATGGGTGCTGCTATTCAGGCAGAAGTGCTCAGGGCAAAAGAAGAGGGCCGTGCTCCTGAAGGTGATATTAAAAGTGTATTGCTTTTAGATGTTTTGCCGCTTTCTTTAGGAATTGAAACTTTGGGCAGTGTTAATACAACAATGATTTCTAAAAACACCACTATTCCAACATCTAAAATCCAGGTCTTTTCAACTGCTGCTGACAATCAGCCATCAGTTGAAATAAACATCTTGCAGGGCGAAAGGTCAATGGCAACTGACAACAGATCACTTGGCAAGTTTGTTTTAACCGGTATTGTGCCAGCCCCTCGTGGTCTGCCTCAAATTGAGGTTATGTTTGACATTGATGCTAACGGAATCTTGACTGTAAATGCTAAAGATAAAGCTACTGGCAAAATTCAGTCAATTAAAGTTGAAGGTTCAATAGGTTTGTCAAAGGAAGAAATAGAGAAAATGAAAAAAGAAGCAGAGATTCATGGGGAAGAAGACAAAAAGAAAAGAGAATCCATTGAAGTTAAAAATATGGCTGATAGCTTAATTTACACAACTGAAAAAACATTAAGAGAAATGGGTGATAAAATTTTAGACGATGTAAAAAAAGAAATTGAACAAAAGATTGAAGTTTTGAAAAAAGCAAAGGAAACTGATAACATAGATGACACAAAAACAAAAACTCAAGAGTTATCTCAAGTAATTCAGAAGATTGGTGCTGAGATTTATAAAAAAGCAGCTGAAGAGAAAAAAGAAAAATCCAAAGAAAAGGAAACTCCCAAAGCAGAAGAGGGAGAGTATAAGGAAAAAAGTTAATAAAACACATGGCAAAAGATTATTACAAAATTTTAGGCATATCAAAACAAGCCTCTCAGCCAGAAATAAAAAAAGCTTATTATAAATTAGCTCATAAGTTTCATCCTGATAAAGGCGGAGGAGATGGGAATAAATTCAAGGAAATAAATGAAGCATATCAGGTGCTTTCAAATAAGGACAAAAGAGCTCAGTATGATAAGTTTGGCAGAATTTTTGACAGAGGAACTGGTCCTGGATTTGATTTTCAATGGAGCTGGGGAAGGCAAGGCCCTGGTTTTGATTTTAACATTGAAGATTTAAGTGATTTGGTTGAAGAAATGTTTGGTTTTTCAAGCTCTCAGAAAAAAAAGGATTTTAAAACTGGTTCAAACATTAAAATAGACATAGAGCTTGCTTTAGATGAAACCTTAAAAGGAACAGAAAAAGATATAGTTCTTGTAAAGCAAATATCATGTTTACGCTGTCAGGGTATTGGTGCTGAGCCAGGAACAAAGATTGTTGAATGTTTTTCCTGCAGGGGAACTGGTCATGTACAAGAGGTTAAAAAAACATTCTTTACTTCGTTTACAAGGTTTATTATCTGTCCTGAGTGTGCTGGAGAAGGTTATAAGCCGGAAAAGCCCTGTAATGTCTGTAAAGGTGAGGGAAGGACAAAAGGAGAAGAAGATATTAGAATCTGGATTCCAGCAGGTATTGATACAAACCAGATAATCAGAGTTGAGGGAAAAGGAAACTCTGGAAGAAAAAACGGAAAATCAGGGAATTTATTTATAAGAGTTTTTGTTAAAGAACATAATGTTTTTCAAAGAAAAGGTGATGATTTGTATGTTTCAGTTCCAATCTTGTTTTCTCAGGCAGCTTTAGGAGATGAGATTAATGTTCCTACTTTAGAGGGAAATAATATTTTACTTAAAGTTTCAGCTGGGACTGAATCAGGAAAAGTATTTAAGATTTCAAAAAAAGGAATACCTCGTTTTTCAGGAAGAGGAAGAGGTGATTTATATGTAGAATTAGCTATTAAAACTCCTAAAAAACTTACTAAAGAACAAAAAGATCTTTTAAGAAGACTTCGTGTTGAAAAAATATAGGTTTTTGGTATTGTTAATATAGAAAAACTGTTATTTTTGCCCCCGTAGCTCAACTGGCAGAGCAACTCCCTTTTAAGGAGGAGGTCGTAGGTTCGAATCCTACCGGGGGCACTGTTGAAACAAGCGGCTTAAGCCACTTGTTTTTTTATTGAAGAATTATGTTAAAATAAATAAATGAGTTATTAATTAACATTAGCAAAAGCTTTTGATTAGAAATTTATTTCTAATTATGGGTTTTTAGCTAATTTAAAAATATGAACAAGACAAAAAAACAACTACTACCGCTTATTTTAAGCGTTTTAATTTTATCTTTTTTAACTGCTTATTGGATTTTCGCATTTACTGATGCGCCTGGATCTCCACCAGAATGTCCTGCAGGCTATCCAGGTTGTGATGCTCCAATAAATGTTGGTTCTACTGCTCAGACGAAATCAGGAGCTTTGAGTGTTAGTACATTAACTATTGGTTACGGTCAAACAAGTGGAAATATTTATTTAGCAGATGGTGCTGATGAAGAAGGAGATATTAACAAAGTAGATCAGATTATTGGTCGTGACGATTTAAGATTTTGTCGTAGCAGTGCTCAATGTGCAATTGATGCTGATATATGGTTAGATTCATCAGGTAATGTTCGTCTTTTAACAGGAAATCTTTATGCCTCAAAAGGAATATCTACTTTTGGCACTACTGTTACAATTGGTACTGTTGAAGCTACAGAATTCTGTCTAGATGATGCTGCAACTGAGTGTGTTAGTGGTACTTGGCCAACAGGGATGAGTGAAACTGAAGATTATGGTCGGTCAGGTGTAGCTACTAATTTGTATGAAGGGACAGATGTTCTGTCTAGTAAATACTTAGGAATCACTGCTAAAGCCGATGATTCAGATAAACTAGACAACCATGATTCCAGCTATTTCTTAGACACTAGTGCCACTGCTCAGACGAAATCAGGAACTTTAACAATAAATACTTCTGGTAACGATAAAATTAAATTTCGTGGAACTCAAGCCAGCCCTCATACTATTTGGCTTGGAGATAGTAAGGGGGTGAGGTTTTGGGATAGTGTTAATGGTGAACTAATGAGAATAAGTAATACAGGAGTCGTTTCCATTCCTAACCTAAGCGCTGGCTGTGCTGTTGATAGCAATACTTCAGGTGAATTAGTGTGTGGCACTGATGCTGTTAATGATTCAGTGAATTCTTCTGAATTAGATTATATTTGTGCTACTAATAATAAGATATTGAAAAGAAGTGGAGGAAATTGGATTTGTGCCGATGATGCTACAGGAGTAGCTGGCATTCAAGGTGGAGGAACATTAAATTACCTTTCAAAATTCACTGATACTGGCACTATCGGCAATTCACAGATTTTCGATGATGGGACTAACGTTAACATCAGTGGAGACCTGACAGTCAGCGGAGCCTCAACAAACTTCAGGAATGCTATTTTGGCAGTGGATGGTGCAGGTTCTGGAATAGATGCTGATAAGTTAGATAATATAAGTTCTGGAAACTTTCTAAGAAGTAATGCTAATGATACATTTACAGGCAAGCTATCTGTTGGTTCAACATCAGCAAGACAAGCAGGAATTTATGGTCTCTATGATAGTACTAAAATAGGTCATGTATGGTCAATGGGAACAGCGTATGCAATCCTTGCTGATGGCACAACTTTTGGCAACCTTTATGGAATGGCTTACTGCCACACAAATAATGCTAATTGTAAAGCTGGTTATGGTCATCAGCTTGATATTGCCAGCAACGGTACAGTAGGTATTGCGTTAGGTATGACTGGTAATGCTTGGTTTGCTGGCACTGTTACTGCTACCACCCTTTCTGGCAATCTTTCCTGTACTAATTGTGTTAATGCCACAGAAATAGAAGACATTTATCTGTTTAATAATGCCAGCGATACAATGGATGGAGGCACAAATACAACTTTAACAATCCTTTCCAATGATACTGGGCAGTCTAAATTAGAATTACGTGGAGATAATCAAGGTACAGGTTATGTATATGTTGGACAATCAGCATCTCACGGTGGCGGAATAGTTTATAATGGTGATGATAATCCTAATTTACCTTTTACTACAGACCACGTTTCACTTTTTAGGCGAACAGTTAGTGTAGATTATGAAGTCATGCACTGGGCTCATAATAGTAATGACATTACTATGACAGGCAGTCTGACAATGGATGGCGACCTGACAGTGAAAGGAAATGATATCTATGGTTCAGGAAGTCTTGTTCTTCGTGGGGCAGGGGGTGGATATGTAGAAGCAAAGTCAAATAGTGCTACTTGGGGTTTGATTGTTAGAGATTATAATAGCAGTAACTATGGAAATATAGATGCGAATAGTGGTTATCTTGCAATAGGATACAACAATGCAAATGGACCACTTTTTGTATCAGACAATGATCGTGTCGGCATCGGAGACTCAACTCCTGGTTATAAATTAGATGTTGCTGGGGATATTAGGGCCACTGGAACTATCCGTGGTGGATCGCTTGGAAGAAGGAATTGTGCCTGGACTACAGAACAAATGGGAGGAGATCATTTTTGTCCTGATGGTACATACATGGCAGGATTTACACAACGAATATGGAATGATTTCTGGAGTGATCGCTTCAAGCTGTATCAAAAGCTATACTGTTGTTATCCTTAGTTAAATTGTTGTGAGCTTTAATAAAAAAAAGCCTCATAATAATAATGAGGAAATATTAAGCTTTACGACTTTTGCTGGTGACTGGAAGCATGTTATAAACATGTTTCCATTGTCATCGAAGATGATTTCATTAGCATTGTTGTATCCATCAGGTAGTCGGATTACATTGATGAGTTCAAATTCGTTATTGAACTGGATTATTGTTCCTGGATTGCCTGTGTATGCTGCCCACAAGAATCCATCGGAGCTTTGGAAAATACCATAACACTTTATCTTTTCTTTCGTTGTTACTGGAATATATGTGAGGTTATCATATATTTTATATATATATGATTCAGCGCCAAGGTTCAGATTTTCTGAACCCACATATAATGCATCAAGGTAGGTCATATCATCAGTCATTATTTTTTTAATAGTAACTGATTCGTATTTTTCTGGACTTTCTGGATTTATCTTGAATATTGTAGTTTTTGGTGTAAAGATAGTTAAAGCATCTTGTAGAGGAGAAGAACCCCATAGATATCCTCCACCACTTGTTAGTGCATGGAATTGGTTATCCGTTGGGTATTTATAGATTGTATAGCTGTAATCAGTAATATTTATTTTTGCTAGTTTTCCAGCTCCACCAGCCCATAAGTAGCCGAAGTCGTATAAGAGTGAACCACCATGGTTCATTTCCTTGATTTTAATAGTCTTTTCCACTGCTAGGTTGTCAGGATTTATTTTTATAACCTTTGTTGAATAATCACAAAGTATCACAAAGATAAAACCATCTGCCTCTATAAGATCTTCGCCGTCATTTCCATTTAGGACTATTTTTTCATACTCCAATGTATCAAAGTTCATCTTTATAACCCTGGCCGGATAAGTCCTAGTTGAAAACCACAATGAATTGTTGAAAAAATAGGAGCCATGAATCTTATTATCTCCGTTTTCAAGAGTAGTAGTTTCAAAATTCACCTTAGGATTTGGAGCAGAATTAAAATCTAAAGTAATTACAGGCTTTTCATAAAATAAGTACACGGGTAAAGAAAAGACAATCATAATACCAAGGATTATAAAAGTAGCACGAATGAAACCTGAAACCAATTTTGTTTTTGTGCGTTTGAAACTCATTCTCTTCAACTCCATATTAGTTTTTAATGTTCTTTATTATATTTCATCATATATTATAATGTCTTGTCAAGTAAAAGAAATCGTTAAAAATGAAAATAAATAATAAAATACCCAGGGTTGTTAGGTGTGTTAAAGAATAGTATAATTGGCATAGGTAAGACCAATCTTTAAGTTAATATGAATCTTTCTAAAAAAAGAAAACTTAATTTAGTTATTTTAGTAACTTTAATTCTTATCAGTTTTGGAATTGGTGTTTGGTTTGGAAGATTTCAGATTATATGTGATGTTTGTTCACCAGAAGATATTAATTTTTCTCTTTTCTGGCAAGCATATAACAAACTTCAAGAAAAATTTGTAGACAAAGACAGAATCGATAAGCAAGAAATAATTTACGGTGCTATTTCAGGAATGGTAAAGTCATTAGATGACCCTTATACAGTATTTTTCCCTCCTCAAGACACAAAAAGATTTGTTGAAGATGTGAAAGGTGTTTTTGAGGGGGTAGGAATGGTAATAGACATTAAAAAAGGCCAGCTTCAGGTAGTAGCACCTTTAGAGGGTACTCCAGCTCAAAAAGCAGGATTATTGGCAGGAGATAAGATTTTAAAAGTTGACGATGATTCAACTGCTGATATTACACTTAAAGAAGCTGTTAATTTAATAAGAGGTCCAAGAGGAACAGACGTGGTTTTAACAATTTATCGTGAGGATTGGCAGGAATCAAAAGAAATAACAGTAACAAGGGGTGTTATTGAAATTCCTTCATTAAGATGGGAGCTTCTTGAAAATGACAGTATTGCTTATATTGAATTGTATCAGTTTAGCCAGAAAGCAGGATTTGATTTTAGAAATACTGTTTTAGAAATTCTTGATACTTCAGCAAAAAAAATTATTATAGATTTAAGGGATAATCCTGGAGGTTATTTAGAAATAGCTCAGAATATTGCTGGTTGGTTTTTGGAAAAAGGAGAATTGGTTGTAGTTGAGGAATTTGGTGATGGAACTAAAATTGAATATAAGGCTGATGGTAATCCTGCATTTTTGGATTATGAGATTGCAGTTTTAATAAATAAGGGTTCAGCCTCTGGTTCTGAAATATTGGCAGGAGCTTTAAGAGATAACCGTAATATTCCGCTTATAGGAGAAAAATCATTTGGCAAGGGCTCGGTTCAGGAGTTAGTTGAATTAAGAAAGGGTTCCAGCTTAAAAATCACAGTTGCAAAATGGTTAACTCCAAAAGGTTATCTTATAACAGAGGTTGGTTTAGAGCCTGATATTGAAGTTAAAATGACTAGTGAAGATTATGAAGAAGATAGAGATCCTCAATTAAATAAAGCTATTGAAGTGCTAAAAGCTCTATAGTAAACTAATTCTATAAATATATGCGTGTTATACTCTTAAAAGATATTGAAAATTTAGGCAAGAAAAACGAAATAAAAGAAGTTAAAGATGGTTATGCTAGGAATTTTTTAATTCCTAAAGGTTTGGCAAAAATAGCAACAAAAAAAGCCATGGAACAGCTAGAATCAGAAAAAGAATTGGAAGCTCAAAAAGCAGAAGAAGGGTTAAAGGAATTTCAGTCTTTAATTGAAAATATTGAAGGCAGGGAATTTATAGTTTCTGTTAAAGTTGGCGATGAAGGTCAGCTTTTTGAATCAATTACTACTCAAAAGATTCAGGAAATTCTAAAACAAGCAGGTTATAATATTAAAAAAACTCAAATTGAACTAAATCAACCAATTAAAGAGTTGGGAGAATTTCCTATAAAGATTAAATTTGACCATAATTTAGAGGCACAAATTTCAATACTAGTAGAAGAAGAGAAAAAATTAGAACCTTGATTTTTGTAATAACAATATAAAATATATAGTAAAGAAGAAAAAAATAAAATGCCAAGATTCATTTTTGTTGCTGGTGGAGTAATGTCTGGCATCGGAAAAGGCATTGCAACAGCTTCTATTGGCAGAATCTTGAAGTCAAAAGGTTTCAGGGTTACTGCTGTTAAAATTGATCCTTATATCAATGTTGATGCTGGAACAATGAACCCCGTTGAACACGGGGAAGTTTTTGTTATGGATGACGGAACAGAGTGCGACCAGGACATTGGAAATTATGAAAGATTTTTAGACGAAACTCTTACAACTAATAACTACATAACAACAGGAAGGGTTTATCAGGCAGTAATTAATAGAGAAAGAAATTTAGGCTATAATGGCCGTTGCGTGGAAGTGGTTCCTGATATTCCAAACGAAGTTATACTAAGGATTAAGAAAGCAGGTAAACTGGCAAAAGCTGATTTTGTTTTAATCGAGATTGGCGGGACAGTAGGTGAGTACCAGAATATGTTGTTTTTAGAGGCAGCCAGAATGATGAAATTACAAAATCCAAAGAAAATAATCTTTATTCTGGTTTCTTATCTCCCAATCCCTGCAACGATTGGAGAAATGAAGACAAAGCCAACTCAGACTGCTGTTCGTTTGTTAAACGAAGCTGGAATTCAGCCAGATATGATTTTAGGTCGTTCAGTTACCTCCTTAGATAAACCAAGAAAAAGAAAAATTTCAATCTTTTGTAATATGAATACTTTAGATGTTTTTTCCTCACCAGACGTTAAATCAATTTATGAGGTGGCGCTCAACTATGAAAAAGAAGGTCTGGGCAATAGAATTTTAGAAAAGTTCGGTTTGCCATCCGTGGAGCAAGATTTCGGGAAGTGGAAACAGCTTGTTGAAATCATTAAAAAAAATAATAAAGAAGTTAAAATTGGTATTGCTGGTAAGTATTTTCAAACAGGAAAATTTACTTTAATGGATTCTTATATTTCAGTAATTGAAGCTGTAAAACATGCTTGTTGGTTTTTTAAAAAAAAGCCAGAAATTCATTGGCTCTCAACTGAAGATTATGAGAAAAAACCTCAAAAATTAAAAGCGCTTAAGAAATTCAATGGTATTATTGTTACAGGCGGATTTGGAACAAGAGGAACAATGGGAAAACTAAAAGTAATTGAGTTCGTCAGAAAACAAAAAATCCCTTATCTGGGTTTGTGTTTAGGAATGCAGTTAGCAGTAATTGAGTTTGCAAGAAATGTTTGTGGTTTAAAACAAGCTCATTCTAGGGAATTTTTAAAAAAATGTAAGCATCCAGTTATTGATGCAATGACAGAACAAAAAAATTTAATAAAAGAAAAAAACTATGGAGGTACAATGAGACTAGGAGCATATAAGTGCAAGCTTAAAAAAGGAACCAAGAGCTTCAAAGCTTATGGTAATAAGATTCATATTTCAGAACGGCACCGTCATCGCTACGAGTTTAACAATGAATACCGCAGAATATTGGAAAAAAATGGATTAACAATAGCAGGAATAAATCTCAAAAGAAACCTGGTTGAAATAATAGAGCTTAAAAATCATCCATTTTTTGTTGCTACTCAATTTCATCCAGAGTATAAATCAAAACCTTTAAAACCTCATCCTCTTTTTAAAGAATTTATTAAAACCTGTATTAAAAAAACATAATTGTGACAGTCAGAGAATTAGTCCAGTTTCTTAAAAAACATCAGAATGATATTATATTGTTTATTGGCGTTATTTTAATCTCTTTACTTTCCTTTGCTGTTGGCTATATTATAGCTAAAGAACAGTTAAAAGAACCATTAAGAATTGAGCATGAACAAGAATCAAAAAACAGCTATTATTGGAGCAGGAATTACAGGGCTTTATTTAGCATGGAAGTTGTCTCAGAGAGGTTTTAAAGTTACTGTTTTTGAAAGAAAGAAAGATATTGGTAAGCAATCATGTTCAGGTCTTTTTTCAGAAAGGATTTTAGACTTTATCCCTAAAAGTGAAGGTTTAATTAAAAATGAAATCAGGCACGTTTTATTGCATTTTCCTAAAAAAAGCTTAAAGATTAAGTTCTCAAAAACATTCTTTGTTATTAATCACGATGAATTGGACAGATTAGTAGGTTTGTTAGCAAAAAAATCAGGAGCAAATATTATTTTAGGCAGTCCTATTAGTTCTTTTCCTGAGGGTTATGACAGAATAATAGGGTGTGATGGAGCAAACTCCCAGATCAGAAAATTATTGAATTTAAAAGAACCCCAGTTTCGTTTAGGGATTCAGGGTTTTATCTCTAAAAAAGATTCTTCAGATTTTGTTGAGACCTGGCCCACAAACTCAGGATTTTTATGGAAAATACCCAGAGGTAAAGAAACAGAATATGGAATTATTGAGGATATTAATAAAGCTAAAAGTATTTTTGATGAGTTTTCTGAAAAAAGAAAGATTAAATTTAAAAGAATAACTTCAGCTGTGATTCCACAAGGTTTTATTGTTTCTTCAAATTCAAGAATTACACTTTGCGGTGATGCAGCAGGATTAACAAAACCCTGGTCAGGCGGGGGAGTGATTTGGGGATTGATTGCAGCTGATATTCTGTTGAAAAATTTTCCTAATTTCTTAAAATATAAAAAGGGGATAGAAAGGTTTTTCCTGCCAAGAATTAATTTTTCAAAACTAGTCACTAAATCAGCATATTTCTTAGGTTTTAATGTCCCATGGCTTTTACCGAAAAATTTAAAAATAGAAAGTGATTTCCTACTATGAAAAAAGTTCCCAATCATTTAGGCATTATTTTAGACGGCAACAGAAGATGGGCAAAAGAAAAAGGTTTGTCTGCTTTTGAGGGTCATAAAAAAGGACTGGAAACCATTAAAAAGACAATTGAATGGTGCAAAGAAAAAGGCATAAAGACCTTAACTCTTTTTGTTTTTTCCACTGAAAACTGGAAAAGACCTAAAAAAGAAGTTGATTATTTAATGAAGATGGCTGAAAAAATGGAATCGCATTTTAGCAAAGCTGTCAAACAAAACATTAAATTGAAGGTGATTGGACAGCGTGACAGGCTGCCACTAGCTGTTCGGGCATCAATTAAAAGAATAGAGAACTTAACTAAAAATCATAATGCAATGACTTTAAATTTTGCATTAAGTTATGGAGGAAGAGCAGAGATTGTAGAGGCAGTTAAAAATATTATGAGACAAAAAGTGGATACCAATAAAATTGATGAGAATTTAATTTCCAAAAACCTATGGACTTCTGATTTAGACTTGATTATTAGAACAGGCAAAGAGCAGCGTATTTCTAACTTTTTAATCTGGCAGGCTGCTTATAGTGAATTGTATTTTCTTAAAAAATACTGGCCTGATTTTAATAAGCGTGATTTGAATCAGGCAATTTCAGAGTATGCAAGAAGACAGAGAAGACATGGAAAGTAGTTATCTGTTTTAGTTTATGTTTGACGACTGGCCTAGAGCCAGTTTTTTTATTTAAAATAGACAAAAACTGCTTAAAAACTTAAAATAAAGGATTAGTATGAATAAAGTATCAAAAACAACAGTTGAAAGTGATTTAAAAAGCTCAATTGTAAAGTCAGTTAGCGATATCGGTGGTTTTGAAAAGTTTGTTAAAAGAGGAGAAACAGTGTTATTAAAACCTAATTTTAATACTGCTGATCCATTTCCAGCTTCTTCTGATTTAGGGTTTTTAAAGGCTATTGTAGAACTTGTTTATGAATGTGGCGCTAAGATTGTAATGATAGGGGATTCTTCTACCATGAGTTTAAATACCAGAAAAGTGATGGAGGAATTAGGTGTTTTTGATTTGGAAAAAATGGAGGTACCCCCCAGAATTTATAACTTTGATAAAAGAAACTGGATTAAAAAACAAGTTCCAGATGGTAAGTTTCTTAAAACAGTTTCAGTAACTGAAATATTAGAAAGAGCTGATAAATTAATACTTTTGCCAAACTTAAAAACTCATTCACACGCTCAATTTACCGGGGCCTTAAAACTCTCAGTTGGTTTTATGAAACCCATTGAAAGGGTTCGTTTGCATTTGAAAAATCTACAGGAAAAAATAGCTGAATTAAATAAATTAATTAATCCTCATTTAATAATTATGGATGGGAGAAAGTGCTTTATTAATAAAGGACCAGCTGAAGGTAAATTAGCTGAACCAAACTTAATTCTTGCTTCAGAGAGTCGAATAGATATTGATGTTGAAGGAATAAAAATAATCCAGAGCTTTAAAGGTAATTCTTTGAAAAACATTAATCCTTTGGAAATGCCTCAAATTAAAAAAGCAATAGAACTTGGAATTGAAAAATGAAAAAAATGAGAAATTTGTTTAAAAATGGATACTTTGTAGTTTTTTTGCTTTTTGTAGTATTATTTTTTTTAAGAGATTCTTTAGTTACTTTGGAAGAATCTATTCCTTTAACAGAACAAGAGCACAAAACAGAAGAGAATCAGAATAAAGAGGTTTTGGCTGATAAAGAGTTTTTGCCTGCTACAATTATTAAAACACCTACTTCTAGTGATATTAGTGTTAAAAAATCAACCTTTAAAGCACCAGAAAAAGTAAAAGCAATTTATCTAACAAGCTGGTCAGCTGCCACTCCTTATAGAATAAATTATGCGATTGACCTAGCTAAAAATACAGAAATTAATGCAGTAGTTATTGATATTAAGGACTGGTCAGGACATATTAGTTATGATACTGAAGTGCCTGAAGCTCAAGAGTATAATGCTGAGAGATTTTTAATAGCAGATGTTAAAGCGCTTGTTGAAAGATTTCACAAAGAAGGAATTTACACTATTGCCAGAATCACTGTTTTTCAGGACCCTGTTTTAGCTTGGTCAAGACCTGATTTAGCAGTCAGAAGAAAATCAGATAAATCATTGTTATGGCTTGATAAATCAGGATTAGCTTGGATTGATCCTGCTGCTAAAGAATCATGGGATTATAATATTGCTATTGCCAAAGATGTTTTAAATCAAGGTTTTGATGAACTGAATTTTGATTATATTCGTTTTCCTTCTGATGGTGATTTAGGTGATTTAAGTTTTTCTTTATGGGACAGCACTAGCACTACAAGGGTTTCAGTAATTGGTGATTTTTATGCTTATTTGAGAAAAAATCTTCCTGATGCTGTTTTATCAGCTGATATTTTTGGTCTTATTACAGAAGGATCTGATTTAGGTGTTGGTCAGAAGATTGAATATGCTTATCAGTATTTTGATTTTGTTTGTCCTATGGTTTATCCTTCCCATTATGCGCCTATGTATTTGGGATATGAGAATCCTGCTGAATACCCTTATGAAGTAGTAAGAAATGCAATGGAAAATGGTTTAATTAAGCTTAATGCTTTTAGAAACACCACTTCAACAAAAGCTAAGCTACGACCATGGCTTCAGGATTTTGACTTAGGTGCTGATTATGACAAAGACATGGTTCGTTTGGAAATTGATGCTGTTTCTGATGCATTGGGAGAAGATTTTTCAGGGTTTATGTTATGGAGCGCAGATAATTTTTATACAAGAGAAGCACTTTTAACTACAACCCAAAATTTATTAAAATGATTTAAATATAATATTGAAGTTAAAACGGTAATTTTAAAATTGACATAAACCTTAAAAGTAATATAATAAAATATTATGAAAAGACAATTTACAGCAGTTTATAAAAAAAGTGGAAAATGGTATTTGGGCTGGGTGGAAGAAGTTCCGGGTGTAAATACCCAGGGAAAAACTCTTAAAGAAACAAAAGAAAACCTTAAAGAGGCACTTTTATTAATTTTAGAAACCAACCGTCTTGTCAATAAAAGACAAACTGTTAAGGGAAAAACTATCAGAGAGCCAGTCTCAATTATTTTTAAATGAAAAGGAAAAATTTAGTTAAACATCTCATCAAAAATGGATGTATATTCATAAGAGAAGGCGCCAAACACAGCGTCTTTTTCAATCCCTCAATAAAGAGAATTTCTACTGTTCCTCGTCATAAAGAGATTAATAAATTTTTAGCAAAGAAAATTTGCAGAGATCTGGGGATAGAACCACTAAAATAATATGATTACTTTAACTATCTGTCAATTTTTCTGAAATTGATAGATTTTTTATTACTTGAATTTTTTTTAAAATAAAGTTATCTTACAAATACAACATATAACTATGCCATATAAAAGATTTAGAAAAACTTTATACGTGAAAAAAAGAGGAAAGTGGACTAAGAAAAAAACCTATCCTAGCGCTAATAAAGCCAGAACAGCAATGACTAGATTGCGGGCTCTAGAATCTCATTCAAAAAAATCTCGGCGATAAAAAAGCAAAAAATGATAAATTAAAAAAACTGGTAGATAACTCTTCCAGTTTTTTTGAATATTTATAATAATCTTTTATCCGAGCATCATTTTTTTCCCAGATTCAATTTTTCGCAGGAAAAGTTCAATTTCTTCTGGTTTATAAACACGATAATTGTTTATTGGGTGGCGATAAGCTTTTAGTTTTCCAGCTTTGTCCCAGTTGCGCAGCGTTAAAGGAGTAACTCCGAACAATTCTGCCACCTCTTTTATTTTGAGGTATTTTTTTTGTTTGTTTATTGGAATGTGATAAAGCGCCATATCAGGGTTTATTAACATTTATATATTTTATTTTAATTCAAGCGCAGTAAAGAATCAAGGTTCTAGAACGAAAGGTTTTTAATAAATTTAAAATATGTGTCACTAACTAATTAACTACTCAATCCTCCTTACATACTCTCTAGTTTCTGTATTGATTTCAACAATATCACCTGTTTTAATAAAAGAGGGAACAGTGATTTTAGCTTTGGTTTCCAAAAGAACGGTTTTGTTTCCACTTTGAGATTCTCCTTTTACGCTTGGTGGAGCTTCTTTAACCCTCAGATTGATCTTAACAGGCAAAGAGATGTTGATTACCTCATTTTTAAAAATCAAAGCTTCAATAATTTGATTTGGTTTTAAAAAATCTGCTTTTTCACCAACTTGTTGAACCATTAACTCAAATCTTTTAGAAGGATTGTCTTTTTCAGAAAATACAAATTTATTTTTATGTGAATATAAAAATTTAACTTCTGATTTTGAAATGTCAGGTTCTTCAAAGTTATCAGATGGATGAAAAGTACGGGAAATTACATTTTCTGTTTTTAAATTCCTTAGCTTGACTTGCAAGACAGAGCTACCCCTGGCTTTAACAGTGGATCTTGCCTCAATTATTTCATATGGTTCTTTATCTATAATTATCCTTGATTTTCTTTTTAACTCCGAATAACTTAACATATAGATTTTTATTTAACAATACGCCACTCTATATCTGATTCTTTTCCAGCAAACTCAAGCCAGTTGCCGCTTTCATCAATAACATACCATTTTCTTTTTGTCTCTGACCAGACCATTGGATCATTTCTATAATATGGTTTTTTAACAATTTCTTTTGGTTTTAATCTATCGAGCTCCAGCCATTTTTTAAATACTGTTTCGATTGCATAATCTAGATTTCTTGATTTTGCCCATTCGGCCACTTTAGAAATAGCAGCTTTAGCTTTTTCTACAGAACCTGCTAATGTTAGAAGTTGCTTAGCCGGCTTAGTGAAACGGGAGTAAACTATTTTTCTTTTTTTAGCGTTTTTTTTAAGTTTTGCTAAACTCAATCCCTTGGTTTTAAAATAATGAGTAATAATTTGTCGAATGGTTGATTTTTCCTTTAACTCTTGATGATATTTAATTTTTTTATTTTTTAAATATTCTTCGATTTTTTTGGCAATGCTTTCCCCAACACCTGGAACTTTTTTAATCCCTTTAATTCCTTCTTTCTTATAAATTTGGGAAATATTTTCTTTCAGGTCCTCTAAAGCTTTGGCAGCCTTTCGATAAGCTTTAGGTTTATAAGCTACTCCTTGAATATCTAATAATTCTCCTATCTCGTATAATATTTGAGCTACTTTTTTATTAATCATTTTAATTTTTTCAAAATTTCTTTGTAAAATCCTTTAGCTCGTTTCAATTCTTCTCCCCCCTTTTTTGTGATTTGATACATTCTTCTTCTTTCCTTCATTTTGCTTTTGACAAATCCGTTTTTTTCTAATCTATAAAGCACGCGATAAGGAGTAATTCTTCCGGGCTTAAATTTAAACTTTTTTTCAATTAAATCTAAAATTTCCCAACCATAAATACTCTTTTTCTGAAGTAAGTAAAGAATGTAAATCCATAAATTTTCTTTAGTATTTGATTTTTCAAGACGTTTTAAGGGAAGCATAAATTATTCACTTGACATACTATTTTACGGCCGTAAAATATTATATAATAAACAAATAATTGAGTAAATAACAATAATTTTATGAAAAACGAAATAAGAGTTGCTATTGCTGGACTTGGAAATTGTGCTTCAGCTTTAGTTCAAGGAATTTATTACTATAAAGACGTCAAAAGAGAGGATGAGCTTGTTCCAGGTCTTATGTATAATCTTGTTGGAAAATACAGGCCGAAAGACATTAAAATTGTTGCGGTATTCGATGTTGATAAAAGAAAAGTAGGAAAAGATGTTTCAAAAGCAATATTTGCGCTCCCAAACTGCGTTAAGACCTTTTATACAAACATACCAAATTTAAGCACAAAAGTAAAAATGGGTCCGGTTTTAGATGGAGTTCCTCCTCACTTTAAAGAGTATTCTCGAGACAAAGGCTTTGTAGTGAGTAAAGAGAAACCAGTAAATATTGCTAAAGAGCTGAAAAAATCAGGGGCTCAAATTTTAATAACTCTTTTGCCAGTTGGTTCAGAAAAAGCAATAAGATTTTATGCCAACGAAGCTTTAAAAGCTAATTGTGCTTTGGTTAATTGCATTCCTGTTTTTATTGCTTCTGATAAAAAGTGGTCAGATAAATTTAAGAAAAAAGGATTACCAGTAATAGGGGATGATATAAAAAGCCAGATTGGTGCAACTATTATTCACAGGGTTTTAGCCAATATTTTCTCAAACAGAGGTGTGCATATTTTAAAGTCCTATCAATTAAACGTAGGCGGGAACACTGACTTTATAAATTTAATAGCAAAAGAAAGAGGAAAATCAAAAAAAATCTCTAAAACAGAAAGCGTTCAATCCCAGCTTTCAAAAAGATTAAGCTATGATGATTTGCACATTGCACCTTCTGATTATGTTCCCTGGCTTAAAGACACTAAATTAGCATTTATTAGATTAGAGGGAAGACAGTTCGGAGATTTACCCTTAGAGCTTGAAATACGTTTGCAGGTTCATGACTCTCCAAATTCAGCTGGTTGTATTATTGAGGCAGTGAGATTAGCTAAAATTGCTTTAGACAGAAAAATAGCTGGTCCATTAATTTCAGCTTCTGCCTATTTTATGAAACATCCGCCTCAACAATTTGTTGATGAAAAAGCAAGAGAAATGGTTGAGGAGTTTATTAAAGGAGAGAGGGAGGTTTAAGACAAAGAATCTTTAATTCTTTGAGTTTCTTGTTCTACAACCTTACCTTCATAATCAGCGCTGTGAGCTGGAGCGCCTTTGTAAACTGGCTTTCTTTGATCTAGGTGTAAGTTGAAAGATAACTCTTCAGGAGTTATTTTTAAATAAATATGAAATCTTGGATAACCAGCCCTTTCCAATTGTCTTATAATATTAAATTCCTGTTTTTCAGTTTTGCCTAAATATTTATAGCCAATTTTTCTAAGTAAAATAGCAAGATTATATTTATTCTTGTTTTCAATTGAAAATTTCATATTAAATCAAGGAGCCCCTGATTTTTTTTACAGTATCAGTTCGCCATTCTTGATACTGCTGGGGAGTTAATTCATTGCCATTTTTTATTTGATGAATTAAATCACTTTGAAAATTAGAGTTTACTGATTTCCCCATTAAAGCCAAAGATCCTGAACCACCTCCATAACCTATAATGCAAATATTTTGATTAGCTTTAGCTTGTTCTAGGGTGGAGATTAAGGAAATAAAAACAGAAACTGTGTAGCAGTTTCCGATATATGGATTATAACGAAGCCCGGATTTTATTTTTTGCTTAAAGAAAGTTTGAAAATCTAAAGCTTTTCTTGTCCTGTCTAATATTTCTTTAAATTTAACAAATAATTGGGGATTAATTAGACACTCTTTTAGCAGGTCTAATCCGCTTTTGTATTTCTCATAATACCAGAGCGCTGCTGAGGCCCAAACAATCATTTTAGGAAATGGAGTATGCATAACAATATGGTCAGCTGTTTTCACTATTGAACTACACTCCTGGTTTTTTATTTTGTAATCATTAGTTGCTTTGATTATACATCTTATAAAAGATGGTTTTGTTAAAGGACCATCAACTTGTGGGAATGGTGCTGTGTTGATTGGCACCCTAAAGTCATTGATATCTTTTGAATATTGTCCAACATTTTTAAACTCTAATGTTAGTAATTTTGGGTTTTGTTCTATTCTAATAGCTACTACTCCTGAGCCCTGGGTTACTTCTGCTTTTTTATCTTCATAAACTGAGCGATCTGCTGCTATAACAACAGCAGGTTTATCATGAGCTACAGCGTATTCACATGCTAAAAGTAATGCCTGGACTCCTGAGAGACAGGCAAATTTTAATTGAAATGGGACTGCTGTAATGTTAAGATTTTTAATAGTTTTTATTCCTATTTCTGCTTTGGAAATATCATAGTCTGATTCAGTGGCAATAAAAAATCTATCAACATCTTGATGATTAATTTTTTTGAGCGCTTCAATTATTAATTGTTCTAAAGAGGTATTATAAGGAATTCTGGCTTGAATAAGACCCAAGCCCCCATTTACATATTCTAAAGAAAGATGGCTTTTTTTAGCTATTTTTTCAACGCCAATAAACCACTCTGGAATTGAAACAGCTATTTCGCTTATTCCTACTTTTGGCGTTTTTAGATTCATCTTTAATGGTATTTATTATAAACTATCCAAGGAAAATCATCAATCTCCCGGCTATTTATTAAACTTTAATCTGTGTTATAGTAAAATTATGCGTCACAGACTTTTTATTGCCATTAATCTGCCTGAAAAGATTAAA
>JAUUXB010000027.1 GCA_030588745.1 bacterium | reverse complement strand
AATAAAGAAAAAATTGACAAACAAGTAAAGATTGCTGGGGTTATAAATAAAATAACCAAATTTATTACCAAATCAGGCAAACCAATGTTGTTTGTTGAAATAGAGGACTTGACTGGCAAGATTGAAACCTTAGTTTTTGCTGGTATTTTAGAAAAAAATCCTGTTGTCTGGCAACAAGGAAAAACAATAATCTTAACTGGCCGTCTTTCTGACAAAAACGACCAACTAAAAATCCTCTGCAATGAAGCAGAAGAATTAAAAACATGAAAATTGAGACTATTAGACATTCATTAAGCCATATTATGGCTCATGCAGTTCAAGATCTTTTTGATAAAGGCCTGCCTGCCGGTAGGCAGGTTAAATTTGGAATTGGGCCGACGATTGAAGATGGGTTTTATTATGATTTTGACCTGCCTGCCGGCAAGGCAGGTTTGCCAAAGAGTTTAACCCCGGAAGATTTGCCAAAGATTGAAAAAAGAATAAAGGAATTAATCAAAAAAAATATTGTTTTTGAAAAAAAATTAATTTCTAAAATTGAAGCAAAAAAACTATTCAAAGGACAACCATATAAATTAGAACTGATTAAAGAGCTTAAAACTAAAAACGCCACTGTTTATAAATCCAATAATTTTACTGATTTGTGCTCTGGACCTCATGTCAAATCAACCAAAGAAATAAATCCTGATGCTTTTAGGCTTGTTAAAATTGCTGGTGCTTACTGGCGCGGTGATGAAAAAAATCCAATGCTTCAAAGAATTTATGGAGTAGCTTTTAATACTAAAAAACAACTTAATGATTATTTGAAAAAACAAGAACAAGCTGAAAAACGCGACCATCGAATATTGGGCCAGAAATTGGATTTATTCAGTTTTGATGAAGAAGTCGGGCCAGGTCTAGTTCTCTGGCATCCCAAAGGAACAGCTTTGAAAAATGTAATTGAAGAATTCTGGAGCAAAGAGCATATTAAAAATGGCTATGAAATAATTGATACTCCTCATATTGGCAGACAAAAACTCTGGCAAACTTCAGGCCATACTGACTTTTTCAAAAAAAATATGTTTGGACCAATGGAAGTCGAAAGTGACAAATATCTAATCAAGCCAATGAATTGTCCTTTTGCAGCAAAAATATATAAATCTCAAATTAGAAGTTATAGGGATTTACCAATTCGCTGGGCAGAATTAGGAACCGTTTATCGTTATGAAAGAAGTGGTGTTCTTCACGGCTTAACTCGAGTTCGCGGCTTTACTCAAGATGATGCTCATACTTTTTGCACCCCGGATCAATTAAGTGATGAAATTATTAAAACTCTGCGCTTTGGCATTAAATTGCTTAAAGCTTTTGGATTTAAAGAATACGGAATTTACTTAGCTACTCGTCCTAAAAAATATATTGGTACTGTTAAAGATTGGCAAAAAGCAACCAATGCTCTTAAATATGGACTTGGAAAAGAAAAATTAAAATATAAAGTTGATGCCGGAGGCGCGATTTTCTATGGTCCAAAAATTGACATTAAAATCAAGGATTCACTGGGCAGGGAATGGCAATGCACAACTATTCAAGTTGATTTTAATGAACCAGAAAGATTTAATCTTACTTATATTAATGCAAAAGGAAAAAAACAAAAACCAATAATGATTCACCGGGCATTACTTGGCTCAATTGAAAGATTCATTGGGGTTTTATTAGAACATTATGCTGGAGCATTGCCATTTTGGCTCTCCCCTGTTCAAATTTATGTAATTCCAGTTGGAAATGCTCATAATAAATATGCTAAACAAGTAGCTGAACAGTTGGAAGAAAAAGAAATAAGAGTTAAAATAAAAGATGAAAATGAAACTGTTTCCAAAAAAATTAGAGATGGAGAACTTCAAAAAATTCCTTATATGTTAGTTGTTGGCGATAAAGAAATGAAATCTAAATCTATTCGAGTCAGGGATAGAAAAAAAGGAGATATTGGAATAATGAAATTTGAAAAATTCATTAAGATAATAATTAAATAATAAAAATATGAGAAAAATATCAATTTTTGTATCTGTGTTTGTAATTATTAGTCTTTTAATTGGTTTTAATGTCTTGGCTCAAGAAGATATAATAACTGATGAAGATATAACAGCAGAAGATTTAGGCATTTCTGAACCAAAAACTTTGCCTAATAGTCCATTTTATTTCCTAAAAAGCTTTTGGAGACAGTTACGAATTACATTTGCTTTTAGTTCTGTTAAAAAAGCAGAACTCCGACTTCAGTTTGCCAATGAAATGTTAATTGAAGCTAAAAGAATGGCTCAAGAAACCGACAATCAAGAACTTTTTCAAAGAGCTATTGATAAATATCAACGACAAATGGATAAGCTCCGCACTCGAGCTGAAAAAGTTGCTGAAAAAGCCGAAGACAATGAAAAAGCAGATGCATTTCTTAATAGATTTGAAAAAAAGATAGAGCTACATCAAAAAGTATTAAATCGTTTAGAGGAAAATCTTTCAGAAAATCCTGAGGCATTAGAAAGAACAAGAAATGCCAAACAAAGAACAATGGAACATCTTAATAGTATGAAGGAAAAGCTTATAGAAAGATTTAAAAACCACGAAAGGAATTGTGAAAACCTCTGTGGAGATGGGACGTGCCAAGAAATAGTCTGTATGGCAATTGGCTGTCCTTGTTCTGAAACAACAAGAACTTGTCCTCAAGATTGTAAGTAAATGAAATATTTTATAAAAACCTATGGTTGTCAGATGAATGAATCTGATAGCGAACGGATTGCGAGTTTTCTGGAAAAGAAAGGATATAAATCAGCTCCCAATATGAAGGGAGCTGATTTGATAGTGATTAATGCTTGTTCAGTCCGTCAAACAGCAATAGATAGAATTTTTGGGCTAAAGCAAAAATTTGCTCGCCTAAAAGCTAAAAAAGTTTTAACTGGTTGTGTTTTAAAATCTGATAAAAAGAAGTTTAAAGAATTTTTTGATGAAATATTAGATATAAAAGAATTTCTTGGAAATAATTATCTGTCTATTTTATGTTCCTCAACTTTTGTACCAATAATGACTGGTTGTGATAATTTTTGTTCTTATTGTGTTGTGCCTTATGTCCGTGGCAGAGAAATTTCACGTAAACCT
>JAUUXB010000020.1 GCA_030588745.1 bacterium | reverse complement strand
CTTTAGTTTTATAACCAAACCCATCTTTACATTTCTTAATCTTCCAATCACCCGTCGCAACCATTGGGTCAGGTGCCAAAATCATCCCCGGTTTCAGTTCTGGGCCAAGACCTCTTTTTCCATAATTCAAACCCTGCGGCTCTTCGTGACCATCCTTACCACCACCATGCCCCCATAATTCTTGCACAACATTAAGTTTATTTTTTTCAACATATTTCTGAATAGCTGAACCAATATCTTGTAAATGATTTCTGGGTTTACACTGAGTAATGCCAATGTCTAATGCTTTTTTAGTAATATCAATTAATTTTTTATTTTTTTTATCAACTTTTCCAATCGGCATTGTAATTGCCAAATCAGTGCAATAACTCTTGTACCTAATTCCCAAATCCAAACTTAAAATATCGCCTTGTTTTATTTTTCTATCACTTGGCAAAGCATGAACAATTTCCTCGTTTATTGACGTACATAAACTAACTGGATAGTTATTAAATCCTTTAAATGATGATTTTACACCATATTTTAAAATAAGGTCCTCTGCGACCTCATTCAAATATTTAGTAGTAATGCCAGGTTTAACCTTCTTTTTCAATTCTTCTATTATTCTTGCTAAAATCTTGCCTCCTTCTTGCATTACCTTGATTTCTTCTGACTTATAAATATTTATCATTTTATTTCCCTTATAATGTCTTTAAAAACATTTTCTCTGGTTTGCTCGCCATTGATTTTGATTAAAAATCCTTGTTTTTTGAAATAATTTAAAGCTGGAATGCTTCTTTCTCTGAATAATCTGAATCTTTTTTTTATGTCCTTTATTTCATCATCAGCTCTGCCTCTTTTGCCTATACTTATACGTTTGCATGCTTCTTTTTCTGAAACTTCAATAAGGAAAAAGGTGGTATTCTTTTTTCTATCTAAAAATTTTAAAAACTCATCTAAGTCTTTTGCTTCTTGTATCCTTCTTGGAAAACCATCAGCAATGATGCCTTGATTTTTTTTAACATTAAAAGCAATTTCATACATCCAAAGAGTGGTTGCTAAATCATCAAATATTAATCCGCCACTCTCAAGGGTCTCTTTTATTTTCTCTCCTGTATGTGTTTTTTCTTTAACTAATTTTCTAAACAATTGACCAGTAGAAATATAAAAATAATTCTTATATTTTTTTAATAAAAGCTTAGCCTGTGTCCCTTTACCAGACGCAGGTGGACCCATAAGAATAATATTTAAAATTTTCTTTTTAGAACCCTTCATAGTCTCTCATAACAAGTTGACTCTCAACTTGTTTCATTGTTTCTAAAACTACAGAAACCACAATCAAAACTGCGGTTCCGCCAATAGCTAAAGTAGCTACACCAGTAGCACCCTGAACAATCATTGGTAAAACAGCAATAAGACCCAAGAAAATTGCTCCAACTAAAGTAATTCTGTTCAAAATATGATAAAAGAAGCTGGCTGTATTTTCACCTGGCCTGATACCAGGCACAAAACCCCCTTGTTTTTGGATGTTTTCAGCAATTGCTTTGGGATCAAAGGTAACAGCCGTATAAAAGAAAGTAAACACAACAACTAACAGGAAATAAACAGCTCCATAAAAAAGTTGATTTTCAAAAATTCTACCAACGAATTGAGCAGCACTAGCAATAAACTGATTAGGGGCATTAACTAAAAACTTAGCCACCATACCTGGAAAAAGCATAATAGAAAGAGCAAAGATTATAGGAATTACTCCTGCCTGATTAACCCGCAAAGGCAAATGAGTAGCAAATCCTCCATACATTCTTCTTCCTCTTACTCTTTTAGCATAAGTAACTGGAACTTTTCTCTGTCCTTCACTAATTATTACCACCCCAGCAATTACTAAAACCGCTACAATTAAAAACCCGATGTAGGCAGGTAACTGAGCAGGACTATAAGTAAGGATTGCCTGACGAACAGAAGAGGGTATCCCGGCAATAATTCCAGCAAAAATCAAAAGTGAAATTCCATTACCAATCCCCTTTTCCGATATTAACTCACCTAACCACATTAGAAAAACAGCTCCAGCAGTAATAACAACAATAGTGGTAATTAGAGAAAAGGGAGAAAGAAAAGTAATTACCTGCTGACTTCTTAAAAGACTTATCATTGCGTAAGCTTGTAAAACCGACAAAGGAACAGTTAAAATCCTGCCATATTGATTAAACTTCCTTCTGCCTTCAGGTCCGGATTCATGATATATTTCTTTAAGTTTGGGAAAAATCATTGTTAAAAGCTGAAGAATAATCGTAGCTGTAATGTAAGGACCTAAACCAAGCATCACAATAGAGAAATTACTCATTGCACCACCAGTGAAAATGTTAATCAAACCAAAAAGCTGACTACCTTCAAAAAAAGCCCGGAGTCGCTCTGTGTCAACCCCTGGCACTGGGATATTGGCAGCTATTCTAAAAACCACCAATAAAGCCAAAACAAAGAATATTTTGTTTCGCAATTCTTTTATTTTAAAGAGTAATAAAACTTTATTTAACCATTTCATTTTTAACTGATTTAGACAATTTACAGCCTTTAATCTCTAATTTTTTAGTAAGTTTCCCCTGGCCTAAAATTTTTACCTCTTTTGGTTCTCTGCTTTTAACTTTAGCAATTAATCCTTTTTTAAACAATGTTTCTGGACTGACTGTCTCTCCTTCTTTAAAATGTTTTTCCAAATCTCTTAAATTAACAATTTGAGGTTTTGGCTTTGCTTTAAACTTATATCCTCTCTTTTTAGGGATTTTTTTAATAAAATCGCGGATTTCTGGTCGGATTTTTCGACCTGCTCTGGCTTTCTGGCCTTTAATTCCTCGACCAGAATAAGTTCCTCGTTTACCGCCCCGACCAATCCGTTTCTTTTTCTTTGGTTTATGTTTAGGTTTTACTTGGTGTAATTGCATTATTTTAATTTTTCTAATGCCTTTATTGTGGCTCGAGCATTATTTAATTTATTGTTTGTTCTGCCAATAATCTTAGCAGTAATATTTTCAATCCCGGCTAAATTACAAATTGCCCGAACTGTTCCGCCGGCAATAACTCCTCGTCCTTTAGTAGCTGGTTTTAGCATTACTCGGGCAGCACTATATTTTGCTTCGATTTTATAAAGAATAGAGCTATCTTTAGTAATAACAACATCGATTAAATTTTTCTTTGCCTGCTTAACAGCTTTATCTACTGCTATACTAACATCTGCTCCTTTAGCTACCCCGACACCAACCCTTCCTTTTTTATTACCAAGAATAACCACAGCTCGAAAACTAAAACGCCGACCACCAGCTACCATTCTGGCAGTCCTTCTTACGTCCAAAAGTTTTTGCTCAAACTCCGGCTTTTCCCTTACTTTTGGTTCTCTAATTTTTATATCTCTTTTAACCATATTAAAACTTTAATCCTTCTTCCCTTGCGCCTTCAGCCAAAGCTTTTACTCGGCCGTGGTATCTATAGCCGCCCCGATCAAAAACTACTTTTTTATACTTTTTCTCAACTGCCTTTTGGGCAAGAAGTTTTCCAACTTCTTTAGCAAGGATTATTTTGTCCTTAGAAGGCTTCTTTATTTCTAAATCTTTAGCTACTAATAATGTTTTTCCTTTTTCATCATCAATCAATTGTCCATAAATATGTTTATTGCTCCGAAAAACACACAATCTAGGCACCTTACTTGTGCCTTTGATTTTGGCCCTGACTTTTTTGTGTCTTTTATAGCGTTTTTCTCTTTTAGTTTGCATAGATTTATTCTGTGGTTACTGCTCTCTTACCAACCTTTCTTCTAATTACTTCATCTTCATATCTAATTCCCTTGCCTTTATATGGTTCGGGTTTTCTTTTAGAACGAATATTAGCAGCCACTTCCCCTACTAATTGTTTATCAATGCCAGAAACCATGATAGTATTTCTTTCTACTTTAAACTCAATCCCTTGGGGTGTTTCTATCTCGACAGGATGAGAATAACCTAAATTTAAAACTAATTTTTTTTCTTCAACATTAGCCTTATAACCAACTCCTTCAAAAATCAATTTTTTTTCAAATCCTTCAGTCACCCCTTTAATCATATTAGCAACTAAAGATCTGAAAGTCCCCCAAATAGCTGTATTTTTAGCGCCTTCTTTTAATTTAATTATAACTTCTTTATCTTTAACTTCGACCTCAATATCTGGATGTAATTTTTGTTTTAACTCTCCTTTTGGACCTTTAATTAATATTAAATCATCGTCGAGTTTAACCTCCACACCTTCAGAAATTTTAATTGGTTGTTTTCCTACTCTGCTCATGTTACCAAACTCTACAGAGGATTTCTCCTCCAGCGCCTTTTCTCCTAGCTTCTTTGGCGGTCATTAATCCTTGAGAAGTTGATAAAATAATAATGCCTTGTTCTTTTAAAAATCTTCCTGATTCTTTTTTTGTTGCGTAAATTCTCTGGCCTGGTCTACTTATTCTTTCTAATCCTTGAATAGCTGGAATTTTAGCTCTATCATCTTTATATTTTAAAACTATTTCTATGGTCCGTTTAATCCCCCTTCCTTTTTTAGA
>JAUUXB010000016.1 GCA_030588745.1 bacterium | reverse complement strand
TTAGAAAATAATTTCCCAATCTGAATTTCATATAAAGGCCTTAAAAAACTAAAATATTCAATATTCTTTACTAAATATTTTTTTGAATAATTTCTGAATTTCTTTTCAAAATCAAAGCTTTTTGAATACTGATGATTAATTATCTTTCCTAAATACTTTACATTCCCCTCATTTGAACTTCTTTCATTTGAAAAAACAATGTATTTTTTATCAAAAATTACACCAATTAAAACCGTTAAAAAAGCTAAATAAGCTGAAAATGGAGTATGGCCATTAAAAAAACCTTTTCTGTTTAATTCAAGTAATTTCGAATCAATTTTCCGCTTAACAACAATTGATTTTTTACAACCACCAACTTTTAATATTTTTTTAGAAGCGTTAGTTGGATTCAAAGAAAAACAAGCTAAAGGATATTTTGATTTCTTTAGCATTTCCAAGCTCACTATTGAATCTTTGCCTCCCCCTATTGGAAGCAATATTTTATTGCCTAATTTTTTCTCAAAAATTTCAAGATCATTTCTTTTCTTACTATCTGAAATAATTTTCAAAGAATCAGCAATTTTAAAATCAAGCTTGTTTTCATAGAAAAACTGGCCCATTCCATTTTTAATTAAGTTTTTCCACCACTTGATTTGAGATTGGTTCAAATAGCCGGCCTTAATCTCAATTTCTTTTGAACAAGTTGCTTTCCAGTAGCTTATCATCTCAATTAGTCCTAAATTAAATACTAAATTATTTAATACCTTCTTCCTCATTTTCTTAATTCTTGATTTATCAATATTTTTAATAACTATCTTGGGCTTAAAAACAATACCGGGTTCAATTGTAAAATCAAAAAAAATTTCTAAGTTTTTCTTTGAAATTTTGTATGAATAACTGTTATATATGAACTTCTTGTATTTTTTTCTTAAATTTTCAGGTTTCATACTATCCAGCAAGAAGCTTTATTGCTACTCCTAAAAACACAAAAACTAAATTAAGAATCCAGAATCTCATTGTCACCTTATACGAAGGCCAGCCGCTTGCTTCAAAATGATGATGAATTGGAGTACAAAGCCATATCTTTTTATTAAAAAACTTTTTAGATAAAAGCTGAATTATTATTGAACCAACCTCAATTACAATAATTCCAGCAATAATTGGTAAAACCATAATTGAATCAGTTAAAAAAGCAACAACTGTCATTGTTGAGGTTAAACCCAAAACACCTGTTTCTCCCATATAGAACTTAGCTGGAGGTATATTAAACCATAAAAAAGCAAACAAAGTTCCAGAAATTATTGCACAAAATGTTGCTAAATCAGCTTTTCCTTGAGTAAAAGCAATAACAGCAAAACCACTAAAAATTGAAGCAAAAATTCCTCCTGCCAAGCCATCTATACCATCAATCACACCTCCTGCCCAGGAAGCAAGCATTACTAAAACAAACAAAGGAATATACCACCAGCCAATAAAAAAGTTTATTCCTTCTGGGAAATTATATATTAAAGGAATGTTAATTGTGTTTTTGGCAAGTTTAAAGTAAAACCACCAACCACCAACCAATCCTATCAAAGCCACTATTATAAGCCTTCTAATAAAACTCATTCCTCCGCCAACATACTTTCCTTTTCCAAAAACAGTTAGCGCATCATCAATTAGCCCTACAATTGAACCTGCCACTAAAGTGAATAAAGGAAGCCATGTTTCACTACGAGATAAAAAATTAACTTTTTTCAGCCACCAGGGTTTATCAAGATAAGATAAAGCAAAGAATAATAGTATCATTGTAAGAACTGACAGCCAGATTAAAATACCACCACCTCTTGGCACTTTTACTTCATTGTCTTTGTGCAAAGAATGAAAAACCTTAGCTTCTTCATTGGTTATTGTTCTAGTTCTTGCTTTTTTCTTCCAGAATTTGACTCTTCTTAATAACTTTATTAAACAAGGTGCCCAAATAAAAGAAATTCCAGCACTTATTGCTGAGAGCGTTAAAAGTCTGATTACATTAAAAGTAAAAAGTGTCATTTTTAATAATTAATCCAGTTAATTAGCTTCTGCATTTCTTCAATTCTTGTTTGAGGTGATTCAGTACCCAGCACTAAGTTAATAAAATAATTCTCATCCTGGTCAGAAAAAACAAAAAGCATACATCCACCTGCTTTTTCAGTATACCCAGTTTTCCCACCTATAATTGTCTGGTTATCTAAAATATGCAGGTCCAATACTCCGTTTTCAATTAAATATGGTCCGTTCCCTAAAGAAAGCTCAAACAAAAAAGGATGATTTTTTAAAATATATTTTGATAAAGTCATTAAATCATAGCTGGTTGAATAATTAGCAACCGCATCAATATCTTCAGGATCAAGTCCAATGGGATTAATAAAATAAGTGTTTTTCATATCCAAATCCCTGGCTTTTTGATTCATTTTTTCAACAAAATTCTCCAAACCAACAGATTCAGCTAAAGCAAAGGCTGCATCATTGCTTGAATAATGAAGCATTAAATTTAAAAGCTCTTCCAAAGAAACTTTCTGGCCTGCTTTTAAATTTCCGTAGACTGGAACATTATACTTACCTTCTGCACTTTCTGAAATGATAATTGATTTGGATAAATCAGGATTATTTTCAATAATAACTAAAGCTGTCATTAATTTAGTTAAAGAAGCAATTGAAAGTGGTTTTTCAATTTTTCTTCGAAAAAGAAACCTTTCTTTTCCTGATTTATTAATTTTTACTGAAATAGCAGATTCTGCTTTAATATCAGGCCTTGGCTTTTCTGGCATATCTGATAAATCAACTAAAGTAAGGTTTTGAAATGGCTGAATAATCTGAGCATAAAAAAACTGCTCCATTCCTTGCTGAAAAGAGCTTATTCCCCACCAGAACAGTGAACTTAAAACAAAAGACATTAAAAAAAACTTAATATTCTTGTTCATTTACTTTATTTCTTTTTCTCAAATTTAATTTTTAACTCTTTAAGTTGTTCTTTACTTACTTCAGAAGGAGTGTTCATCATTAATCCGCGGTTTTCACCTGTTTTTGGAAAAGCAATTACTTCCCTGATATTTGGTTCTCCTTGAATTATTGCTAAAAGCCTATCAAGTCCCGAAGCAATTCCACCATGAGGCGGAACACCGTATTCAAAAGCTTCTAATAAATGACCGAATCTTTCTCTTATTTCTTCTTTTTTGTGTCCCATTATTTCAAAAATTGCTTCTAACATATCTGGCTTGTAAATTCTTAAACTCCCTCCTCCAACCTCATAGCCATTTAAAACCAAATCATGCTGATAAGCCAGTATTTTGCCAGGATTCTTTTTTACTTTTCCAACATCTTCTTCCTGAGGACGGGTAAAAGGATGATGCATCGCATCAAATCTTTTTTTTGATTCTTTCCACTCAAAAAGAGGAAAATCAATAATAAAAGCAAAAGCAAGTTCATTTTTATCTTTTTTATTTTTTCTTAAATCCGGCTTATCAGTATTGTATTTTTCCATTGCCTGCTCATATGTAATCCTGGGAAAAGGAATTTTAGTTATTTTCTTTTTGGGAAAAATCTTTTTAACCAAAGAAATAAAAAGTTCTTCTATTAACTCTAAAATTTCCTCTTGTTTAACAAATGACATTTCAATATCAAGCTGAGTAAATTCTGCCTGCCTGTCACCTCTTGGATCCTCATCCCTGAAACACCTGGCAATCTGAAAATACTTTTCAATGCCAGAAACCATTAAAAGTTGTTTATACTGCTGAGGGCTCTGAGGAAGAGCATAAAAAGTGCCTGGATAAGTTCTTGAAGGAACTAAAAAATCCCTTGCTCCTTCAGGAGTGGATTTAGTTAGAATAGGAGTTTCAACTTCTAAAAACCCTTTTTCAATAAGAAAGTTTCTCATAAACTGAATTGTTTGTTGTCTGGCCTTCAGGTTTTTCTTTAATCTCTCTCTTCTCAGGTCTATATAGCGGTATTTCATTCTTATCTTTTCATCTATCTCATAACCATCAGTATCAACTGGGAATGGTATTGTTTTTGCCCTGGAAAGAATTTCTATTTCATCTGCTAAAAGTTCAATTTCTCCTGTTTTAATTTTTGGATTTACCATTTCTTTGGGTCTTTTCTGAATCTTACCATTAACTGAAATCACCCACTCTGGCTTCAGCTCTTTTGCCATTTCATAAACCTGTTTGTTTTTTGGAGTAAAAACCATTTGCAAAAGACCTTGTTCATCTCTAAGACCAGCAAAAATTATTTTTCCGTGAAACCTTATACTGTGAACCCAGCCAGAAACCTTAACTTTTTTTCCTAAATATTGAGTTGTTTTACTTGAATATATTCTTTTCATAAACAATTAAAAAAACTTTATTAAAAAGCTAAAAAAAATGGAGTTGGTTTTATTTTAAATAGCCCTTAATTTTCGAGACAAACTGCTGTGGAGTGAAATTTGCCTTAATCAAATAATCTTTAATCCCAAGTTTTTTCGCTTTTTTCTTTGTATCTGGTCCGTCGTAATTTGTAAAAATCACTACTGGAATAGAAGAAATTTTAGCGTCTTGTTTCAATTTTTCTAAAAAAGATATTCCACTTTCTCTAGGAAGCAAGATATCTAAAACAATCAAATCTGGTTTTTCTTTTCTAGCTATCTCTAATCCTTCTTTTGATTCAATAACTGAAAACACTTTAAAGCCAGCTTGAACAAAAACATCATGATACATTTCTGCTAATATTTTCTCATCCTCAACAATTAGGATTTTCTTTTTAGCTTTTTTCTTCATATTTTATAGGTAATTCTATGTAAAATGTGGAGCCTTTTTCCTTGCCAGCGCTCTTTACCCATATTTTTCCATTATGCATTTCTGTAAACTTTTTGGCAATATATAGCCCCAAGCCTGCTCCTTCTGTCCAGGTTCTTTGGCCAGCAATGCCTCTGGAGAAAGTTTTGAATAAATTAGAAATTTCTGCTCTTGTCATTCCTTCACCTGTATCTTTAATTTCAATCCTGCATAATCTATTCTCTTGTTTGTAATTTATCGTTACTCCGCCTCTTTGAGTATATTTTATCGCATTGTCAATAATATTTAAAATGACCTGTCTCATCTTGGCTCTATCCATAAAAACCTTAGATAAAGGCGCTTTCCTTCTTTCCCATTTAAGATAAAGATTCCTTGCTTTTGATAAATTTCTTAATTCTTCTAATATATCAGCGATTAATTCTTCTAAAAAGAATTCTTCTGGCTCAACTTTTATTTTTCCAGCTTCAATCCTTGAAATGCTTAAAAGATCATTTACTAATTTTATTAATCTCTCTACAGAACTATAGATATTGTTCAAAGACTTTTTCATTTTAGAAGGAAACTCTCCATATGCCTTGTCTTTTATTAAAGAAACATAACCCTTAATAGCTGTTAAAGGAGTTCTTAATTGATGAGATGCAATGGAAATGAATTCTGATTTTGCAACATCAAGCTTCTTTAATTCTTTGTATGTTTTCCTAAGCTCTTTGTCCATTTTTTCAATCTGCTCTCTTCTTTTTATTTCCTGAATAGTAGCTTTAATCAAATAATACCCAAAAATAACAAATAAAATAAATACAATCCAATTTAATATTTTCATTCCTACGTCCACACTCATCCAAGCCTGAACAAACAACACCAAACCAATAGAACCAACAAGAATTTCAGTTAAAATAACTTTAATATCAAAAAGGTGATGCTTAGTAATCGCATAAGCAGTAAAAATAACATAAAGAGCTACTAAAATATTGCCGATTGGCAAAACAGGAATCCCATACCAAAGCAAATAATTTGTAGATCCTCCTATAAATCCAATTGTGATGCCAGTTAAAATATATTTAGTCTGAGATTTTTTAATTGCATCCATGTTTTTATATTCAAGTAGAAGCATAATAGTACAATAAATTACATAAGCCAACCAAAGTATTAGAAACGGATGAAAAACAATTCCAGGTTTCGGCCAGAACTCAAAAGAAAGCTCAGGTACAACTTCTTTTACAAATAAAGGAGTGAAATTAAAAAGAAAAAATATAATAAAAATAGCATAGCTAAAAATTAACAACTTTCTTTGAGCGGGCAATCTTCCCAAAAATGCTAAAACAAAATGCAGATAAGAAACTGAAATAAAAATAGCTCCACCCATCAATACCCTAGAATAAAAAAGAGCATCATCTGCATTATCAGCTATCTGCCAAAAATAATAACCGTAACTCCACACTGCCACACTTGTACAAAAAAGAACAAATCCTTGGTTTATTTTTGATTTAAAATCGTTTAAAAAAACAAACAGTCCTAGAACAGTACTAGTTACGGCATTAATTAAACCTGTTAAGGCATAAAAAAACATATTCCTAATAGTTATATTTTAACGCTTAAGCAGATTTTCTACAAATTGCTATACCGTGAATTTTAAAAGGTTCGTAGATTATTTCACAATTTTCTGATTTAAAACCAGCTTTAATTATGATTTCAGCTAATTTTTTAGGAAATCTGTACATCATTGACCAATCAATAACCCATTTCAGAAAAAAAGCTTCTGGATTATGACAAGTATTGCTAACCAAAAACACGCCGCCAGGCAAAAGAAGGTTTCTAATTCTTTGGATTAATTTTATTGCCTTATGATAAGGCCTATAATCTAAAAATCCTATCATCTCTATTATATGTGGATCAAAACTCCTTATTTCTTCTTCTAGAACGCTAACGCTTTTATTGAGAAAAGTAATTTGGTCTTCCACACTCATTTCTCTTGCTGTCCTTCTGCTATATTCTATTGCTGTAGGATCTAGATCTAATAAAGTAGCTCTAACAACAATATTTTTATCTTTAAACTTCTTCATGACCTCTATTAATCCTTGGGCAGAACCACTGGCAACTGAAAGGATCCTGACTTCTTTATATCTACTAAACTTCTTAATCTGTTCTCTAAGTAAATACTTGGACAATCTTAATCTATTTCTAACAGCTTGGGCATTAATTATACCAATCCAAAAATCACTGACCTTGCCATTAATGCTTTTATCCTTGCCAAAATCGTAATTGTAAATAATATCTAATGCTCTCCAAGAACCAGCCCCCTCCTTAATCTTGCGACAAGGAGCGCTTAAACCATCAAACCAGAAAGTATTGATTTTTAGCTTACCAAAAAGTTTCTTCTTAACTAAAACCCATAAAGAAAGAATCCACATTATTGGTAGAGAAAGAAGATAAAGCGCTCTTTTTTCATTTTCATAATTTAAGGCAGAATTGTTATCTATTGTGATTGGAATTTTATTCTTTATTTTTTCAATCATGTTTTTAGCTCTTTCTCAATAATTTTATTCTAATTATAGCATATTTATTTAATAGAAAACTCCAATAAGTATACTAACTTTTGGAGTATTATCATTTGGTTTCATATAATTTTTTATATTTTGGATCTTCAGTTCTCAATTTCAGACTCACATCATCATAAATATTCCCCGCTCCCATAACAATTACTACTTCCCCACCCTTTAAATTCTGTTTTAAAAAATCAATTATTTTTTCTTTTGCAATATAAATTACAGAATTTTTACTTACAGCTTCAACCAATTTTTGAGAACTGATTTTTTCTCTAATTTCTTTTTCTTCTCTTCCTGCAACGTCATATATATCGGTAATAATTAATTTATCTACTGGAGCATTTTTAAAAACAGCAATGAAATCATCAAGTAAATAATAAGTTCTTTGATATTGATGGGGCTGAAAAACACACCAGATTTTTTTTTCAGGGAATTTCTTCCGAGCTGCTTTTAAAGTGACTCTTATTTCTGTTGGATGATGAGCATAATCATCGATTAAGGTATAAGGTTTAGGGTTAAGCATTTCAGTGATTTCAAATCTGCGCCAGGAACCTTTATATTCTGATAATGCTTTATGGGAATCTATATCTTGAATTTTTAAAATTCTGGCAACTTTTAAAGCTGCTAAAGCATTAGAAACATTAAACTCACCAGGAACCTGCAGAATATCTCTAATACTTGCAGCTTCTTTATCTTTTAAAGAATACCAGTCTGCATTTTCAACAATCTTCTGGATATTTTCATCATCTTTATTTGCAACTATAATTCCATCTTTTTCTAAATTAGCAGTAAATTTTTCAAATCCATTTAAAACACCATTCAAATCCTTATAATAATCCAAATGGTCTGCCTCAATTGTTGTTAAAACAATAATATGAGGATAATAATTCAAAAATGATTCAAAATGCTCGCAGGCTTCAATAACTAAATATTTTGAATTTCCCACTCTACAACTTGAATTGTCAAACTCTTTAAGTTTAGTACCAACAATTACTGTTGGATCTAAACCAGCCTTTATCAGCAAAAGACCTATCATTGAAGTTGTTGTGCTTTTTCCATGAGTCCCAGTAACAGCTATTGTAAAATATTTTTTAGTCAACTCTCCAAGAGCTTGAGGATAAGTCATTATCTTTAAACCAATTGTTTTAGCTTTTTCAAGCTCAATATTATTCTCTGGTATTGCTGGACTATAAATCACTATACTAATATCATCAGCTACATTCTCTGGCTTGTGCTTTCCTATAAAAAGCTTAACATTCCTTTGTTCAAACCAATCAGTGATCTCTGTTCTAACTAAATCAGAACCACTTATTGTGTGGCCTTTTTCAAAGTAATACTTGGCTAAAGCAGATACGCCTATTCCACCAATACCAATAAAATGAATTTTCATGGTTTTAATGGGAATGACTGCATTACTGAATACTCTGCACCAGTTCTTTTTAATTGGCTTTCCATTATCTCAATTGAATTTACCTCAAAACCTAAATCAATAGATTCATTAATCTCTGGTCTTTCCTCTAGTTCAATTTGCCTAAACTGCCACTGCCTGATTCTTGATAAAGTTATATGAGGACTGTGTGGCCTGGCTTCTTCTTTCAATGAAACGTTAGACAGCGAGTTTTCTAAATCCTTTTTTAACTTTCCTAATTCTTTTGAACTTTCCCCCACTGCCCAAACCATTCTTGGTATTTTTTTAGGAGGACCATAACAGATTTTATTTAAGTTTATTGAAAAAGAACTGTGTTTATTTCCGATTTCTTCTGCAATCTTTAATATCTCAGGAATTTCCTCATCCTTAACATAACCTAAAAAAACCAAAGTTATGTGTAGGTTTTGTTTTTTTGTCCATCTGGCTGGCAGCTCTGGCCATTTTGACTGAAAATCACTTAGTTTATTTTTTATGTTTTCAGGCAGATTAACAGCAATAAAGAGTCTGTGACGCATAATTCTACTATAACACAAGCTAAAATTTAATAAATACTCAAAAGATTGATGATTTATTTTAAATAATGTAGAATAATATTACTAAGCTTTAATATAAATGAATCAACTAGTGCCAAAAGTGGGAATAAGCGAAATAGCTGTTTCAATTCCAGAGTGGTTTATTGGTGTGGAAAAAATAGCTAAAAAAAGCAAGCTTCCAATAGAATATGTAAACGGAGGATTAGGGCTAATTCAGGCCAGAATCCCCTATCAAACCTCTCTAGAACAGCTTATAACTCAGGCATTAAAAAAAATAAACTATCAAGGCGTTGATAGATTTTTTATTGCCACTGAGTCAGACTATGATATATCAAAAGCTGAAATAGGAATAAAAACAATTAAAAACCTTAATCTTACAGTAGTGCCTTTTCAGTTAAAATTTGCCTGTCTTTCAGGAGTTCAAGCCCTATTGTTAGCTTGTGAATATGCTATAGCCCACGCTAAACCAGCTATTGTTATAGCAGC
>JAUUXB010000003.1 GCA_030588745.1 bacterium | reverse complement strand
CAATATTTCTTCAATCTTTTCAAATATTTCTTTCCCAAACTCCCAGTGGAATTCAATCGCAAGTATAGATTCTTGTAAAGAGCCAGTCAGAGCTGTGTTGTTCGGAACTTCGTCAAGAAAAATTGGTTCAACTCCTAATTTCTCCAGCTTCTCTTTCATTCTTAAATTAACATAATCATCATATAAATTGTAGGGATGAGAAATTAGAATAATTTTTGGTTTTTTTGACTCAATTTTTCTAAAAAAATCTTTTTTTTCTTTCTCTTTTAATTTTTTTTCTTTTAAGAGAGTGATTTTTGTGGCTTTTTTTACCTCTAATTTGCCCTTATTCAGTTTCTTTCCCAATCTTTCAAGGCTCTTTTCAAATTTCTCTTTTCTTTCATCAAAAGTTTTGGTTAAAATTGAACTCTCAACTAAAATCTTTGCCAAATCAGGCAGACCAAAAAACTTAGGACAGTATTCAAGCTTCTCTTTATTAGCCTTTAATCTTGGAACAAAAATTAAATCACATTTTCCATCAAGCCACAACAAATGACCCCAGTAAACCTTATTTGAAAAACAAGTTTCAGGATCAGCTATCCTCACTCCTTCAGCAACAATTTGTCTGTTTGTTGAAGGTGAAAGTAAAACCTTAAAACCAAGGTTTTTAAAAAAGGTTTCCCAAAAATATGGTCTTTTAAAGTAGATTAAAGACTGAGGAATGCCTATTATCATTTTAAAAAAGTGTTGTTTGTTTTGATAAGGTTTTTGGTTCTTGTTGGGAGAAAATTTTTACTGTTCCGTAAACGCCGTCATAACCAGGCTCAATGAAAACTTTTCCATCTCTTACCCTTGATATCCCTTCAGCAATTTCAGGTCCAGCTACTTTTTCTATTTCATCACGAGAAATATCAAGCAAAATCTTAAGTTCACTCCCAAGTTTTTCTACCAAATTATTATACTCTTGTTCAGCTTTTTTTGAAGCAACTGTCATCTCCAAAGATTCAGCAACTATTTCTTTTAATGGAACCAAGCTCTTAAAGGGAATTACATTGTCCGGCTTAAATCCTTCTGGCTTTACTGATATATCTTCAATTCTATTTAAAACACCAACTGTTAAAGGTTTGCCGCAGTTAGGACAAATATTATTATATTTCTTTGTTTCACTCGGAGAAAGTCTAACCTGGCAGGTCCTATGACCATCAAAATGATATTTTCCTTCTTGAGGGAAAAATTCAATTGTATAAAGAAATTTTTGTTTGTCCTTTGACTTTATAGCTTCAAAAATAGCTGGATAGCTTAATTCTATATCAAAAACATTTGCCTCTCTGCCAATCTTCTCTGGCGAATGGGCGTCTGAATTTGAAATAAGCGTTAATCTCTGACCTTCAGGTGTGCGCCAGAGCATTGAAGGATCAGCAGAAAGCCCAGTTTCTAAAGCATAAATATATTTTGTATATTCTTCAAAACACTCTTCAATCGAATCAAAGCCTGATTTTGAACCAAATAAAGAAAACCAGGGAGTCATTACATGGGCTGGAATAATCAAACATTTCTCTGAAGCATCTAAAACGATTTTTGCCAGCTCTTTTGCGTCTAATCCTAAAATCGGCCTGCCATCAGCTTTCAGATTTCCAATAAACTCCAGCCGGCTATTAATTTTCTCAACAATCTCAAAAGAAGGAGCAAGAATAACAGTATGAATCTTTCTTACTCTGCCTTTTTTTGAATAAATACAACTAATTTCAGCACTTAAAATGAATCTGGTTTCTTTATTATTGTTTTTAATCTTAAAAAGCCCGCTCTCAGCAGGTTCTAATTTTTCTTTTAATTCTTTGAGCCAAACAGGATGCGTAAAATCACCTGTTCCTAAAAGCTTAATTCCTTTAATTCGTCCCCATTTATCAAGATTCTCTAAATTCATTCGAGGAGAGGTGGCTCGTGAGAATTTGGAATGTAAGTGAAAATCAGCAATAAATTTCATTAATCTTCTTTAAAGAATTTGATCTCTAGCAGGCCAAAACCAATAAAAACTACTAGCGACAGAACTGTGGTAAAAATAGCTATAGAGTAAAGACCGACTCCAACAGCTACTCCTACTGCAGAAGTAACCCACAATCCAGCAGCAGTAGTTAATCCTATCACGCCTGACGACTGTTGAAAAATAACTCCTGCGCCAATAAAACCAATTCCAATAGCAACAGCCTGAATTACTCTTAAAATATCAAAATTCCCTAAAAAGAGAGCGTTCATTTCTAAAGCCACGATTGTAAAAAGACAAGTGCCCAAAGACACCAAACTATAGGTTTGAAGCCCAGCTCCTTTCTTTTTACGCTTCCTTTCTATACCAAGCAAACTTCCTAAAAAAACAGATAAAAGCAATTTGTAAATTATTTCATTACTCATGTTTTGTAGAATTATTAAATATTAAATTAAATTATAATCTATATACCTTGTAACCCTCTCTTACCTTTTCATTAACTTTTAAGCCCACTGAATCTCCTGACTTAGCTTGTTCTATCTTCTTATGATCAACTTCCATTGATTCAATTATTTGGTTAAAATCAGTTTCTCCGCCCACTATTCTTATTTTATCTCCAACTTTCAAAGTATCAGTTATTTTAATAACTGCAACTGAAATTTTACCAAAATAATGACTGACTTCTCCTATTAATTTTCCTTCTTCTGAAGGTGCTTTATCTGGCATATTTAAAAAATTAATTGATTATTTTTCGACCTTTGATTTTTGTTTTTTAATATCATTAATTAAATTCTCCACCAAAGCTTTGGGCTCTTTCTCGTAAAAAACCCGCCTGTATCCTCTAAAAGGGCCTTTTGCAATCTGCCTTATCTTATCAGCTGTTCCTCCTGTCCCCTCTAAAACACCAACAGGTTTCTGAATTTCAAAAGCAGTTACAAATTCATGCAAAGTGCCCATCCTACCGCAAATAACAATCACTCCATCAGCAGCTTTTGTCATTATCATGTTTCTGCCAGTATAATCAGCTCCAGTATAAATCATTACATCAAAAGGCTTTGTAGGAAGCTTATAGGTCTTTACATGAGCAGCCTCAGAAATAGCAGGAGAAAACCCAACTGAGAATCCACCTATTTCTTTAAAACCTAAGATAGCAAAGTAAGGAACACCAGTAGTACCTCCTGTAATTAAAACGCATTTATGACGAGCAATTTCTCTGCCAACTTCTTTAGAGATTTTTTTGATTCCCTCGCAGCAATGATCGGTTTTGGCTGCGCCTGAAACCACAATTTTATACCCCATGATAATATAATTTTATCGTTATTCTTGACAAAAATCAAACTAAAAACAGAAACTCCAATCTAGTGTTTCTGTCTTTAGTGAAGAGGGAACAATCTTCTATGAACTTGGTCCGCGCCTGACGGGATTGGACAAATCCCGGAATTCCTAAAGACCTCCTCCATTAAACATTGTTTGTCCTGCGCGAATTTATCACACACCCCCCTCACTTTCTAATTTTAATTTAGTGACAAATATTGTCAAGTAATCAGTGATTTATGAAATTTTGCTCTTCAGTAATAATGGTTGGAGCTGAAGAAACTGATTTTTGAGTTGTTAACTTCTTTGAAATTATAAAAATGTTTTGACGATACTTCCCCTTATTCTTAATAGTACCAAATTTTTCAATTTCAAAACCTGCCTCTTTAACTGATTTTCCAAGTTCTCTTTTTGAAAACCAATGATAATACCTTTGGGCTTTTTTACCCCAGGGTTCAAAAATATCTTTCCAGTCTAGCTTTGATTTTCCAATTAGTTTTAAAAGTGTATATTTAACTAATAAAAATAGTTCTTTTATTTGATGGAAATTCCAAACAGTTAAAATCAATAGTCCTCCTGGCTTTAATACTCTTTTTGCTTCATTTAAAAACTGAAGTCTTAATTCTTTAGATGGAATATGATGAAGTACCGCAATACTATAAACAGCATTAAAGTAATTGTCATTAAAAGAAAGCTTTAGAGCATCCTCAACTCTAAAATCTGCTTCAGGATATCTTTCTTTTGTAAGCTCAATTAACTTTTTAGAGCTATCAATGCCAATGTATTCAACCTGCTTTTCTTTAAAAAGAGGGTAGTATCTTCCATTGCCACAGCCTGAGTCCAAGACTTTATCACCAGGAACTAAGTAATCATCAAATAAAAATCTTGTTTCTTCCCATATTTTTTCTCTGGTTCTTGAAAACTCTTCAGCAATTAAGTTATAATCCTCCCTGGTTTTAACTAATAAATAATGTGCGTATTCTGGGTTCATTATGAATTATTATAAATTAATAATTAAAGAATTGATTAAGAAAAGAATTAAAAATTCTTCTGATTTGGCTGTTTTTAAAAGGCAAGTTTCAAAAAGGTATAAGATTCTTACTCCTAGTAACATCCAATTATTAAAAGCTTATCACGAATTAACAAAGAAAAAAAGAATCAAAAAATCAAAAATTATTGAAGAGCTACTTAAAACAAGGCCTGTTCGTTCGCTTTCAGGAATTGTAAATATTTCAGTTTTAACAAAACCTTATCCTTGTCCTGGAAAATGTATCTACTGCCCTTTAGAAAATGGGTTTCCAAAAAGTTATCTATCAGGAGAACCAGCAGCTGAACGCGCCAAAGCATTAGGTTTTAATCCTTATTTCCAAACAAAACAGCGAATCAAAATGCTCAGAGAAACTGGTCATCCAACTGATAAGATTGATTTGAGGATTATTGGGGGAACTTGGTCATATTATCCAAAAAACTATCAAACAAGGTTTATCAAAAGATGTTTTGATGCTTGTAATAACAAAATAAGTAAAAACTTAATTCAAGCTCAGAAGCTAAATGAATCGGCAAAACATAGAATTATTGGTTTGTCTGTTGAAACAAGGCCTGATTTTATTGATAAGGCTGAAATTAAAAGGTTAAGGAATTTAGGAGTTACAAAAGTAGAGCTTGGAGTTCAAAGTGTTTATGACAATATTTTAAAAATGAATCTTAGAGGACATAAAATCAAGGACACTATAAAAGCCACCAAGCTGTTGAAAAATACTGGTTTTAAAGTCTCTTATCAGGTAATGCCTAATTTACTTGGTTCAACACCAAAAAAAGATATTGAAATGATGAAGACCATTTTTTCTGATGAAAAATTCAAGCCGGATTTAATTAAAATATATCCCTGTGCTTTAGTAAAAGAAGCTCCCCTTTATGAACTCTATAAAAAAGGAAAGTACAAGCCCTATTCCTTAAAAGTTTTAATTAAAATACTGTGTGAAATAAAAAAAGAGATTCCATATTATACAAGAATTGAAAGAATTATTAGAGATATTCCTTCCCCAAGAATTATTAAAGGGCCTGTTAAAGTATCTAATTTAAGGGAAGTTGTTAAAAAAGAAATGAAAGAAAAAAATTGGGAGTGTAAATGCATCAGATGTAGAGAAATTAAAGAAAAGTATGACCCCAGAGAAAAAATATATTTATTTAGGAATGATTATAACGCTTCTGGAGCAAAAGAAATATTTTTAAGTTTTGAAAATAAAAAAAGAAATAAACTATACAGTTTATTAAGATTAAGAATTCCTTCAAGTGACAAACCAGTTTTAAGTGTTTTAAAAAACGTTGCATTAATCCGTGAAATCCATACTTACGGACAACTTGTTCCAATCTCAGTAAAGGGGACTTCAGCTCAACATAAAGGACTAGGCAAAAAACTAATTAAACAAGCTGAATATATTGTTAAAAAAGAATTTAAAATCAAAAAAATTGCTGCTATTTCAGCAGTAGGTGTTAGAAACTACTGGAAAAAATTCAATTACAAACTGAAAGATACTTATATGGTCAAATCTCTACATTAAAAAAGTTTTGTTATGAGATAGCCAATAATTGAAAAGAGTGCGATTGGGGGCAAAGCTGGAATGGCTTTTCGCTGTTTTTGCGAAACAAAAAATAAAAAGCTGGCAAAAAGACCAATTAAAGAAAACAAAGCAACGATTAAGGATTTTAAAATTCCATAAGGGACTAAAGAAGCGCAGAAAAGAAGCGGGAAAACCACATCTCCTGCACCTAAAATCATGAATCTTCCACCAGGCGTTATTTCTTTTAAACTACTGCTAAAAGAAGCTATGTCAGGCGGAACAACCAACCCCAAAACAGCGCGGCTCTCAATCATCTCTTTTGCAATCTCAACCATGTGTTTTGTTTTGTAAACTGCAATAATATCATAAATTGAAAAAACCACTAATAGTCCTGCTACCACTTCAGGAGCAAAACTTAAGCCCAGAACACTGCCAGCTCCTGCTACTGCTAAAATCATTAACAGGTCTTGAATAAAAATAGAAGGCCATTTAATCCACCAGAAAATTAAAAAACCCATTAAAATTAAAGCGTAAAGATCTGAAATCCAAACACTTAACATCAATATCCCGCCCATAAAAACAGTTGAGATAAAAAGAAGCTTAAAAACAGTTGTTTTCTGCTTTCGGAATCTAATTAAACGAGTCAAAAGAAAAATGAATAAGGTGGCTAAGAGAAAATAAACAACGAATTGAATAAAAGGAAATTCAACAACTTCAATTTTTTCAATCTTTAAAATCCTAGTAATTTTCAATGAGTTAATAATTCCCAAACCCAAAGCTAAAAGAAATAAAAAGCTCTCAATAATAAAAACTTTCCACGTTAAAACAGGAAAGCTATCAGAAAAATTGTCTGAAGTAGAATCAGGCATGTTATTTTTCTTTGGTCAATTTCAAAATCTCTTTATCTGGATAATGAGGCGCTATTCTTTTAATTTTTTCTAAAATCTTTTCTTTTTCAGATTTACTTTTTGCTTCAAGATACCTGTCTTTTAGCTTCTTAATCTTCTGCTTTTTCTTTCTCTTAGCCCTTATCTTAAATTGTCTTCTTTTAACAGAACCTTTGCCCATAATTTGTTATTTATTAATTCGTGAAATCCTAGTTAAGCCTGAACATGAAATAATTTCAATTCCTTTGAGCTCAAGTTCATCTAAGAAAAGATTAATGCCCAAGGAATCTGAGCTCATGTGTCCGGCAATAACAACATTAATATTTGATGATTCGGCTTCTTTTTTATGCTCTTCTGAAATATGCATTCCTACAATTGTTCCAATTCCAGCTATAGCCATTTTCTCATAAAGCTTTGAGGAACCCTCAGTTCCACCAGTTATTTCTGTTAAGGCTATTTTGCCGCAGCGATTTTCTTTATTTCCAGCAAAAATTTTAGGTCCTGCTCCAATTCTCATTGCTTGTTTATACTCTGGAATTGTTTTTAAAAGCTCAATTAAATCTTCAATTCTTACTAAATCATGCTTTTTTTCTTCAACTTTATCTTTTAGAAATTTAGCTGCTAAATTATCACAAGTTGTATGAAGGCATATTAAATTAAAGCCCAATAGCTTTGCTGTATCAATTGTTCTTTGATGATTTAGTTTATTAACACCACGGGCTACTTCTGAGATTTTTTCTTTCATTAAACCTTCAGCAATATTTATTGGTACTCCATACATGTTTAAAATATCACACTGAAGATCCATTACATCGTGTAAATTAGCCAAAGCTTTACCTAATGGATGGTGAGAAATAATTAAATCAATGTTTCCAAGCTCTTTGGCTAATAGAATTTCAGCTGGTTCAATATCAATACCAATTAAAACTCTTTTAATCTCTTTGTCTTGAGCAATATGTAAAATCTGAGAATCAGAATAAGGGTTTTTTAAGGTTTCTTTATCAAAAAACTGCTTTTCTTTTTCAGATAGTTTTTCATATTTTTTTCTTCTTCTTTGAAGAAGTTTTTCAATAAACTCTTTTTCCCTGAAATCAGCCTCAATTCCTTTATTTATTGCTAGATTGTAGATTTCTTGAATTGTCATTTTCTTTGAAAAATTTCTGATATAATTCTTGGATTAATTCTTCTTGTTTTTTAGCATCTAAAAATTCACGCCTGATTCTGGCTTTTTCCCTCCGAATATATTTCTTTACTGATTTTGGCAGTCTTTTCTTCATAAACTAAAAAACAATTTAGTTCAAAATTGTAGCAATTTAATGATTTTTTCATTTTAGTTACTCGCCTTTAATTACAGCTAAAGGCACTAATTTTGCCACTTTTTTTGATAACTTGGCACTATGAACCACATCAACCACACTTTCAATGTCCTTGTATGCTTGGGGAGCTTCTTCAGCAACTCCTCTTGAACTCCAGCATTTAACAGTAATTCCTTTTTGTTTTAACTCTTTTACTACATTTTGTCCAGAAATAGTTCTAATTGCCTGCCTTCTTGACATTGTTCTTCCAGCACCATGACAAACTGTATACCAAGATTCCTTAGACTCCTCGGTCCCCGCTAGAACATATGAAGCTGTTCCCATGCTTCCAGGCACTAACACTGGTTGTCCGCTTTTCTGATAATGTTCAGGGATTTCAACATGATTAGGGGGAAAAGCTCTAGTTGCTCCTTTCCGATGCATAATTAATTTTATTTTTTTACCATTAACTTCGTGTTCTTCAACTTTAGCAATATTGTGAGCAACATCATAAAGAAGATGCAGATTTTGTTTTTCTCCTAATATTTTTTTCCATACTTTTCTTATGTAGAAAGTTATCATTTGACGATTAGCCCAAGCATAGTTTGCGCCGGCAGACATTGCTTGGAAAAATCTTTCTCCTTCCTCAGAATTAAAAGGAACGCACGATAATTCTCTATCTGGAACCTTAATTTTATACTTTAACATGGCTTGAGCTGTTACTCTTAAATAATCTGAACAATTTTGATGGCCAAGTCCACGAGAACCAGTGTGCACCATTATCACAACTTGCCCTTTAAATAAACCAAAGATTTTAGCTATGTCTTCGTCGAAGATAGTATCTACTTTTTGAATTTCCATAAAATGATTTCCGCTCCCAAGACTACCGACCTGGTTCCTTCCCCTATTTTTTGCTTTATCTGAAACAAAAGAAGGATCTGCCTGCTCTAATTTTCCCTTAGATTCACAATTTTCAATGTCTTCTTTATTACCATATCCTTGTTCAACCAAGTATTGAACTCCTCCTTCTAAGATTTCATTGATTTGAGCAATGCTTAATTTAATCTTCCTTCCTCTTCCCAGTCCTGATGGAATTTGCGTTTGAATTTCTGCAGCAAGCTTCTCTAAATGACCTTTTATTTCTCCATAAGTTGAGTTGGATTTCAATAATCTAACACCGCAATTCTGATCAAAACCAATTCCAGATGGCGAGATTACTCCGTCTGGAAACTTGGTTGCAGCCACACCGCCAATAACAAATCCATAGCCTGTATGAATATCTGGCATGGCTAAAGAGTATTTAACAATTCCGGGTAAAGAAGCTACATTAATAACTTGTTCTAAAGCACCAGGCTCTATAGTTTCCAAGATTCTTTCTGAAGTATAAATTCTAGCCGGAACACGCATATCAGACCTAAAACTTTTAGGTATTTCCCACAACCAATTAGATATTTTTTTAAAATTATTTTTTGATACCATAATTTAGTTTTTCAAACTCTTGTTTTACTATTTTTCTATCGTCCCAAGGAATCTTTTTTCCATTCTCAACACATATCCATGGCTCGCATCCTTTTCCTGTAATTATAACTAAGTCTTGTTTTTTTGCCTGCTTTAAGGAATCTCTTATAGCTTCTCTTCTATCCAGTATCTTTTGGGTGCTATTCTCAGCGCCTTCTGCTATTTGATTTATAATTTCCATTGGATCTTCATCATAAGGATCTTCATTGGTAATAATAATTTTATCACAATATTCTTTTGCTATTTTTCCTAAAACAGGTCTTTTCCATTTATCTCTTCCTCCTCCAGCTGCACCTAAAACACATATCATTCTAGAAGGATTAAAGTCATCTTTAATTGAACTATAAACCTTTTCAAGAGCATTGGGGGTAAAGGCATAATCAACAATAACTTTAAAAGGAGCTGATATAACTATTTCCATCCTGCCTGGCACTTGTTTTATTTTCTCCAAAGCTTTTTTACAGGTTTCTAAGCTAATACCTTCTGATAGGCCGACAGAGATTGCTGCTAAAGCATTGTAGATGTTGAATTGAGCAAACAAGTTTAGTCTAAATACTTTATTGTTTATTTCAAAAACTATACCATTGGCATTACTTTCGTAGCTAGTAGCCAATAGTTGGTAGTTAGTATCTTTACTGGCTGTCAAACCATAACCATATTTTTTATCAGCCTGATATTTCAAAAAATAACTAACATTCTCATCGTCAGTATTTAAGACATGAACGCCTTTTGTAATTTTGAAAAGCTCTTCTTTTGCCTCCCTATATTTTTCAAAAGAACCATGCGCCTCAATGTGCTCAGGGCTGAGGTTTGTAAAAACTGCCAAGCTAAAATCAACAAATCTATGACGGTGCTGTTTTATACCCTCTGAAGTAACCTCTATAACAGCATACTGGCATTTTGAGTTAACTGCTTGCTTTAAAAATCTTTGCAGAGTAAAACGCCCTGGCATTGTCATTTTAAGCATGTTTGGTTCTTCTTTATCAGCTATTTTGAACTTAATCGAAGATAAAACAGCTATTTTAAAACCAGCTTCTTCTAAAATCACTGATATCATTTCAATTACAGTTGATTTGCCGTTAGTTCCTGTAACTCCAATTATCTTTAGTTTCTTAGATGGAAAACCATAAATCAAGGCTCCTAAAAAAGACCATAAAAAATGATACCAGTCCAGTAAGAAATAGGGAATGACTTTTTTAATAATTTGCTTCATTATCTCTTATTTTTACATAAATTCAGGAAATTATGAAAAGTTCTTGATTTAATAATAAAAATAATTTAGAATACACATACTCTAATATTATGCCAATTAAAAAATCTGCAAAAAAAGCCCTGAGGCAAAGTAAAAAAAGAAGAACAAGAAACAGAGCTCAAAAACAAAAAATCAGAACCCTTTTAAAAGAAGTGAAGGGTTTTATTTCAGAGAATAAAATCAGCGAAGCAAAAAAGGCTTTACCAAAAGTGTATAAAGCCCTGGATAAAGCAGCTAAGGTTGGTTTAATGAAAGAAAATACCGCCTCAAGAATAAAATCAAGACTAACAAAAGCTCTTGCTAAATCCCGGTAATTAACAAATCTAAAGCTGTTTCAGCGTCAGATTTCCCTGTCTTAATACTAAGATCTATCTCAAATATTTTCTGATAGATCTTTTTAAGTTCTAAAAAATCAAACTTTCTTGCCAGAACAGAGCTTTTTTTAATGACAAAAGGATGAAGTCCTGAAGAATAAGGAGAAAGATTTTTAATAAGTAAATCCTTAATAATTAACAAGTTCCTGAATTGATAGTTAATCATTGAAAACAAATAAAAGGGATTGTCTCCTTTTTTTATATGATCCCTTAAGAGTTTTAAGGCTCTTTTTTTATCTTTTGAAGCTATGGCATCAATAGTGTTAAAGATGTTTGGCTCAACATGGGGCTTTATTAAAAGCTCAATGTCCCTTACTTCTATTTCCTTGCCATTCTTAAAATGAGCCAGTTTTTGAACTTCGTTTATCATCTGCCAGGAGTTGTTGTCAACAAAACTTATAAACTTATCCAAGGCCTGTCCTTTGATTTTAGCTTTTCGCTCTTGAAATTCTTTTTTTAACCAGTTTCTTAGTCTTGAACCTTCAAGTAGTTGAAACTCCTGGCTCTTGGCATGCTTGTTTAAAAATTTAAGCATGGCATCTCTTTTATCAACTTTATCTTGCTCATAAAATAAGATTGTGTTGTCGGATTCAATGAATTTTTTTCCTTTTTTCACAAAGATTTTTTTAAATTCAATGTTTGAAAAAACATTTGTTAATATCAGCAATTTCTTTTCTTTAAATATTGAAATTTGTTTGAGCTCATCTTCTAAATCTTTAAAGCTTAATTTTCTAGCATCAATATATTTTAAACTAAGCCCAATTTTATGGATTTTTTTGTAATGCTCAATTAATTCTTTTAGTTTCTGTCTAGACCTATAATTGTCCTGACCGTAAAGAAAAATAATCATAATTTTTGAAACTATTAAAACTTTTTGATAGCTTTACCGTTTTCTTGTCAATAATTTTCTTTCGCAAATCTCTAACAGTTGATTCTACTTCTGGTAATTCTGGTATAATACTTTTTTATTAACACAATTATCCTTAAATAAAAAGACTAACGCCTCTGTCAACCAAAAAACCACCTTCTGGGCTGGATAATAAAGCATGAACAGCTTAAAGGGTGGCTTTTTACAAAATTAACTATTTTAAATTATTCTTAATCTTTGAAATAATTTCTCCAGGAGTAAAGTGAGCCTTAATTAAATAATCAAGAGCTCCCATCTTCAAACCTTTCTCAACCTCTTCTTTTTGGCCGAGATTAGATAATATAATTACTGGAATGGATTTTACACTCTCATCTTTTTTTATCCGGGATAAAACCTCAAACCCATCGATGCTTGGCAGGATCAAGTCAAGCAGAATCAAATCAGGTTTTTCTTCTTTAACTTTTTTGATTCCTTCTTCTCCATCCACTGCCTCAACTGTTTTAAAACCATCATCTGAAAGTTTGCGGGAAATAAGTTCTCTTAAAAACCTATCATCTTCAATTATAAGAATTTTCTTTCCTGAAGAAGAACCTTGATTCTTTGAATTTAAATTTTTTTTTGCCATATTAACTAGCAATTATGATATTACTGACCGATTTGTTTTTTTACCTTGTCAGCAACTTCCTGCGGGTCAAACTCTGTTTTAATCAACCAATCTTTTGCTCCTAAATCTTTGGCTTTATCAAGCTCTACTGGTTGGCCTGAATTAGAAATAATAATAATTGGTATCTTACTCAACTCTGGGTCTTTGCCCATCTCTTCCATCACCTCATAACCACTTTTCTTAGGCATAACAATATCTAACAAAACAATGTCTGGTTTTATCTCTCTTAAGGACTTCAACCCTTCTTCTCCATCATGAGCTATTGAAACATCGTATCCTTCCTGGAGCAGCTTTTTTTTAAGAAGATCAATTATTATGTCTTCATCTTCAACTATTAAAACTTTTTTCATGGTTATAATTATATTAGTGTTGATTAATGATTTTATTATAACAAACTAGTAAAAAGAAACCAATGTCAAACTAGGCTTTCTTCAAACGCTTATTGGTTTGATTTCTGATTGGAATAGCAAAGTAAAAAGTAGTACCTTTACCTGGCTTGGATTCAAACCAAATTCTACCGTCATGGGATACAATAATGTTTTTGGTAATAAAAAGACCAAGACCTGAACCATCGGTTTCCATTTTTATAACATTTGTTCCTCTGAAGAATTTTGTAAACACCCTTTTTTTCTGCTCCTCTGCAATACCCACCCCACTATCCTTTACTGAAACAACAACTTCTTTGCCATTGCTATCTAAAGTAACCACTACTTTACCTTTGGCAAAAGTGTATTTTAAAGCATTATCTATAAGATTCTGAAAAGCTAGTTTCATTTTCTCAATATCTAATAAAACCTTTGGAATTATTTTTTTAACTTGTTTGAATTTAAGAGTAATTTGTCTTTTTTTTGCTTCTTCCTGATAAGAATTAATCACAAATTTAAGAACTAGCGCAATGTCGCTTAAAATAGGTCTGTACAAATATCTTCCTTCTTCAATTCTTGTTACATTTAAAAGGTCATTGATTAAAGTTATCATTCTTTCGTTTGAACGATAGGTTTTATTTAAAAACTCACGTTGCTCTATTGATATCTCTCCTAAATCTCCGTCCAGCATCATTTTCAATGTCCACTTTATTGCAGAAAGAGGAGTTCTTAACTGATGAGCAGCAATAGAAACAAATTCAGTTTTCATGCGCTCAACTATTTTCTCGCGGCTAACATCATGGAGTATTACCAACGAACCAATCCTTGTCCCATTAGCCACTAAAGGAACTGTAGAAACTTCCAGGATAAAATTCTTTGTTAATTTCAGTTCTCTTCTAAACAAGTCTTCTTTTATTTCTCCGCCAATTAAATCTGCTAGATTCTTTAATGATTCAAATTTGAAAAAATCTACAGCTCTTTGTCCAATTAACTCTTCTCTTTTAACTGTTAGGAGTTTTTCAGCTCGTGGATTCATTAAGGCCAAATAGTTTGTTTTATCAAAAACCAACAAACCATCAGCAAGACTATTGATGATTTCCTGAGTCTTACTTCTTTCTTCCTCAGCTATTTTTCTTGCGCCTTCAGTGTCTTCTAAAATATTCATTAAAGCTAATTGAGCTTCCCTCAATTCACTTTCAGTTTCCTTGATTTTTGTTAAATCAAAAAGACCTAAAAAATAACCAACTATTTTTCCTTTTTCATCTTTCCTTACTCTTGTAAAGGCTTGGATAAATATCTTTTCTTTTCCTTTAGGAGAAAGGGTCATTTCTTTTCCTTCAATAACCCTTTTTTCCAATGTATTCTTTGTTAAACTCTCTGCTTCATCTTTTTTAAATACTTTTTCAATAGATTCTCCAATAATCTCATAAGATTTAAATCCTGAAATATTTTCAAAAGCAGGATTAACTTCTAAAACTACACCAATTGGGCTAATAAAACAAATTGGCAAGGGAGAAAAACTAAAAAGATCATGAATATAGTTTTCAAGTGACGCTAAGTCATCAGCTAAAAGAGATAGCTTTTTTTCTTCTGATGATTCTGTTGCTACCATTTTATTAAAAATTCGTGATAGGGCTCTCCTTTAAAAGCGCATTTTGTTTCTTTAGTATCTACCTTAGGAGATTTAACCAGCATCTGAAGGATTCCTGCAAAATATCCTTCTAAATAAATGCAATATATAGGATGAAGATCAAACCCCTCTACTCTTATAACAGCGTATTTCTGTTTTTCATTAAGCTCTACTGGAACCAGTTTTCCAACTGTCCAGTGCTTGCTCCATATTCTAGGGGATTCCTTCATCACAACCCTTCTCACAGAAAGAAAATACTTGGTAAACAGTCGGATAATTAAAGACATTTTTGTTGCAAAAGTCCCTATCTTTCTAATCTCCTCATCACTAAAATTAAACACTTCTCTGACTGCTAAAAGGGAAAGTACTCTTAATCCTACTGGATAAAAATCCATTGTTCTGATTTCTTCATATTTTATAGGATGACCTAATTCTTTTAATTTTTGTTCTACTTTTTCTAATCCTTCTTTTCCTTTTTCCTTAAGAATATATTCTTCATCTGTTTTTAAGACCACACCCCTTACTTCACCTTTTATTTTCATTAAGTCATTAACTGTTTCTTTGTTGATAGTATTGTTCATATATTTTAGAATAAGATTAGTTATTATTTTTTATTATTATTTTTTATTTCTTTTATCTTCTTTTTTAATTCTATCATTTTTAATTCTCTACCTACAGCAAACTTTTGAAATTTTTCCAGCTCCTGAACATTTTTTTGAATTTCTTTTGTTCTTTTTTTAACTTTCTCTTCAAGGCTTTGAGTTAATTCTTCTAATTCTTTGACTCTAGCCGCTACTCTTACTTCTAAAGTTTTTTTAGTATCTTCTAGAATAGCTCGCGTGTTTTCTAGCTCTTTTACTTTTTGTTTTAAATCTTTGTTGGTTTTTTCCAACTCAGCTTGTGTTGTTAATATATCACTGCTTTGTTTTCTTATTATTTTCGAATAGCGATTTGCGACTAATGCTAACAATATAAAGGTTATAAAAATTGTAATAACTCTTGAAAAAATATGATATGGGTCTTTATAAACTCCAGTAGTTCCAAAAGGCGCTATATGAGGAATAATATTAAAATATTCTAAAGCAACCAGAGTTGAAAACGATAATATGGATAAAAAGGTTATGATAAAACTTCTTTTTTCAGACAAAAGAAAAACTGAATAAATTATTATCGTAGCATATGAAAGAGGAACAAAAGATTCTATTCCTCCAAGATAATAAACAATCATCGTTAGAATTAAAACGTGGATAATAAAAAACCTAAAATGAGCTCTATTAATAACATGAATATCTTTTTTTCTCTCTATATAAAAACGAAAAGCCAATAAAGCTGCTATCCAGAAAATTAGCCAGAAAAAAACTTCAATAGGAAGCGGAACTTCAAAAACATATTTTAAAATAAGCAAAACAACAAGAAAAATTGCTAAGGTGATTATTACTGAAATAATGGCCCAGATCACTTTTTTCAATAAAATTTCTATGTTCTTATTATTCATATCTTTCTTTTAAATATTTTACCACAATGTTAATTCCCTGGCACTTTTTTCCTGTTTTTTCTCTTTTTCTGGCTTTTCTGATAATCTTTTTATCAAGCTACTGAACCCAAATTCTTCTAAAACTTTAATTGCTTTGCTTTTATCATATTTATCCCACCTATAGGCCTTAGGACTAACTTCAATTGGCACGTTCTTATAGATCGTGGCTAATTCCTGGCTGAAAAAGGCTTGTTCCTTATGCTTGATTAAAAGCTCTTTTATTCTTGGCTTTATTTGCTCTGATTCTTTTGTTCTGCCCTCCAGGTGCTTGTATAATTTTTCCAGTGTGGCAAATTCTTTTAAGAGCTTAATTGCAGTTTTTTCTCCTATTCCTGTTATTCCTGGAATATTATCTGAAGGATCACCTCTTAAAGCTCTTAAATCAATCAACTGGTCAAAGCTTAAACCTTCATATCTTTCCCTAACTAAATCCTCGTCATAAAGCACAGTATTTTTAACTCCTCTTTTTAGAAAATAAACTTTTGTATGTTTATCAACTAGTTGAAGAATATCTAAATCTCCACTTAAAATAATTGTCTCAACTTCAGGCAGAATTTGTTTTTTAGGAAACTTTTTACTAATTGTTCCAATAATATCATCTGCCTCAAACCCCTCCTTTTCTAAAACTTCAACATCAAAAGCTTTTAGAACTTGTTTTACTTTTGGGATTTGTTCATAAAGCTCGTCCGGCGCTTTTGGTCTTTTTGCCTTGTATTTTTTGAATTTCTTATGACGAAAAGTAGGAGCAGGAAAATCAAAACAAGCTGCAATATAGTCTGGTTTAAATTCTTTAATTGCTTTTAAAAATACAAGTAAAAAACCATAAACAGCATTAACTATTTCTCCTTTTTTAGTTGTTAAAGGAGGTAAAGCATGAAAAGCTCTGTGAATTATTGAATTACTATCAAGAATAATTAAGCGTTTTTTTTCTTTGGCCATTGAATTATTATTTTTCTTTTATTTTTATTGTGAAACTCAAAATCAATAAAAATTGTATTTGGAGGCAGTATTTTTTCAATACGTTTAGCCCACTCAACAACAACAATGTTTTTAAAATCAGAAACAATTTCTTTAAATCCTAAATCTAAAATCTCTTTGGGTTTTTTAATACGGTAGCAATCAATATGAAAAAAGAGTTTAAAGTTTGTATGTTTAATCTTAAACTTTTTCAAAATAACAAAGGTTGGGCTTAAAATCTTTTGTCTTATTCCCAATCCTTTAGCAAAACCTTGTAGAAATGTTGTTTTTCCTCCGCCTAATTCACCCCTTAAAGCTAAAACCTGGGTTTTTGTTTTGATTTTTGTTTTTAGAATTTTTTCTGCCAGATCCTTGCCTAAACTTCTTGTTTCTCTGGCAGTATTAGTAATATATTGAGGTTTCATTTTTGAATTAAAAATCAGTGAAATTGACTTTTTAATGAAGATAAGATAAGTTCAACTAATACTGATTATCAATTATTTCTCACTTTATCTATTTTAGATTTTTATGCAAGAAATTTCAAAAAAAATAACTGGAGAAACAGAAATAACAAAAGACATTTTTTCTGAAATTAAAAAAGAGGTAAAAAACATCTCTGACTTTAAAAAGAAAATTGAGGTTTCGCTTAAAGGAAAATTAACAGAAATATTAGAGATTATTCTAGGAGGAACAATATACTTAAAGGCCTCTGATATTCACTTTGAACCAAAAGAAGAGAGTACTAATCTTCGTATAAGAATAGATGGGCTTTTGCAGAATGTTTTGTCTTTAGATAAAAAAACATACCAGTCAATAATATCAAGAGTAAAGCTTCTTTCAAAGCTGCAATTAAATATTACAGATCGACCTCAAGATGGTCGGTTTTCTATTTTAACGCCACCTGACAAGACAGAAGAAAAACCTTTACTCATAGAGGTTAGAACTTCAATTCTTCCATCTGAATATGGAGAAACAATAGTATTAAGGATTCTAAACCCAAAAAGCTTGATTAATCTTGAAGCTTTGGGGCTAAGGAAAGACCTTTTTGATTTATTTCAAAAAGAAATTAAAAAGCCAAATGGAATGATTATTATTACCGGACCCACTGGTTCTGGTAAGACTACAACCTTATATGCGTTTTTAAAAAAGATTCAAAGTCCAGAAACAAAGATTATTACCATTGAAGACCCAATTGAATATCATTTAGGTGGTATTTCTCAAACCCAGGTTAATCCTAAAAAAGGATATGGTTTTGCTAATGGGCTACGCTCTATTATGAGACAAGATCCTGACGTAGTATTGGTAGGAGAAGTAAGGGATTTAGAAACTGCAAGCATAGCGCTCCAAGCTGCTTTAACAGGACATCTGGTTTTCACAACCCTTCATACAAATGATGCCGCTGGAACAGTGGCCAGGATGCAGGCATTAGGGGAAAAGGCAGTAAACATTGCTCCTGCAATTAATATGGCTATAGCTCAAAGGTTAATCAGAAGAGTTTGTAAAAAGTGCGCTAAAATAAAAAAAGCTTCTCTTCAAGAGCTTGAAAAATTCAAACAAGAATTTAAAAAACTGCCAAAAAATATAAAAGTGAGCAAAATTGGTAAAGATTTAGAGATTCCCACTGCTATAGGCTGCAAGGATTGTAATAATACTGGCTATAAAGGAAGAACAGGTATTTATGAAGCGTTCTTAATTGATGATGAAATGGAGAAATTCATTCTTGCTTCACCTTCAATTGCTGCATTAAGAGAAAAAGCAATTGAAAAAGGTATGACAACAATGTATCAAGACGGCTTAATAAAGGTTTTAGAGGGAATAACAACGATTGAAGAAGTAGAAAAAACAACAGGACAATAAAAACCCCGAAGGAGGGGGTTACTTAGGTTTTCAACATAAGCTCAGATTTTTTCCGAGGAACAGGTTCGCCAAAGCCAACCTGTCCGGCTAAGAAAAATTCCTAACCCCCACCTCCGGGGTTTTTGAGTCTCTATTTTATTATTTTAATATATGTAATTAAATTTGTCAAGTTTTTAAACAAGACTTGCTAATAGGCCCCTGTTATTAAAGACGGATTCAATTAAAACTTGTTTCACAAGAATTTTGAGATTTGTTAGATTTAAATAAGGCTATGAAGCTAAAAACTCTATTGTTTATTATTTAACGGCAAAAGATTTTAAAACAAGGATTCTTAGTTTTTCCAAACTATCCCAGTTATGAATAGAAACGGGCAATATTTGTCTTTTCAGCTTTTTCAAAATCTTAAGACTTAACTTAACTTCTTTCTCTGATTTTAAATCTGTTTTGGTAAGAAGAATAATTTCCGGTATCTTTAATAATTTTGGATTGTAATTCTTTAGTTCGTTCCTGACTTGTTGATAGCTTTTTTCAGGCTCTTTAAGTTCACAAGAAATACAATGAAATAAGAGTGAAACTTTTTCAATATGTTTTAAAAATTTGATCCCTAATCCTTTTCCCTTAGAAGCCCCTTCTATAAGTCCTGGAATATCAGCAATAATTTTACCCCCTAATTCTCCTAAGTTAGGCTCAAGAGTAGTAAAGGGGTAGTCACCGATTTTTGGATTAGCATTTGTTATCTCTTTAAGCAAACTGCTTTTACCAGCATTAGGAAGGCCAATAAGCCCATAATCAGCAATAAGCTTAAGATTAATATATAAACTTCTTTCCTGGCCTTTAAAACCCTTTTGGGCATACATTGGCGTAACATTTTTAGAAGAACGATACTCCCAATTGCCTTTACCACCCCGTCCCCCCCTACACAAGAGAAAACGATTGTCTTTGTCAATCACTTCAAAGACTTCTTTAGAATCTTTATCAGTGATAATAGTCCCAATGGGAACTTTAATTTCTAAATCCTCAGCAGACTTACCGACTTTTCTATTTGTCATCCCATGTTGCCCGTCTCCTGCTTTGATTTTGGCTCTTCTTGAAAGATCAGAAAGAGCGTAAATGTCTGAAGTAGAAACAATAAAAATACTGCCGCCCTTTCCTCCATTGCCTCCGTCTGGGCCTTTTCTTCTTTTATAAAAAGAAACTATTCCATTCCCGCCATTCCCAGCCTTAAGCTTAATATTCCGTTCTGTGATTAACATAAGTTTTCTTCATTATATCAGGCGGATTAAATCCTGTGAAAGTGCTTTAGCTATTACACCCAAGACTTTCTCTTAATCTTTTGTTCTGATAAAATTCAGACAATATGACAAGTAAAGTTCTGAGAATAACTATTATATTCCTATTCGCCTTGTTCCTCCCTTGTTCAGCCTTAGCCACTGAATCATTAAGTATTATAATCAACGAAATTGCCTGGATGGGAACAAACACTTCTTATAGCGACGAATGGATTGAATTATATAACAATACTAATAATCCAGTTAATCTTGATAATTGGATCCTTAAAGCTGTTGATGGAAAACCAGAAATAATTCTTTCTGGTACAATTCAAGCCAATGGCTTTTTTCTTTTAGAAAGAACTGATGATAATAGTGTGCCAAATATTACTGCTGACCAAATATATACTGGAGCTTTAAGCAATAATGGTGAACACTTACAGTTTTTTGATAATCAAAACAATCTAATTGATGAAGTAAATTGTGCTAGCTCTTGGTTTGCTGGTAACAATGAAACTAAACAAACAATGGAAAGAACCGATCCGGCTTTATCAATTTGGAAGACAGGCAAAAATCCAGAAGGAACTCCGAAATCAAAAAATAGCGTTTTTACCAAACAGGAGTCTGAATCAATGCCTGAATCAGAACAAGTAATTGAACAAGAAGTTGAACAACAAACTGAAGAAAAAACTTATGATGTAGGAATAATATTTAGCGAAATCCTTCCTTCGCCAGAAGGACCAGATTCAGAAAACGAATGGATTGAAGTCTTTAATGAAAATGATTTTGATATTGATTTATCGGATTGGAAAATAAAAGACAATATTGGTAGTATTACAACTTACACTTTTCCTAAAGAAATAATCAAAGCGCAAGGTTATTTGGTGCTTTCAAGACCAGAAACAAAAATTACATTGAATAATGATACTGATATTTTAAACTTGATTCAGCCCAATGGAACAGTAATTGATACTGTAAGCTACAACAAAGCCCCAAGAAACCAGTCATTCAACCTAATAAATTCTGGATGGAGTTGGAGCGAAAAATTAACTCCTGAAGCTCCTAATATTATCGAACAAAGCCAAGAGCAAGGTTTTGAAAAACTCATCCTAAAAAGCCCTGATAATAAAACAGAGAAAAACGATATTCTGAAAGATGATGAAAAAATACTGGCAGCTGTTAAAAAACAAGTGTCTGAACCTAATGAATTTTCTAATATTTATTTAATTGCTCTAGTTTTAGCCCTGTTTTCAGGAATAATAATACTGGTTTTAAAAAGAACAATTAAAAAAACTGGATTGATTTTTAAAGAAAAATGAGCTAATATTTAAGAATACTAACCTCTAAATGAGATTGTAGAACAATATTATGTCAGGTCATTCGCATGCTAAAACTGTAAAAAGCAAAAAAGAGGCAGGGGCCAAGCAAAGAAGTCAGATTTTCTCTAAAATGAACCGTTTAATTACTGTTGCTGTAAGAGGTGGAGGTCCAAATCCTGAAACAAATTCCAAACTAAGGATGGCAATTGAATCTGCCCGTTCTTTTAATATGCCCAATGACAATATTGAAAGAGCGATAAAAAAAGCTTCTGGCGAAAGAGAAGGCGAAAAATTAGAAGAATTTGTCTTTGAAGCTTATGGCCCTGGAAACACTGCTCTTTTAATTGAAGGAATTACTAATAATAAAAACAGGGCTCTGGGTGAGGTGAAAAAAATCTTAAGTCAATACAATGGCAAGCTAGTTCAAGAAGGAGCAATTAAATGGATGTTTAAAAGAAGAGGGTATGCAACTATTGAGCTCGAAGCGCAAAACGAAGAATTAAAAGATAAAGAAAAGTTAGAGCTTACAGCTATTGAAGCTGAAGCCGAAGATGTTGTCTGGAATAATAATAATTTAGATATCTATATTAGTGTTGAAAATCTGGAAAAAGTTAAAAAGAACTTAGAAGAAAAAGGAATAAAAATAGAATCCTCTGGCCTGGAATGGAGGCCAAAAGAAGAAATAAAGCTTGATGAAAAACAAAAACAAAGCTGTCAAAAGCTTTTTGAGGCCTTAGATGAAAATGATAATGTCCAGGATATATATTCCAATTTAAAAGTTTAATTCAATAACAACTAATTTGTAAAAGTATTTGTGATTATTCTAGGTATTGACCCAGGAACAGCAAGTACAGGTTATGGAATCATTAAAAAAGCAAAACCTTTTAAGTGTTTGGGTTATAATGTAATACGTACTGCTCCTGGCATAGAGGCAGGTGAAAGATTAAGAATAATAAATAATGAACTTTCAAAAGTTATTAAAAAATATCAGCCAGATATTTTAGTAATAGAAAAGCTGTATTTTTTTAAAAACTTAAAAACTGCTATTCCAGTTTCTCAGGCAAAAGGCTCAATACTTTTAACAGCAGCAAAGAAAAAACTACCTGTGTGCGAATATACTCCTCTTCAGGTTAAATTAACTATTACTGGTAATGGAAGGGCAGATAAAAAAGAGGTTCAAAAAAGCATTCAAAAAATGCTTAGGCTTAAAGAAATTCCCAAGCCAGATGATGCTGCTGATGCTTTAGCTATTGCCGCTACTTATCTTTTAAAAGAGATCTGATTTTTGCACTTGACAAGGATGTCCCGCGATTTATAATACTCTTTAAGATTTCAAAAAAACGAAATCAAAGGTCGCGGACTATAAATTGATCTTCATATAAGTTATGGTCTACAAAGAGAAATTCTCCACTCTTTTCACTAATGATGAAGAAACAGAAAAAGACAAAGAATCAGAAGTTGGATTGTATGATGATGAGGAATCTAAGGATGATGAAGGAGAAAATTTTAATGACGAATTTGACGAAGAATAAAACACATTTATAAAAACAAAGCAAAAACCGCACTAGGTGCGGTTTTTGTGTATAAACAAAAGGTTTAGTTTACTTTCACAAATTTTCTTTTTCCAACCTTAATCACCATCCCCTTTTTTATTTTAATGATTTCTTTCCAATCATTTTTCAAGCTACCATCAATTTTAACCGCATTTTGTTCAACCAATCTTTTTGCTTCTGATTTTGATAAAACCAAACCTGTTTTTATTAAAAGATCCAGAATATTGATTTCTTTTTTTAATATTTTCATTTTTTTAATTTCTGATGGCAGTTTTCTCTCTTTGAAAACTCTATTAAATTCTTGTTCAGCTTTTTGGGCTAATTTCTCACCATGATAAATTTTTACAATTTCTTTTGCCAAACTGGCCTTTATATCTCTTGGATTAATCTTTTTTAATTTTAAGTTTTTTTCTATTTCTTTTAATCTTTTATCTGACACTTCAGTGCATAAATCAAAAATTGTTTCAATCACCTCGTCAGAAAGAGCCATAACTTTTCCATACATCTGATCTGGTTTTCCATCTAAAGCAATAAAGCTTCCTTCGCTTTTTGACATCAACTTTTTATTTGTTTTTTTATTTATCAAAAGTTTTGTAGTAATCACAAACTTTTCTCTGTCTAAATATTCTTTAACCAAACCTCTTCCTATCATCATATTAAAGGTTTGATCATTTCCTCCCACCTCTATATCTATTTCCATTGCCACAGAATCATAGCCCTGTAAAAGAGGATATAGAAATTCATGTAAGTAAATTTCTTTTTGATTCTTTATCCTTTTACGAAACATGTCTCTTTTTATCATCTGCCCAACTGTTGCTTTTGCCATCAAACCTATCACATCCCTCAATCTAAGAATTGCAAGCCATTTGTTGTTAAATTTAATTTCTACTTTATTTTTCTTGGAATTAAAGTCTAAAATATTTCCAGCTTGTTTTTTATAACCCTTGCTGTTCTTTAAAATCTGACCGTGTGTTAAAACTTTTCTGGCATCCAATTTGCCTGTTGGGTCTCCAATCTGAGCAGTAAAATCACCTATTAAAAAGATTATTTTATGTCCAAGTTCCTGGAATTTTTTAAGCAAAAAAAAGTTTGTTGAATGACCTAAATGCAAATGAGGTCCTGTAGGATCAATGCCAATATAGATAGCTAATTTCTTGCTTGATTTTAAAAGCTGTTTCAGTTTTTCTTTTGAGGGATAAACTCTTTCAATGTAGCGGGAAGCAATAAGCTCGTTAATTTTTTTATCTTTATCCATATACTTAAATCTATAATTATTTAAGATTTTTGACAAATAAGTTAAAATTAGTAAAAACTAATATATGGCAAAAAGGAAATATTACAGGAAGACATATAGCAGAAAGGATCAAAAAAAGGAAAGGCAAGTCCAGAAAAAAGATACCAACAATGTGGCTAAACTTCTTTTTTTTGGATTTATTTTAGCTGTTTTCTGCTCTTTATCTTTGTTTTTTTATTATGTAAAAGATTTTCCAAGACCAGAGATATTTAATGAACGACAGTTAGCTCAATCCACAAAAATATATGACAGAGCAGGCCAGACACTTCTTTATGAAATTTATGGTGAAGAAAAAAGAACCTGGGTCTCTTTAGAGTTCATACCTGAATACTTAAAACAAGCTGTAATCGCAGCAGAGGATGCTAATTTTTACAATCACTTTGGGGTTGATATAAAAGGGATTATAAGGGCGATTTTAGCTGATTTAAGAATTAGACAACCAGTTTATGGTGGTTCTACAATCCCCCAGCAACTAATAAGATCAACCTTTCTATCAACTAAAAAAACAGTTGAAAGAAAGATAAGAGAGATTGTTATGGCCCTGGAACTAAACAGGCGCTATTCAAAGGATAAAATCCTTGAATGGTATTTGAATCAGGTGCCTTTTGGGCAAAATGCTTATGGAGCAGAAGCTGCCAGTCAAACTTATTTCAATAAATCAGTAAGTGAAATTTCATTATCTGAATCAGCAATACTTGCTGCTTTAATCCAAGCTCCGTCCCGCTTATCTCCTTATGGAGAAAATAAAGACCGGCTCTTAATTAGAAAAGATTATGTTTTAGATAGAATGACCAACGAAAGGTTTATAGACAAAGAAACAGCAAGTACAACAAAAGCTCAAGAAATTAGTTTTGTTGAAAAACCTGTTCAAATAAAAGCTCCTTATTTCACTCTCTGGGTAAAACAACAATTAGAGGAAAAATACGGAGAAGATTATTTAAGAAGAATGGGGTTAAGGGTTTATACTTCTTTGGACTGGGAATTACAGCAAGAAGTAGAAGAAATAACCAAACAAGGGGTTGAAATAAATAAAGCATATAATGCCCATAATGTAGGAGCAGTTGTAATAAGTCCTCAAAACGGTGAGATTTTAGCCATGACAGTAGGGACTGGCAATTATTATGACGCGCCATATCCTAAAGGATGTACGCCAGGAAAAGACTGTTTGTTTGACCCAAGATTTAATGTGGTTGTAGGAACACAAAGAAACCCTGGTAGACAGCCTGGTTCAGCTTTTAAGCCCTTTGTTTATGCTACTGCTTTTAAACAAGGCTATGATGATAAATACACCGTTATTGATGAACCAACTAATTTTGGCTCTTGGGGAAAAGAGGAAGAATATTCACCTCAAAACTATGACGAACTTTTCCGAGGTCCGGTGACTTTAAGACAGGCCTTGGGTCAATCTCTAAATGTCCCCTCAGTAAAAGTCCTTCTTAATTTAGCTGGATTAAATGAAAGCGTTAAAACTGCCAAAGACTTGGGAATCACCACCCTAAAACCTCATTATGGACCTTCAATTGTACTTGGAGGATGGGAAGTAAAACTACTAGAAATGGTTTCTGCTTATGGAGTTTTTGCAAATGATGGGTTAAAAGTTCCTCCGGTCTCAATTTTAAAAATAGAAGACTCAAAGGGGAATATCATTGAGCAAAATAAAAAAACTCCTAAAAGAGTTTTGGAAACGAATGTGGCCAGATTGATTAATGATATCTTATCAGATAACAATACAAGAGCTCCAATGTTTGGCTCCTCATCTCTACTTTATTTCAGAGATTTTGATGTAGCTGCTAAAACTGGTACAACTCAGGACTATCGTGATGCCTGGACAATAGGTTATATACCTTCTGCTGTGGTTGGTGTTTGGGCAGGAAATAACAATAATGAATCAATGGAAGAAGAACCAGGAATTGTTCTTGCAGGACCAACTTTCAACAGAATTATGAATAAACTTTTATGGAAATTCCCGAAACAGGACTTTATAGAACCAGAACTACCCCAAAACAACTCTACCTCTACGCCGACTTTATAGGCATTATAATATAGAGATAATCCTCATCTCCTAAAGGTTTTAGAGCAGCAGGACCATCTTCGTTTGTCAGTTTAAAACTTAATTTGTCTTTTTTAATCTCTGCCACCCCATCAATTAAGAACCTGTGGTTAAAAGAAACAACAAGCTCATTGCCTTTAATGTCTCCAATAAAAAAACTTTTATACTCACCCAGATCAGGACTTTGACTTAAAACCTCAACCCTATTATTCTTAGGATTAATTTTCAATTTAACCTCATTTACTTTGCCGCTGAAAAGACTGGCGCTTTTAATCTGATTAAGAAATTCTTTTCTTTGCACCTCTATTTCAGTTTTATACTTCTTAGGAATAATTTCCTCGTAATTAGGATATTCTCCACCAATTAATTTCGAAATAAATTGAATTTGGGGATGATCTGTCTCGCTCATCATATACTCAAATAAAATCTGATTTTGTGAAAAGCAAATTTTTAAATCTCCTTGTTTTTCACTAAAAACACTAACAACTTCTTTGGCGGCTGACTGGGGTAATATCAAAGAATGTTTTTTTGAAATATTAGTATCAACAAATATCTTTTTCTCAGCCAATCTGAAACTATCAGTGGCAACCATTTTAATTAAATTACTTTCAAAAACAAAATATATACCTGAAATTTCGGGTCTGGCCGTAGAAGTTGAAGGAATGTTTATTATTTGAGATAGAGCCTGACAAAAACTAAAATTATCAACCTTAACAATCTGCCCATCTTTTAGTTGAGGAATAATAGGGAATTCCTCTGGGTTTATCCCTTTAATTTTTGTTTTATAATTATCACAAACCAAGTCCATAATAAAATTTTCCACACTTAAACTAACAGACCTATCGGGTAAAAGGCTTAAAAGATTGGAAAGGAATTTTGTTGGAATACAAATCTCACCCTGTTTTTCAACTTTAGACAGACTCCACCAATTAATAGCTGATTCTAAATTAGTAGTTGATAATCTTAAAAAGTTTTTTTCTGTTTTAAAAAGAATATTTTGCAAAACAGGCAAGGTTAGTGATTTTTGTGAAATTCTTTCAACAATACCAACTCCTTTTTTTAATTTTTCTTTTAATATATTTATTTTCATTGTTGTTGTTGGTGTTAATAATTAATTATTATTTTTAAACATATTTGATTTGGGGAAAACCTTGTGTATTTGTTTGGGTTTTTATAAAGAAAAGTTTGGGGATTTTTTGAAATAATTTTTTAAAGGTGTTTTTTACAGATTTTTTCCACTGTTTAGGCACACAAAAGACGCTGTTTTATTAACCTTATTTCCTCATCTAAACTTTCGTTTTTATCAACCTCTTTCATTATTTTTTCATAAGCATAAATAGCTGTTGTGTGGTCTTTACCTCCAAGTCTTCTTCCAATAAATGGGAAAGATGCTTTCAACTCTTGTCTTAACAAAAACATAGCAATTTGTCTGGGCCTGACTATTTCTTTTTTTCTTGAGGATGACATCAAATCTTTTTCTTTTAAATCATAAAAATCAGCTACAATTTGAATTATTTTTTTTGCATTAACAGTGCGCGAGGGCGATGAAGTCAGATTTTTAAGCAGCGTTTTGGCTATTTTTAAATCAGGAGAATTATTATTTAGTTTTTGATAAGCAATTAAAATGTTCAAGGCCCCTTCTAATTCCCTTATATTCCTCTGAACTTTTAAGCTGATATAGTTTAAGATTTCATCTGAAATATTAACTTCCCGTTCCTGACACTTTGATTTTAATATGGCGATTCTTGTCTCTACGTCAGGAAAAGATATATCGGTTATCATTCCTCCTTCAAAACGCGACCGCAGTCTTTCAGCTAAAGCTGGGATAGCTTTTGGTGGTCTGTCAGAAGAAATAATAATCTGTTTGTTTTTTTCGTAAAGCGTATTAAAGGTATAAAAGAACTCTTCCTGGGTCTTTTCTTTTCCTGTTAAAAATTGAATATCATCTATTATTAAAACGTCAATCTTTTGGTATTTTGATTTTAATTTTTCAGTCTCTCTATTTCTTATTGATGATATTACCTCAGATACAAACTTGCCTGTTGGTATATATCTGATTTTCTTATCCTTAAAATTTTGAGCTACCTCATTACCAATTGCCTGAAGTAAATGGGTTTTTCCTAAACCCACTCTTCCATAAATAAACAATGGATTATATACCTGACCTGGTTTTTTTGTTACTGCCCAACTAGCTGCCTGAGCTAATTCATTAAACGGACCAACAATAAAATTATTAAAAGTGTATCTGGGATTAAGGTTTGTATTTTTATCAACTTTGAACTCTTGAAATTCTAATTGTCCACTTTCAATGGAAAAAGGAACAATTTTTTTAAGAGTATCTGTTTTGAGTTTTCCAACTTCGTATTTTACACCTTTTATTTTATTATCTAATCCGCGCAAGACCTTAAAAATAGTTTTATTGTATTTTTGTTCGAGCCACTCCCGGGCAAATGAATTAGGGACAGATACAAAAACACGACCTTCTTCTTGCGAGACAATTTGTGTGCTTTTAAACCAAGTAGCAAAGCTGGCTGGAGAAATTTGAAGTTGGATTTGAGCTAATACTGCTTGCCAGAGTTCTTCGTCAGTCATAATTATATGTATAAGATTAATGTGTCATTATAACTATAAGTCAAACGAATGTAAAATAAGTATAAAATTTCAACTTTTGTTTAAAATATGAGTAAAAACTGGGTAAAAACTGTGGATTTCGTCTTGACAAAAAGAGCAATATTATGTTCAATAAACATAAAGATTCAGCTTAAAATATTGACTTTTAACATTTTAAAAGATAATATAAATGAAATATGTCAATTACTTATAAGCCAAAAAAAAGAAAAAGAAAAAGAAAACACGGATTTTTAAAAAGAAACAGAACCAAGGCAGGTAAAAAGATTTTGAAAAGAAGAAGGAAAAAGGGTCGTAAAAAACTTACTGTTTAGACTGATGTTGCCTAAGTTAAACCGCTTAAAAAAGAAAAAGGATTTTGAAAAGGTTTTTAAATTAGGCAAAGGCGTAAAACAAGGTTTTATAGCATTGAAACTTAATAGAAATGGATTGGAAAACTCTCGTTTAGGTTTTATTGTTTCCTTAAAGGTTTCAAAAAAAGCTGTTGTACGCAATAAAGTTAAAAGAAGATTACGGGAAATAATAAGGGCAAGAATTAAAGATATAAAAAAAGGATTTGATGTTGTGTTGATTGCTTTGCCTGGTTCAGACACAAAAGATTTTGAAGAAACTAAAAAATTAGTAGAAAAATTATTTAAAAAAGTAGGAATTTTATAAATATGAATATATTGCTTGAAATTTTCAATACAGTACTTTACCAGCCATTATTTAATGCGCTAGCTTTTCTTTACCACTGGTTGCCTGGTAATGATTTTGGTGTGGCTGTAATTGTTTTAACAATTCTAATTAGGTTAGCACTTCATCCTTTAATGAGCCAGTCATTAAAATCACAAAAAGTTTTTAGAGAGCTTCAACCAAAAATAAAAGAAATTCAGAAAAAGTTTAAAAACGACCAGCAAAAACAAACCGAAGAATTATTAAAACTTTACAGGGAAGCAAAGGTAAATCCAATCAGTGGTTTTTTACCTTTGCTCATTCAATTACCTCTTTTAATTGCTCTCTATCAGGTTTTCTGGAAAGGGCTTAAGCCAGAAGCAATGAATAGTTTATATAGTTTTATGCCTGCTTTGGGGCAAATAAACCCTAGTTTTTTGGGAATTATGAATCTTTCCCAGGCCAGTATGTTTTTAGCAATATTAGCAGGCACAGTTCAGCTTATTCAGGCAAAAACATTGAATCCAAGACAAAAAAAAGAACAGAAAAACCAGATTGCAAATATAATGCAAAAACAAATGCTTTATTTCCTGCCGTTTTTTACCGTTATAATCCTTCTTCGTTTGCCAGCAGCTATTGCTCTTTACTGGATTGTTACTTCTTTGTTCTCAATATTTCAGCAATATAATATTAATAAGAATCATGTTGAGTCAAGCTAATTTAGAAACAATTAAACAAATTACCAATGAGTTTTTTCAAAAAACCAGTTTTAATGTAGAAATTGAGTTTCTTTCTCAAAAAGACTTGATTATTCCTATTAATTTAAAAACCGATGAACCTAAGATTCTAATTGGTGAAAGAGGCCAAACATTGGGCGAAATTCAAAGATTATTAAAAGCAATTTTAAGAAAACAAATTGACCAGGAATTCTACATTGATTTAGACATAAATGGTTACAAAAAGAAAAAGATTGAATATTTAAAAGAACTGGCAAAATCAGTTGCTGATGATGTTGCCTTAATGAAGGAAGAAAAAATACTTCCTTCAATGCCAGCTTATGAAAGAAGGATAATTCATGTAGAGTTAGCAGATAGAAGAGATATAAGTACTGATAGCATAGGCAGGGAACCAGAACGTAAGATTATTGTACGACCTTATCCATGACTAGTATATAGTATTTAGTAATACAGTATTTACTTGAAAAAAGAACGTTTTCAAAAACGTTCTTTTTTTTCAACTCCAAATTAATTTTTAAGAGATTGCAGTTCTTCTATCTTAAGAGTGGTTAGCTCTGGATTTATTACTTGTAAAATGAGAAATGAGGCCAGTATAAGTATAAGGCCTAAAATAGCAGAAGTAATTATATCTTTAGCTTCCCCAAGAGCACTTGGGTTTCCAGCTGAGCTTAACCACATAAAGCCTCCTTTCACTAACATAGCAAAAGCAGAAATTCCAGAAATGCTAATAATAAAATAATATAACCAGGCAATTATTTCATTTATGTTCGTGTCTTCTTCCAATTTATATCCACCAAACTCTGGGTATTCTAAATTCAGCCTTAAATCAGCAAAACAAACATTTGGTAGTAGTAATGCTGAAACTAAAATAATAGTTAATATGGTTTTATTTTTCAAAATAGACATCTTATTTCATTATACTTAACTTTTAAGCTCAGTGTAAATAGTAAATGTCCAAAGTGGAAGAACGTCTCCAATAGCAGGAATTAGTTTTACAACTAAGTTTTTTTTATATTTTTTTAAAAAATCATCTATTCCTTTTGACATTTGTTTTTTAATTTTTCCTTTGCCTTGTTGGATGCCTCCACCTCGGAACATTGACCAAGCAATAACAATTATAAAACCAATAGCATAAACGATTTTAGAAAGAATGAGACCTATTCCAAAAGCTAAAATTAAGATAGCACAAATTATACTAAGAAAATCAAGTGTTATTCCTATAGTCATCATTACGATTGCTTCTGGGCTAAACAAGCTTGTTTTCCCGGGACTTTGAGTTTGTTCAGTTGATTCCTCCATAATAGCTATTCCTTTTTAATTTCTTTTATTTTAGCTATTTCTTCAGGACTAGTAGTAATAATCTGGTCTTCAGTGTATGAGGCAACTGATTTTATAGCAACATGTTTTTGGCCGGCAAAAAATATTCCTTCGCCAACCTCTGCTTCTAAAAGCAGATATTTTTCTCCTTCTGTTAGATTAAATATTTTCTGCATTACGTCAATTGTTGCTGACGATTGTTTCATTATAACCTGTAAGGATGAATTTGTAATAATTGGCTGTCCATAGGAAGATTTCATAAAATCATTAACATCCTGTGTTATTGTAGTTACTCCCAGCCAGTATTTCCTGCCTCGTTTACAAATTCCATAAAGAAATGATGCGCCATCTTCGTTTTGCATTATCCACCATGCCTCATCAACTAATAAAATCCTTTTTTTCAATTCAGTTCTTACTTTGTTCCAGATATATCTCATAATAATAAATAATGCTATTGGTCGCAGTTCATCCTCCATGTCTCTTATTCCAAAAACCACGAGAGGTTTATCCATTGAAATGTTTGTTGACTGGTTAAAGAATTGGGCAAACGTTCCTTTTGTGAATTTTCTAACCCTTCTAACCAATGATTCTGCTCCCTCCATTTGTTTTAAAACATCTTCAAAATCCTGCATTAGAGGAATTCTTTCTTGCCAGGTAGATGAATCACTCTCAGGCGTAATGTCTTTTGCAGCATAAGTTTCAGTTAATGCCTGGTCAATTATTGCATCTTCTTCAGGAGTTAATCCTTTCAGCATAATTCTTAAAAGCCCAACTAAATTAATAACATTTGAGCGCAGAACGTCTTCTGGTTTTTCTCCCTCTCTTGGAACAGGCAAATCAAATGGATTGATGTGGTTTGGTGAACCCAAAGAAATATTAAAGAAAGAACCACCTACTGAATCAGCTAAATATTTGTACTCATTTTCAGGATCTAAAATCATAACTTCAATTCCTGTCATTAAAGACCTTAAGATTTCCACTTTCGCAAAATAACTTTTTCCGCTTCCTGATTTTCCGAATAAAACTTCGTTGGCATTTTCTAGACTAAACCTGTCAAACAAAATTAAAGAATTATTGTGTCTGTTTATTCCATAAAGTATTCCGTCATTTGAGCTTAGATCAAAAGAAACGAAAGGAAAGATTGAAGATAAAGGGCCAGTATTCATAGAGGTGTGAACCTGGAGCTGGTCTAGTCCATAAGGAGCAGTAGTGTTGAATCCTTCTCTTTGTTGATAAAGAGAAGGTTTAACATAAATTAATCTTGATTCTAAAATTGACCTTAAGTTAGTTTCAACGTCTCTTAATTGCTGAACAGTGTCTCCATACACTGTTAAATAAATACCGAATCTAAACATTCTTTCCTGAGCAGTTTGCAGCTTATCTCTTAATCCTTCCAAGTCCTGATAAGCAATCTCTAGCGTTGGATCTCTAATTAAGCCTTTTTCTGATCTTTCAGCAAGTTCAGCTGCTACTTCTGTAACTTTCTTCCTTAGTTGTTTTAAAACCATTCCAGTGTCAACAGGATGGACGTGAATAGCAATGTCCATAGGAGTGTCCATATTAATAATTGGGGAAAACCAGCCTGTGCTTAAATATCTTGGATAAGAGAAAATAAAAAAGGACTTGACTAACTTTCTGCCCAGTTTTATATAATCTGAGGTTGTAGCAAGTGAAGAAGGCGCAATTATGTCTTTGATATTTATTGTTGGAGATTCAAAAATCTGCGCTGACATCTCATCTTTTTTCTTTTTTAAAAATGGTAATTTCATAATGTAGGGTATTAGGTGGTTAGTTCCGGCGGTATTTCCGGGTAATAACCAACTTCAGCTTCTTCTGGATGGTATAAGCTCCAGAAAAGCTCAATTAATTCAGTAGTGTTTAAAGGAATAGATTGAAGCCCGCACCTTCTTAATCCTAAAGCAGCGAATTCCATTCTCTGCCAAAGCTGGGTTTTTGCTCTTTGAAACCTTTCTTCTGTTAAAGATGCGGTCTTTTGTTTTGTCTCTTCAGCAGTTAATTTATGAAGTTCAATAAGGCTGAAAGGCACTATTACGAAAAACTGCTTTGACATAATTGCTCCGCCTCTAATCAATTCTCTTATGAATTTCTGATATTCAGCAATCTGGAGTTTTAAAAGTTCATTTCTTTCCTTTGCTTCTAATTCTTTTAGTTTTTCTAAATATCCTGTGATGTTTAGTTTTTTTGACTGCATAACTATTTCAATAGAAAAATCCAAAGAATTTAAAAAGTTCTGAAATTGAAAAATAATAGCATTTTGCTCGTCTTCTGACTTTAAAGCAAAATTAATCGAGGAGACCATTAATACTCCTCTTAAAGCCTTGTTTTTTAAAACAACCACCCCTTCTTTAATCTGATCTATTTCAATGATTTGTTGTGTTGCTGTTTGTGCCATGTTACCTTGTTTTTGTTTCTATTTCAGTTTGAATGCTTTTAAGCTTGCTTTTTTTAGCAATCTTTAAAGGAGTTTCTTCTTTCTCAACTTCTTTTTTTTCTGCTTTTTTAAGTATTGATATTGTTCCTTGTTTCTTCTTCCAGAGATACATTTTAGGTGAAAGTTTAAATTTTAAAAAATTTCCAATAACACCAGGAAGTGACCTTCCCCCAATTTTTAAAAAAGCCAGAGCTATTGCTGCTCCGCCTATAAAAACACAAGCCAAAACAAACACTGAAAAAGGAACACTAAAATAAAGCATAAAACAGATTGCTGCTCCAATGCCAACATATATGAACTGCTTGAAAGTTAAAGGCCCTACTATTTTTGCCTCATGCTCAATAAATTGGGGGACAGTGAATCGCATGTCTATTGTACAGATTCTCTGTAAACATCTTTTCTTTTAGGCGCAGTTGGTTTTTTCTCTGTTGCTGGTCCTGGTATTTTCATTTGTGCTGGAGGAGTAATCTCCATACTATAAAGCTCTTCTAAACTGCTCTTAACAGGATAAAAGATAAATCGGTTAATTTCCTGAGCCACTTTTTTAGCCACTTCTTTCTCCAACCCTATTTCCTTTTCTAATACTCCCTGAAATTCATCAGGCGGCAGGACTCCCAATAAAACCCGGCTTATTTGATCCACAATATCAGAAGCATGCTCTGTGATCTCATGTTTTTCACAGATATCTTGTATATTATTTGCTGTTTCGTCTGAAGACAGGGCTTCCTGCAGAGGTTGGGGAAGTCCTTTATACAATTTCCAATATTGTTCAGAAGAAATTTTTTCTGCCATGTATTTTTTATTATTTATCCTATTTAAATTTTATATCATTTTATATCATTTAACAATCAATTAAAAGAAATGAGAGATAAAAAAGAGGCACTTGTTGTACCTCTGGAGTTTGAGAAATTGATTATTTTTTAAAAGTATTATAGTTCAATTTAACTGAACGATTTAAATTTGTTTGACAATTTTAAATATAATTGGTTTAATATAAACAGAATATTAAAATTATAAGAGGATGAGGTATTATAAAAGAAATAAAGATTAAAGAAAAAGAGTGTAATAGGAATCTGTATCATAAAGGTACTAAAATAATTTTTTCAAATAAAAAAGGATGTGTTGTACACGGAAATGTAGAAGCAGATGAGATTAAATCAAAAGGCCCCCTGATAGCCGTAAATATTCGGTCTTACGAATCAATTATTGTTAATGGCTTGCTTAAATCTCGGCAGTTTATTATTGCCGAAGGCTCTATTATAGTTAGTGGTTCTATTATAGCTGGATGGTCTGTTTATTCAGGCGTTTGGATTAAAACCGGAGGATTCATTATAGCTAGAAAGGGCAGTATTACGGCCGTTGGATATATAGTAGCAGATGGGCCGATTATAGCTTACAGTTGGATTACGTGTGAAAAAAAGATTGAATCCGGACAATCTATTTGGGCAGGGAAATATATTAAAACTCAAGAGATATCTGCTGGCGAAAAGAGTAAAGGAGATTTTTCAAAACAAACTATAAAAGCAAATAGAATAAGAGGTGAAATACTTGCTGGTACTGTTATTTTTTAAAACAGAGAGATTTCCCTCTTTTTTTCATTTGGATTTATTCATTAAATAAAAAAAAGAAAGGCATAGATGCCTTTTTGAAAAGATGGGATTTAATGGAGTAGAGGTCTGCCGAGTTCTATTTCCAAAGATTTCTTTGCTTCAAGATAGAAGTTTCTTAATTTTACGCTTCGTCTGTCTAATTTTCTCACTTCTACTTTTAAGGGAAGTATATCGATTTTATTCCTATTGCTTTTATTAACACTATTTTCGTTTAATATTCTTTCTAATTCTTCTTTTTCTTTATTACATACTAGAGCCTTGTTACCCACCTCTACAAGAAGGTCTGCTTTTTCAATTATTAATTTACATTTTTGTTTCTTCGTTTCTTTTCTTTTTCCCTTTTTTTCTTTTCTATCCATAAAGAGTCCTCCATTTTTTATATGTGTTTATTTAAACGATCTTTACTTTATAATAATATTTTACTAAAGACTATGTCAAGTCCTTGACAAGATTGAAGATAGGGTATATAATATAGGTAATAATATATAGTACATTAAATTGAAAATGTGTTTGAAATGACAGAAAAAAGAGAAGATTTATTGAAAAAAGTTCAATCAAAAAAGAAAGAAATCCTAAAGGAAGCAGAAGTTGCTGACAAGAATGTAGAAAGCTTGAATGAAATAGAAAGAACAAATAAGATTATATATTTCGCTGAGAAACATATAAAGTTATGTCAGGCAGTTATTGAAAAAAGTGATAAGTTATTCAAAGCACAGATAAAACTATGGGACGCCGAGTCTGCTGGAAAAAAAGCAGATATAGATAAGTGCAAGAAACAGTTGGTGCCGCTGAAAAAATCTTTTAAAGAAGCAAAATTAGTCCTTTTGGAGCAGAAGAAAAAATATCCTAAAGACAAAGATTTAAAGGGTGAACTAAAGAGTCTTTCTAAAATTCCGGCATTTTTAAGATTCTAAAAAGGGTTTTGCCCAGGGCATTATATTTTTATAATCCCTATTTTTTTTGTCTTTTTTAATTTATTAGGATAGATATATTATAAATTTTTTGAATAAATAAGATTCTTATTTAGAGCCTCTCTTTTATTCTTGTAATTTCTTTCTTTGTTTTTCCGCTATTTCCTCTGCTTCTTTTATATCTTTTTTCATTTTTTCTTCTACTTCTTTTGCTTTTTTATATCTTTCGACATCTCTTCTCACTTTCTCTAGAGATTCACGCTTTAAATCCTTCCTTCTTTCCCTTCTTTCTTTCCTTTTTTCCTTCGGAAACGGAGAGGGTTTTTCTTCTAATTCTTCTCTTAGTTCTGATATTTCTTTTTTTAATCTTATTTTGCCTATTTGGGCTTTAATTTTAGTTTTAAGATCTCTAAGCTGTTCTCTACTTGAATCTATATTGGCTTGTAACTCTTTTACTTTTTCGACCCCCTTTATTTCTTTTAAGTTTTCCGCCTGTGTGCCCAATAATTTGTTCAACTTTTTTACGTTTCTCTCTTTCACGCCTTCTATCACATCTATTTCGAAATTTGTAGACCGGCTTGATTTCATTGCTTCATGAAAGTCTGCCTCTTTTATTAATTTATTTATCGGCTCAGATTCTTTTTCATATTTATCAAGTGCTGAAATAACATTTTCTACATTCGTTTTTAAAGTCTTAATCTTGGGATCTGTTAAGAATTCTTTCTTTATTTTAGGCATAGAATAATCTTCTCTCAATCCTGCTTGTGTTTCTATTCCTGCTTGTATTTCCATTTTTTCTTTTATTTTTTCTGCCATATCTTTTCTAGCTTTTTCAAAATTTTCTTTGTATTCTTTTACAGTTTTTTTCAATTCATTAAATTTCTTTTCTTTTATCTCTAATTCTGCCCCTTTCTTGTTAATTTCCTTTCCTGCAGTAGGTCTGAAATATTTAGGCACCTTTCCTTGACTTAGTCGACTCATAAGAGAATCTATTCTTTTCTTTAATTCCTTTATCTCCTTTTCTTCTCTCTCAAGAGTTTTTATGTCTTGCTTATGTTTTCTAGACAATACTCCATAATCTTCAGGTGTTTTTTTAAGTTCCTTTTGTACCATCCTTTCCGGGGATTTTGGTTTTTCCTTTAATTCTTCCAATGAAATTTCTTTTTCAACTTCTGGTTCTTTTTTCATTTTTTCTTTGAAAGCTTTAAATTCCTTCTTGCCAAGTTCTCTACCCGTCACTTCCTTGAAATGCCTATTGTAATAGGAAGCTCTCACTAAGCGGGGACTTATTCTATAAAGGCTATCATCATCAAAGGCGTTTATTCCTCCTTTTACTAGCTTATTGAACTTATCTTTACCTAATTTTTCATAAGCCTTTACAAAGAATTGAGGGTCATTTCTATACACGCTAGCTGCCTTTCCCGCATCAGAAATTAACGCATTTTTAGATGTTTCTTCTAATTTCACCTTTTCCATATGTAATACTTTAGTTGCGAACTCTTTTTTATCATCTGTTTCAGTTCCAAATTTTTCAAACATACCATCTTTCTCCATTTTTTCCACTTGGTCATCTATATCTTTTTCTTTATAACCCTGTGCCTTAGCAATTTCTATTCCACTGAATTCCTCTGGAGCGATGTCCGTTATCATCTTGACCTCATCTCTATAACTTGTTCTTCCAGCCAGTGATTTGGCGCCCGATACAAATTTATCTTTGAGGTCTGGGTTTTCTTCCATCATTTTTGAAGCCTTTTCTGCCCCTAAAGCCTTAATGGCTCCCATACTTCCCCTCTTTCCTTTTGCTTTTGTCCAGGATACTTGGGTTTTTGTATCCCAGTCTTTAAATCCTTCTGGGGTTGCTGTTCTTTGTTTTGCCCAATCTTGCCTAGTTTTCTCCTTATACCCAAGAAGGCCTGGGGAGAATTTTTTCAGTCCCGGAACGCGCGATATTGTTCCACCTATTCCCCCCGCTACAACTCCAGTCACGCGTTTTGCTGCTTGTCCCACTACTCCTGTAGCTCTTTTTCCTACTCCTTTTCCAAATCCTTTTGCTCTTTTTATTATTCCTTTGGCAACTCCTGGAACAGACTCAATAGAAATCATTATTCCCATAATTAATATAAATATTGCAATCATAGGTCCTAAGATAACTCCTATAATATTACTAAAAGAGCCAATAGCGTCAGTGCTCATTATGACACCCTGTGGCATTTTGCCATTTTCCAGTGTAGTTATAATGAAAGCAGAGAGATAAAGGAAGAAACCAAGAGGTATGCCTATAACTGCCCACTGGATAAGTGTTTCCCACCATTTATCCCAATGTAGTATGTTAGGAAGAAGTGCTTTAACTGTTGGAGATGCTGGTAGGATTTGAGAAAAGAAAGCAATTGGCGCTAAAATTACCAGAATCCAAAGCATTATAAACCGAACGAAAAATAAAAGGAAAACTAAAAGATAAACAATAGTAGCAATGCTGTAAAAAAGGATCATCATAATCCCCTTAACGATAATAGGGATTAAAGTCTCAATAATAACGTTCTCCTTATAAACCTTAAGCTTGAAATCCATTACTGTTCCTATTTCGTTTATTATATTAAAAACATCGTCGAGGTTAATACTGGTAAGAGCACCACTTTTTATTATTTCTGTAAAGAAAAAATTAGTGAAAAGATTTGCAATATCAACAATGAACCCCACAATAACTGGCGTAAAATTAATTAAAAGGGCAACCATAAGGAGCTTAGGCAAGAGCTTTCGTGCTTCATACTCTCTAATCTTAAGAATAGTTGCTAATCCAATAATAGCCAATATCAAAATGATAAACATATTGGCAAAATTCTTAGTGAATTCAAACCCTACATTAACTACGTCAAATGCACCCTCCCCTGGAACTACCTGGATTGATAAAGATGCTTCTATTAACCAACTTAATAGGGAGGCAACTAATGTAAAAACAACCGAACATACAAATCCTATAACTCCTATAGTAATAACTAAGATAAGAAAAGGAATCCGGACAGGAAGAGAAAGAACATAGTTAATAAGATCTTTTATCTCACTGACTATTGGTATATATGCATTAGCAGTTTGAATGCTGAAAAAACACAAAAACAAACCCAGACTTATTCCAAGGATTAAAATTTTCTTATTATATAAAAGAACAGAACCAAAACGTTTTTCAAAATTAGAAAATAATTTAGGTAATTTAATCATATTAATTTTTTTATTATACCATAAATTTTAAAAAGGAAGTGACCACCAAGTGTCTGTAAACCCTATAATTTTTACAATCATATTTATAATCCACCAAGCTAAAAACATTATTAAGTATCCTTTTCCAGCTCTTTGCCAGATTTGCTTTACATTAACAATAGTGCCTGGCGTTCCTAATGAAAAATATGAGACCACTGCAGTAAATATTATTAAAACTGCCAAAGCGACCAATCCAATTCTCCACAATATAAGGTCAATAATATTTTTTAATAACAAAAAGATATGTCTTATTTCACAATCGTCTCTTTCATTCCATTGAGTATCAGGACTATCCGAAATTCTACCACAAGGAACAAGACCAAATTGAGCTGGAGGAACAGGTTGAGTAAGAGTAAAACTTAATACAGGGGTTAGAATACTTATTTCAGTGCAATTTCTATCAAGACAAGATCTAAGCCACCAATTATATGTTCCTAAACAACTTAAGAATACACGAGCAGAATTATTGAAAACAATATCTTTTTCAATCGGCACTGGTTGACCAGCTACACAACTTTCATCAGCTTCTTCTGGGTCTTTTGAAGCATAATCAATCTTATACTTATAAGCCTTGGCTCCTTCAACCGACTGCCAGGAAATATTTTTCTGATAAGTATAAAAAGCACCGTTATTGTTAGGAGAAGGACAGTTTTCATCAAGTATGCCGTCAAAAACACAAGGAGCACTGAGACGAAAAGTTCTAAAAGTTTGAATGTTGCTCCAATCCCCGCAATAATCACTTTGCTCGTCAACACAAGTTTTTACGCGCCACCAATATTGTGTATCTTGAACCAAGCCAGGATAACCTTCGCCAGGATAATAGTCTGCGCTGGCTTCTGAATCAACTGTACTATCTCTGACAACAATATCTGTCTCACTAAAGGAATTATTTTTAGAAACTTCATGTACGTAAGACATCGCTTTAATAACATCATCCCAATCAAGTTCAACTGGGATTATATCAGCATCAGCAGTTAGACTGCTTGGAGGTTCTCCACCAGTCTGGAAAAACCAGGTTTCGCTGAAATTAGAACAATTAGTGCCGTCTCTGTTATAACAAGATTTAACATGCCAATTGTGTTCAATATCAAATTCAAGTGAATCCCAAACATTGCCAAAGGGTACAACATAAGAAGTGGTTGCATTTGGGCCAATTATTGTGTTTGCATTTTTTTTTATTTCATAAACAAAAGAACGAGCCCATTGAGCTTCTGTTTCAGTCTGTTCCCATTCTAACGCATCATCTGAATTCACTACAGGAACTTGGGTTGGCTGATCTGGATCATAAAAAGGCTCAAGAAGTTTTGGAGGAGTAAGGTACATTTCTTTTGTTGCAAAACTCCATTTTCCGTTGTAATCAGCACAATCATAAACTAATTGATCATCATTACAGTTTGTTCCGCACTTAGTAAAATCATTATTAGCGCAAGCAGCAAATTCCCACTGGTAGGTTGTGTCTCCAGTAAAAACGCCATACCATTCTGGTACGATGATTTTAGAATCAGTTGTTGTTCCATTCCCAAAAATAATATTTCCAGCATCGTGAATTCTAACATAATAAGAATTAGCATTAGCATCATCGCACCAGTCAAGAGTTACTGGTTCTGAGGGATCAATATCAGTTTCTCCGTCAGAAGGAGAAACAGGATTAGTGCAGTTAGCTTGAACTAAAAACGGAGAAAGAATTAAAAAAAATAAAATAAAAATAATTTTTAAAATTTTCTTCATTATTGAATTTTAAAACTTTTTGTTAATCTTTTCCAATTGTCAACACTTAAAGTTTCAGCTCTTTGGCTTGGTTGAATTTTATTTTTCAAAAGCCACTGCCTTGTTTTTTCTTTTTCTAATTTTAATTCTTTTGCCAGATTATTTATTAACTGTTTTCTTGGATGAGAAAAACCAGCTTTAACAATTTTAAAGAACTTTTCAGTGAATTTTTTAGAAAATTTTATTTTTAATGGAATTATTCTAATGATTGAAGAATCCACTTTTGGTTCAGGCCAGAATGATTTTTTTGAAACATAAGAAATAATTTTTGGCTTGGCATAAAACTGAACTGAAACAGCTAAAAGACTCATTTTTCCTGGTTTGGCGCATATTCTTTGAGCAACTTCTTTTTGAATCATTAAAATCATTGATTCTGGAGGTTTTTTAAATTCAAGAAACTTTCTAATAACAGCTGAGGTAATATAATAAGGTAGATTAGCTACCAATTCATAATCACAACCATTAAACCATTTAATTATAGAATCATAATTTATTTTAAGTATGTCTTTGTTGATTATTTGAACATTTTCAATGTTTTGTTTTTTTAACTCTTTTTTTAAAACTTCACACATTTTTTTGTCTTTTTCTATTGCAAGCACTTTTTTAGCTTTTTTAGCTAATTTTGCAGTCAAATTTCCGATTCCTGGACCAATTTCTAGGACAATATCATTTTTTGATAAATCAGCTGTTTTAAGAATTTTATCAAAAGTTTTTTCATCAACTAAAAAATTCTGCCCCAATTTTTTTGAAGGTCGTATTCCATAATTTTTCAACAAATTCTCCACATTTTTTACACTCATTTTATTCAGATTTTACCACAAAATTTTTGTTTGTGCTTTACCTTCATTACTTGACAACTCTGCTTAATATTAGAAAATATAGTATTAAGCTGATATATGTCTAAAATAGTAGACAAGACTTTTAAATGTCTGAAAGCAGGATGGAAGAAATCTTCAAAGCCGCTTGTAGTGGCGGTTGTTTTAATTCTATTGGTTTTCATTACTGCCTCTAAAAAAAGTAAGAATATTGTTTTTTTGCCAACTGATCTACCTGAAACTGCCAGCGCTATACATACATTTTTTGGAGCTAACCAGAAATCTAAACCAGAGCTTCCAGAATTCATTACTATTAACAACAATAGTTTTAGGTCTATTAGTCCTCCTTATGTAATAACACCCAAGGTATTGGGCGCTTTAGTGGGAGGCTTGGATATTGAAGATATTCAGCGAACAGAAATTACTGAATATATTGTTGAAGATGGTGATACTCTGTGGGCAGTGGCAAGCAATTTTGATGTTTCTTTAGAAACTCTTATGTGGGCCAATGATTTGATTCATACTGTTTTAATAAGGCCTGGTCAGAAACTAATTATTCCTCCTGTAACAGGTATTATTCATCACGTAAAAGCAGGAGACACAATCAGCGAAATTGCAGGAATATATAAAGCTAAAGCAGAAGAAATAGTTTCCTTTAATGGATTATCATCTGAAGCTGACATTCTTATTGGTGATATTTTAATTATTCCTAATGGGAAAATGCCTGTTACAACCCAATATGTTCGTACTTGGGTGCCTTTAAGCAAGAGCTATTTTATGTGCCCTATATCTTCTCCTTGCAGAATTACCCAAGGAATTCACTGGTATAATGCCATTGACTTTAGTCATGGTAAGTGTGGAGAACCAATTTATGCTGCTGCAGGAGGACAGGTTTTAAGAGTGAATTTAACACAATCTACTTCTCGTTGGGCTTTTGCTGGGGCAGGAAATCATATCACAATTCTACATCCTAATGGTGTTGTAACAATGTATGGGCATATTGCTACTAGTCTTGTCAGTCCAGGAGATACTGTTTATCAGGGTCAAACAATTGCTAGGATGGGCGGCATGCCTGGAACACCAGGCGCTGGAATGTCCACTGGCTGCCATGTTCATTTTAGTGTCCGAGGCGCCAGCAATCCATTTAGGTTCTAGAAATAATCATTTTTATAAACATAAAAACCTCTGCAAGCATATTGTAGAGATTTTTTCTAATAAAAAAATCCCAAAAAATTCTTGGGTGATATATTGGGGAGTAGAAAAAAGAGTTTTTTGAAATTCAGAATGAGGAAAGTTCTTTCTTTTTGGTATTTGGTCTTCTTACTTTACCGCTTTCTACTTTTCCTATAATTTCGTTAGCTTCGATTATTTTACCAGCTTTAATTGTATATCCTGAGCCACACTTGATTTTTTCAGCTATGATGATATCCCCTGTGTTAATAGAATGACCAACATTAATATTTCCTTTAACAAGCTGAGATGTGCCAATGTTTTGTTCTTTGACAATCTTCTGATTTCCTTCAATGAATTGGAACCCTCCAACTGTTTGAGTCTCAGCAATTTCTTGTTCTCCATCGATTATTTGAGACTTTTCGATATCTTGATTTCCTAAAATTTTCTGGCTTCCCTTAATCCATTGGTTTCCTTTTATCGTTTGAGAAGAAAGGATTTTTTGGGATCCTGGACCTACTATTTGATTTCCGTAAATCGTTTGTGTTCCTATAACTTTTTGAGCTCCAGTGATTCTTTGTAATCGATTAATCTCTTGATCTCCTTTTATCGTTTGATCAGCATTTACTATTTGATAGTCGCCAATTCTTTGATTTACTACAACAACCTGATTTCCTTCAATTTTTTGGTATCCACGGACTTCTTGATTTTCTTCAATTCTTTGATTTCTACCAACTATTTGGTATCCAATTACTAGTTGGCTTCCATCGATTATATCGTCTTTGGCAACTATATAGTTTTTGAAAACTCTAATCTCGACACCCCCATATCCTTCCCGTCTTTTTCCTGTTTCCACACCCTTTGCATTTAAAGAGCCAGTGATTGTTACTATGGCTTTTTCCCAACCCCACTTATTTATGAAAACCAATTTTCCATCAAAGAATAGATTTCCATAAATATTTTTAACTTTATCAATTTTCACTACTTTTTTCAATTTCATTCTCGCCTCTTTAATTTTTATGTACTTGCCTGATTAATCCCTGAAGCGTAGTACTTGAGAGTTTAGTATAGGCTTATTTGTACTGTCAATACTATAATATTTTATCAAAGAATTGTCAAATAAAATTAAAAATTCCCATTTAAAAAAGCCCATTACTGGGCAGTTTTGATTTATAAATCTTTAACAAAAACTGGAAGGCTGCATAGAAAGAAGAAAAATCAGAGTTGAGACCATTTTTATTTACATTTCAAACAAACCCCTGCTTCTGGATAAACTTCTAATCTTTTATCAGGAATCTTTTTTTTGCATTTTTCACAAACTCCATACTGTCCTTTTTTTATCTTTTCTAAGGCATTATTAATATTTTGGAGCCTGAGTTCTAAAGTATGCTCTATTGGTAAAAGAGTGCTGTATTCCTCAACTGCATCAGCTGCAGTTTCTAGAGCTGAACCGCCAGAACCACCATTCCATTTAGGAAACCTGGTGTCCCAATCACCTTTTACATTTTCATCCTTGTCAGCAAAAGTTTTAAACTGTTTTTCAATCTGTTTTTTTTCTTTTTCTAATCTTTCTTTAAATTGTTTAATAGTTTTTTTATCCATAATTTTATTATTCTAATCCTTGTTTAAGTTGGCTGATTTTTGAAAAAGCGTTAGTAATAGTACTTTCTGAAATTTGTTTTTGTTCTACTGCTTTTAAGAATTCATCTAAAGCGTTTTCAACAGGACTTCTCCAACCAGAAAAAATCAACATATCAACTCCAGCTGAAACTGGCTTAGTCACTATTTGCTTTAAACTAAAATTATCAAGCAAAGAATTCTGAGATAAGTCATCAGAAATAATTAAAATATCAGAACCCAACTCACTTTTTAAAAACTCAATACTGGTTGAAGAAAACGAAAAGGGTAGAACTGGATCAATATCTTGATAAATGGCATTTGATATCATAACCATTTCAGGTATTGCCTCAACCGCTTTTTTAAACTGAGATATTTCTGGTAGGTTGGTGGTTGCTAATTTTTCCTCTGGATTAAAATCAATACCTACGTATCCCGGGAAATGCTTGATAGCAGTTAAAATGCCAGTTTCTTTTTGTCCTGTAATAAGTGATTTAGCCAGTTCTCCTGATAAACTAAGAGTTTTTTGAAATGAGCGGTCATAAATAAAGTCATTATCCTGGGCATTATCTAAAACAGGTGACAAATTAAGATTTACTCCTAATTCCTTTAATTCTTCACCCCTTTTTAGTCCTACTGCATAAGCATAATTAGCAGTTGAGATGTTTGATTGAGCAGTTTTTTCTGTTAGAAATTCTATTCTTGAAACTGAACCCCCTTCCTGGTCAACAGCAATGAAAAGCGGCAGCCCAGTTTCTTTTTTTGAAAGATCCTGAAGTTCAGTAATTAAGGTTTTTAACTGTTCTTGACTTTCAATATTTTTTGAAAGAAGGAGCACTCCTCCTGGCTTGTAATTTTTTATGAACTGTTCAAGCTGGGAACTGAGCGTTTTCCCTTCAAAACCAACAATAAACATTTGACCAGCCTTATTCTTTAAATCAGCAATTATAGCTTGTTCCTTCACTGCTTTTATTGATTCTTCTATGCTTTTAAAAGAAGTACTCAGGATAAAATAATTATCAACCATAGCATAACAAATTCCCAAATCATTCATTGAAAGAGTTAAAAAGCGGAAAGGAGTGTTTTCAAAAGCATAATCTTTAAATTTGGTTGATAGAGTAATAATCTTGTTTCCAGAAACCAGGAGTCCATTTGTAATTATGTTATTTTCCCAATTTAGAAGTGATGAGTTTAACTTTTCCTTATCTTTGATTTCAACAATAATAACCCCTCTTTTACCATGCTCTTGGGGATAAACTAATAAATTAAATACATCTGTTTTTAAGTTTTCCAAGACATCAATTGGGATTGTTAATTGAAAGCTTTCAGTAATTTCGCTTAGAGTCATCACCCGTTTCTCTTGTTCGTTTTTAATCACAATGCGCACAAATTCATTCTCTTCTAAAACTTCACTTGTTACTTGACTGTAAATATCTTTTATACCCTCAGTATCAGTAGCATTAAAAGTAAGGGCGTCTTTAATAGTAATCAAAGATTCAGGTATAACAATCTCCGGTTCTTCAACAACCTCTTCTGGAATTTCTTGTTCTTCTTGAGAAACTTCTTCATCTATTGTTAATTGCTGTTTTTGAGTGAGAAACCAATAAACAAAACCTATAATTAAAACAACAAGACCAAAAATACCAACCCTTACAAAGATTTTTTTCAGTGGCGATGGTCTCTTGGGTGGTTTAGGAATAAGCAATTCTTCTTTCGTTGGTTCTGGTACGACCCCTGGCCTTGTTTCAGGTGTGATTCCTGGTTTTTTTGTTTCAGCCTGCAATCCAACAATTCTTTCCCTTTCTTTTTTAACTTCAAGCTCTCTTGAGCTTTTAACATCTTTTTTCATTGTTCGTATTTCTTCTCTTTTCAAACGTTCTAACTTTTCTTCTTCTGGTTTGAGTGTTATTGGTTTCTCAAAAGAAGGCTCCTCTTTTCTTTCAGGCGCTGACTCCTGTGGTTTTAGTTCAGGCATCGCTTCTTTTAGACTTGGTTTTTCTTCTAAAGCTTGTTTTAATTCTTCTTTTGCTTGTTGTGTTGATACTGGTGGGGTTGGCTCTGGTGCTGGTGTTGGTGTTGGTTTTGGTTCTGGTTTTGGCTCTGGCGTTGGTGATACTGAAACCTCTTCTTTTTTAATTGGCTCAGGAGGAATTTCTTCTAATGGTTTTGCCTCTGGTGTTGGTGCTTGGGCTGGTTTCGGTTCGGGTGCTTGTTTTTGTTCTTGGTTTGAAAAACCGCTGGTTTCATCCAGAGGAGTTCTTCTTAACTTTTCCTGAGCCCTTTCTAGAGGGGTTTTAATTTTTGCTTTAAGGAACTTTAACTCTTTTTCTTTTTCTTTGTTATTTTCTTCTATGTGATTTGACATACTTCTTATATTTATCTTTTTTATTTAAAGACAAATCTATTCTTCCTTGCGCATCAATAAAAATTATCTTTACTTCTACCACATCTCCTATTTTAACAACATCTGTAACTTTTTTCACCCTGTAGGGCGCTAGTTTTGAAATATGAATTAAACCTTCTTGTCCAGGAAGTATTTCAACAAAAGCTCCAAAATCCAAAATTCTTGTTATCTTTCCCTGAAAAACCTCTCCTACTTTTACTTCTCTTGTAATATTCTTTATCCAGGAAACAGCTTTTTTTGCAGCTTCTTCTTTTTCTGCGGTAATGAAAACTTTTCCTGACTCTTCAATATCAATAGAAACATTGCATTCTTCAATTATTTCATTTATTACTTTTCCGCCTGGCCCAATAACCTTTCCAATTTTCTCTGGATTAATCTGAACAACCAAAATTCTTGGAGCATAAGGAGAAAGCCCTGGCCTTGGTTTCTCTAAAGTTTTTTTCATTTCATTTAAAATCTCAATCCTTGATTTCTTTGCTTTTTCCAGTGATTCTTTCAATATCTTTTCTGTGATTCCTCCAACCTTTATATCCATCTGGATTGCTGTTGCTCCTTTTCTTGTGCCTGCTAATTTAAAATCCATATCACCATTATGATCTTCAGGTCCCTGAATATCAGTTAAAATCTTGTAATTGGTCTGACTGTTTAGGAATTTTACCCCAGATTCAACAACCAGGCCTATGGAGATTCCAGCCACAGGAGCTTTTATCGGAACTCCAGCATCCATCAGTGCTAAAGAGGAGCTGCAAACAGAAGCCATGCTTGTTGAACCATTAGAAGACAATATCTCAGAAACAATCCTTATTGTATAAGGAAATTCATCAGAGGAAGGAATTAAAGGAGCCAAGGATTTTTCAGCTAAAACACCATGACCAATCTCTCTTCTACCTGGTCCTCTGATGGGCCTTGTTTCTCCTACTGAATAAGGAGGAAAGTTATAGTGATGCATGAAACGTTTCTTCCCTACAATTTCCATGCCTTCAAGCAGCTGTACGTCGCCAGGAGCACCTAAAGTAAGGATTGACAGAGATTTTGTCTGCCCTCTTAAAAATATGCCAGAGCCATGAGTTCTTGGAATAAGACCCACACTAGAATCAAGCTTTCTTATTTCATCTAATTTTCTTCCATCAATTCTTTTTTCTTTCTCCAATATATTAGTTCTAACAATTTTCCTGACTTGTTCGTCAAAGAACTCAACAGCACGACTGATTTTCTCCGGATAATTATCTTTTGCGAAAACAATTACTTCTTCTTTTAACTGACTGATTTCGTGCTTTCTTAGTTTTTTATCTTTTTGAAAAAGCGCTTTTTCTAATTTATCTTTTAAAATCTTGTTAACTTCATTTTCCAATTCAATTTCTTTTACAGGTTCTGCTATAACAATTTTTTCTTTTCCTTTTTTTTCTATGATTTTATTCTCAAAATCAATTATTTTTTTAAGATAAGGTTCTGCAGACTTATATGCATCTAAAATTAAAGAATCATTCACTTCATTGAAGTTTCCTTCAATCATATTAATCAAAATCTCTTTTTCTTTTTCCACTGCAGTAAAAACAATATTCATATCACTTTTCTCAAGCTGTTCATAAGTTGGATTGAGGATAAATTTATCTTCAACTCTTCCTATCCTTACTGTTGCTAAAGGTCCCTGCCATGGAATATCAGATATTGAAAGAGCTAAAGATGCTGCTAAAAGACCTAAAATATCAGGATCATTTTCTCCATCCCAGGAAAGAATAGTTGTTATAACCTGGATATCTCTTTTCAGCTTTTTATCAAACAAAGGCCTGATAGCTCTGTCAATTAACCTGGAATTACAAATTGCTTCATCTGTGGGTCTGCCTTCTCGCTTTATGTATCTTGGGCCTTTAATCTTACCAGCAGCATAAAACTTCTCTTCATAGTTAACGCTAAGTGGAAAGTAATCAAGATTGGTTTCTCTGGTTGACATTACGGCTGTTGCCAGAAGCATTGTTTCTCCATACTGAACAAAAACAGAACCATTACTTTGTTCTGTTAAATCTGTAATTTCAGCTGTTAGATTTCTTTTTGCGATTTCTAGTTTAAATTTTTCAGACACAGATAATTCAACTACTTTTTTAATAAATATTTTCTTGGGCTTTTGTCTATATCAATGAATTCATCAGCCTCTTTTTTCAGCATTGAAGAAGCTGACCTGCCAAAAGCAATCACTTCAACTCTTTTACCTCGATTTTTTAAATATTCAATTAACTGAAGAAAATCACCGTCTCCAGAAGCCAGAACAATTGTGTCTATTGTAGGAGAAATCCTGATAGCATCAACAGTCATGCCTACATCCCAGTCAGCTTTTTTCGCACCGCCATAAAATTCCTGCAATTCACGTACTCTTGTTTCAATGCCAAGCTTTGTTAAAGCTTCAAAAAAAGGCTTTTCTTCACCAGTTTTTGTGCTAACCACATAGGCAAAAGCTCTTATTAAACTTCTTCCGCTAACCGCTGTTTTTAAAATTTCATTAAAATTAACCCGTGAACTATAAAGGTTCTTTGCAGAATGATAAAGATTCTGAACATCAATAAAAAGCGCTATTCTTTGGCTAGCATGTTTCATTGTCATAGCTATTTTTTAAGACCCACTTTTTTAATAATTGCATTATATCTTCTTGTGCTTTCATTTTTTAAGAATTTTAAAAGCTTTCTTCTTTTTGAAACCATTTTTAATAATCCCTTTTTTGAATGAAGGTCTTTGGGGTGTTTTTTTAAATGCGCTAAAAGTTCTTTAATCTGCTCAGAAAGTAAAGCAATCTGAACCTCACTAGATCCAGTATCTTGTCCGTGCTTTTTATGCTCTTTTATAATCTTTTCTTTTTTCTTTGGGATTAACATAAGTTTTAAAATAATTTATTCAATTTTCTCTTTCTGAAAATATGTGCCCTTGGCAGGACTCGGACCTGCACTCTCGACCTTAGAAGGGTCTTGCTTTTTCCAGTTAAGCTACAAGGGCATAGGAGACTTTTAGGATAAAAGGATACCATTATTTTAGCTTAAAATCAAAAAAAATCAAACCCTTTCTTGTTTTTAAAATAATTCTGCTACCTAATAAAAAGGTTTAAATATTGTTTGGTGGCAGTTTTCTCAAATCGCTCTTCTTTATTTTGCCAGACTTCTAGAATTTTCTGATATAATTCTGATTTGAATTTTAATCCCACCTCTCCTTCTTCTACAGGTTCTGGCTGGGGAATAATACTATATCTGTAAAATATGAGACCGCCAAATATTAAAGACAGCACAAAAAGTCCCAAAAAAGTAAGAAACGCTTTTCCTGCTAGCTTTTTGGGCAGTTTTTTAATAAAAGCTTTTATTTGTTTTAATTTAACTGCCTTTAGTTTTTTCATAGCTTGGAAACTTGATTAGCAAATGCTTTGATTGAAAAACTGGCACTAGCATCACCAACAGAATATGCTTGTAATTCTTTTGATTTTAAATTCTCTAGAGCTAAGCGAGTTATATTTATACTCTCAATCTGAATTAAATAAGGACCAGATTCCATTTTTTCAATAAATCTTAACAAATTAGGGAAACTGGAAACAGCATTAACTTGGAAAATAATTGAATACCATGAATCACCTGTTTTTTTTGTTGGTTCAGAAGGAGAAATTTTAATAGAAACATTAGAATCCTCTGAGATGTCCTCTAAAAAACCAATAAAATCAACAGGTGCCTCTGAATTAACAAATAAATTTTCACCTTTTTCTAAGTTTGCCTTTATCTCTTTATAACCTCTTCGAAACTCTTCAATATTTTCCAGTTTAGTGTCAAGGTAAAGCGAACCCTGTTTTTTCAAAGATAATTCTGCAGCATTTTCTTTTATATCTTTGAAAAGAGGATAAATTAAAAAAACAATCATAAAAATGCTTAAAGTAACAAAGATAGCCAGTGATAGTTTAACCCTGTTTTTTAAAGTCATTGAATTTCCTTGTTAAACCTAAAACTAATATCAAAATCAAGATTTTCTGGCTCTATCCAACTTTCAGGAGAAACATAAATATCAGAGAAGGATTGTTCATTTTTTAGATTCTCTTGAAAGTTTAATAAGGTGTTTCTGTCAGGACTAAAACCACTTATGGATATACGCGGTTTGTCTTTACCTTTTGTTCTTGGAAGTATAAAATCAAAACTCGTTAAGTAAACTTTAGCAGGAAGAGTTCCATCCACAATTTCTAAAACCTGAGTTACACCTATTACTTGTCCATAAAAAGAGTCTAGCTCAAAAAGAAAGATATTTGACTGCTTTATTTCTTTTTCTAAGTCCTGATTTAAAGAGAGAGTTTTTTCTTTTTGGGACAGCAATATTTTTTCAGCTTCCAAATCCCACGAAGTATAATTCTTTATTAGAAAAAGAATTAAAGACAAGCAAACTAAAAAACAAATAAAAAGAGTTCCCAAAATCAAAGTCAGTCTAAAATGTTCTTCTTCCAAAAGCTTTTGTTTTTGCTCCTCTGGCAGTAAATTAATCATGTATTATAGTCCATTATTTTCTTTTATTGCTTTTAGCGCTAATCCCAACGCAGTAGTATATGCCAGGGATTGTTCCTTTGTTAGTTCGGTTGCTTCATTTTCTTCTTTCAAAATATTTATCCAAGGATTCCCAATTTCAACAGGTAGTTTTAATTCCATTGAAAGTAATTCAGGAAGCCCTTTGAGATTTGAACCTCCTCCGCAAAGAATAATTTTTGAAACATTTTTATTCTCAGACGCTAAATGTTCATGACCAGCATGAGTTTGGTAGTATTCCAGGTGTTTTTTAATTTGCTGGGTTAAATCAACTAAAGCTGGGATAAGTGCCTCAAATATTTCCCCCTCTTCTTTTTTTGTTGCTATCTTACGAGTATTTGCTTTAGTTTTTCCTGTTAAGCCGTGTTTAATTTTTAGATCTTCTGCTTTTTTTTGACTCACATCTAGAGCTTTCATAATTATTTCAGTAAGGGTATTTGAAGAGACTGAAATTGAGGAAGTAAATCTTAAAGAATGACCTGAAAATATGATAAAGCTGGTTCTTGTGGCTCCAAAATCAATTAAAAGAATAGGTAAGGTTGTTAGTTCGTCTTTTACTAAAGCTCTAACAATAGCTAAAGATTCTATTTCCAAAACAACAGGTTCTAATCCTGCTAATTTTAAAGATGAAGCATAAGGATTAACTATTTCTTTAGGCAGAGCAGCAATTAAAACATCATAATGGTCCAGATGATTCTTTATTGGCGGCACGATTTGAAAATCTAAATAAACTTGTTCTAGGGCAGTAGGTATATAGTTTTCAGCTTCATAGATTACAGCTGAACCCAAATCTTCTTTTGGAACTTTTGGCATTTGAATTACTTGCAAAAATGCCTTTTCCTCTGGCAAAGAAGCAATTACATACTTTGTGTTTATTTTTTCTCCTTTTACCTGTCTGATAGCTGTTTCAATTGTTCTGGCTAGTTTATTATCATCAATGATTTCTCCATTTTTGATTATACCTGGTTCTACTTTTGTTTCTCCAAAAGAAACAAGCTTTAATTTCCCTTCTTTCTTTTTAATCTGGGCAATTTTCAATGACAAATTAGATATGTCTAGTCCAAATACTTCCCGTTTTATACTAAAATATTCCAACATTTTTATTCTTTTTGGTTTTTATTTAAATATTTTACCTTTTTACTCTGCTTTTTCCAACTCTTCTAAAATAATTTTATGCTCACGATTATTTTTTAATCGAATTTTAAATTTAAAAATGAAAAAATTGGAAGGGATGGACAAGGTTCTTATTCTATCTCTTTCCAGCTGGTCACTTTCCAGGAGCCCCCTGGTCCGGAAGAAAAACTTGCATCTCTTAAACCTGACTCATAAAGAATCACAGCATTATTGTCAAGATAAACCTTGTATCCTGTTACTTCTTTAGCTGTGACGTTATTTCGTAGCACAACCAATCCTTGGGTTGTGTAAAAAATTGCAGAATCACTATTATTGTCAACGTCAATAGCAGGATCAATTTTACTTTCAGTTTCAGGGTTTGTTGATAAAACCAATAAATAGCTGCTTGATTGTCCGCTTCCTGTTAAAACAGTGCCTGGTTTGATTTTCACCTTGCCATCAGTTAACAGTACTCCGCTCAAAGAACCATATGAAAGAGTATCAAGTTGAATTCTAGCCCCATTATCAATTCTGATTCCATTAACTGTCCAGATAGATCCTGTTATGTTTAAAGTGGCAAGATTATCAACAATAAGCTGGCCAGTGATTTTTTTGGGTCCAAGATCTTCAGTAGTTCTTCCAGAAATTATGTAATCACCTTCAATTATTCCTCCTGCTTCTGCATCTTGCTTCCATTCATCAATTTCAGACTGAGGAATGGGAAGGCTTTTTGGCTGTATTTCTTCAGATTGCTGGGTAGTAGATCCACTAACATCACAATTATCGAGCGTGCCTCCTGTAACATAAGTTAAATCACCACCAATATCACAATCTTTACAGCTATAAGCTTTGGCGTCTTGTCCAACATTCACTCCTTCAATTCTATTGCCATTGTTTGCAACAATAATTGTATGTTCAATTGTACCATCTCCAAAAACAGTGCCGTTAGAGTAAATATTGCCCCCAACTATAGAATTGTTTCCCATTTCCATTCCTCCCTCTCCAATCTGAGCCCCATAATAAAAAGCTATTTCCTGAGTTGATACTTGATAAACTGCCTCAAGTTTCCTGATTTTGTCTGAAGAGTTACCCTCGGCAGTAACTATTCTTGACCCTGCTATTTCAGTAGAGACAGTGTTGTTAACAGAAGCTGTACCAACATTAAAGCTATAAGAGCTTGGCAGGTTCATATCATTTTCCAGTCTTAAGACCATGTCTTCAAGTCCAGATTCAGCAGCATAATAGGCTTGAGTTGATTTAATAGCATCTCTGAATATAATCTGTTCATTGTAAGTTAAAGCAGCAATACTGGTTGCTGCAGTAATAATCATTGCTAAAACTAAAACAGCAGCGTAAACAAGGGCAAATCCTTTTTCTTTATTTTTTTTATTATTCATTATTAATATGTTCTTATTGATACAGTAGAAGTTGTGTTGATTGAAGCTTGATACTCTGGCTTATCTGATGGAGCCAGATAATCAATTTTTAAATTTATTTGAACAGAACTTGTGGCAACTTGATTAAATTCCAGATTCTTAACTTGTACTTTGTCAGAAGTTAAAACAATTAGATCTTGGTTTTCTTTTTTTAAACAAAGCTTTTGCTCACAAACAAAAAAATCAATATAACTTACATCTTCATCTTTTTGAGCATAATTTGGAGTTTCTAAAGATAATTGGCCAGGATGAGTTGAAAAAACAGAAGTTGAGCTGTAAATGCTTTTTGCATGCTTTATTTCATAAGACATTGTTTCCATGGCAGACTTGCTGTTATTTAAAACCTCTTTTAATACTTTAATTTTAGTGCTAGAGCGATTGACCCAAAGAACAAAAGAAGCAATAGTTAAAATAATTATTGATGAAACACTTATATATACCAGCATTTCTGTTAAGGTAAAACCTTTTGTTTTTTTCATTGTTTCCAGTTGGTTAAATAGGTTATTAGTTCTATCTGATGTGTTTTATTTCTTTCCTGCCATAAAATAGTTGCTGTAATCTTTTTAGTGTTTGGGTTAATTATTCCACCGCTTTCAACAATGTTGTCGCTACCATCTCTTTTCACTTCTTCAAAAACTATTTTTCTTGTAAAACCATTAATGGTTTCTGTACCTTGAATTATTTGCCATTCTTCAGGACTACTGGTTTTAGAAACATAGTAGTCAATGCCATTAGTTAATATTTCCAAGCCATCAATATTCCATTCTGTTTGATCTCTGAAGTTTCTAACTTGCTCTATTAATTCCTGGGCCAGGATATTTGCCTCATAGCTTTGTTTTGTAAAACTAACAGCATTTAACGAAAAAGAAGTTAAGCCCAACACGCTGCTTAAAGCAGCAGATATAATAAAAACAGCTACCAATATTTCTATTAGCGACATTCCCTTACTCCCCACCATCTTTTGTTTGAAAAAACGAAAATTGGTGGGGGTTTTATTACCAGATAGGTTCCGAAACATAAATTGAACTTCCTTGAATTGTTTGACCAGCGCTGTCGTAATTAATTAAATCTCCTGTTGAATCTCCACTGATTTCAATTTTCAAGGATTTATTATTGTATCTTTTATCTCTGTGCACACAAAAATCAGTATTAAAAACAGGATCATTAAGATTGTGGGTATGAATTTTGATTTTTTGTATCTCTTCATTAACATTCACTTCACCTTCCCAAAAGATTTGATTATCTTTGATATTGTCAATAAGTCTAATATCTTCTGAAAAGCTTGAACTGTCATAAGTAAAAGTTAGAGTAAGAATTTCAATTGAAGTATCAATCTGGCGGGCATAGTTGAAATGAGTATGTCTTGAATCCTTAATTCTTTCAGTATCACTGGGAACAATTTGCTGGGAGAATATCTGGCCAGACGATTCAACAATAATTGTTCTTGTTTCTAAAGTATTAGCTTTTAATCTTAAAGAAATGCTTCCAAATTGATTTGTCTGGCCAATAATTCTTTCAAAAACAACATCAAATCCAGCTCCTTTAAGATCAACCTCGTGAATTTCAACTAAACTAGGTACAATATAATTCTTGTCAAAAGAACTGTCACGTGAATCATAATCTGCTCCTTTAAATAAAATATATTCTGAAGCCAAGAAATGAATTCCCCACTGACTGGCTTGTTCTGAAGCTAAGGTCTTGCTTTGGGCAAGCCTTAAAACATTAATTATTTCTTCTGTTGTGTTTATTAAATCAGACTGCTTTTGGAAATTCCTGTAAGCTGGAATAGCAGTGGCTGTTATAATCAATAGAATCCCAACCACTGTTATAATTTCAATAAGCGTGAATCCTCTATGTTTTAGATTTTGACATTTGAATTTTAACATTTTCTTTATTAGACACTCCCAAGCATGCTATACATTGGCTGAACCATTGAAACCGCAAAAAAACCAATTGTAATTCCAATAATAATCATTAGAACGGGCTCAATCACAGAAGCTATGTTTTTTGTAGTGGTGGATACTTCTTCTTCAAAAAAATCTGCTAATTCTGATAAAATAGCAGAAGTTTCACCAGTTTCTTCTCCCACAGCCACCATCTGGATAACAATTAGAGGATAAACACCTTTATAGCTAGCCAAAACCTCAGACAATTTACCTCCTTTTCTTACTTTTTCTGCTGCTTCATTCATAGCTGTCTTAAAATAGAAATTACCTAAAGTGCCAGCAGTAATTTCCAAAGACCTGGGCAAAGAAACTCCTGCTCCAATTAAAGAGCTTAAGTTTCTTGTTGTATATGCAGAATTAGTTGCTTTAATAATTGAGGATATAACAGGAACTCTTAGAAAAATCCTGTCAGATATTTTTTTAACTGCTTGTATTTTTAAAATCCTCATTAGAAAAATAATAAATATTATCAGGCCTAAAAGCAGTAAGTGCCAGTAATTTGCTACAAAAGTGCCAAAACCAATAATAATCTTTGTAGTAACCGGAAGTTCAATATTTAAATCTTCAAACGTTTCAGCTAATTTTGGAACAACCATAATAAGCATCAGCGCACCAACAGCAATCATGGCACAAATGATTATAATTGGATAAATCATGGCGCTTTGCACTCTGGACCTTAAAACATGTTCTTTTCCCATCTGCGCGCTTAGCACCCCTAAAATCTTTTCTAAGGTTCCTGATTCTTCCCCCACTTTTACCATGCTTCTTAAAAGCTGAGGGAAAACAGACGGATAATAACTCATAGCTTCAGAAAGGCTTTTTCCTTCTACAACCTTGTCTTTAATTTCTGAAAGCGCTTTTTTAAATTCAGGAGTTTTTACTTGTTTTGACAGAGCATTGATTGCACGAGGCAAAGGAAGCCCTGCTGCAATCATAACCTGGAGGTTTCTGACAAAAAACATTTTTTCTGTTAAAGGCACCCCGCCAAAAGTAGGAAGGTCAATATTGAGTTTTTGTTTTTTCAATTCTTCTGATAATTGGGCTTTAATTAAAACAAATCCCTGAGCGTGCAATTTCTGGGATAATTGATGGGTATCTTTTGCTTCTAAAAATCCTGATTTTTCCTCTCCTTTAACAGATTTGGCTTTGTAAAAATATCTTGGCATTAAGATTAGGGTATTGAAATTATTCAACTATTGCCCTTAATACTTCTTCAATAGAAGTTATTCCTTGAGCTGCTTTGATAAAACCATCTTCAACCATTGTTCTCATTCCTTCGCTTTTTGCCTGCTGATGAATCCGGTCTGAAATAGCTTTAGCTATAATCAGCTCTTTAATTGTTTCTGTAACTGGCAAAACCTCAAAAATTCCTATTCTTCCTTTATAACCATCAGGGCATTCTTTGCTGGGTTTTGGCTTGTAAAAAGGAATGTTTTTCCAAGTCGCTCTTTGGCCTACGAGTTTTTCTTGTTTTAAGATTTTTAGGATTGTTTCCAAATCACAATATTTTGAGATTTCTTTTAATTCAGCATCTTTAAGTTTGTATTTTTCTTTTTCGCCGCAAAGCCTTCTTACTAATCGTTGGGCTAAGATACAGTTTAAGGTTGATGCAATTAAAAATGGCTCGCATTTCATATCCATTAACCGCGGCAGAGATCCAGCAGCAGAATTAGTATGTAAAGTTGATAAAACCAAATGTCCTGTTAAAGAGGCATTAATACAAAGATTAGCTGTTTCATTGTCTCTTATTTCTCCAACCATAATAATGTCTGGGTCTTGTCGTAGCAAAGACCTTAGACCATTTGCAAAAGTTAAACCAATTTTTGCTCTTACTTGAGTTTGATTGATTCTTGGCATCCTATATTCAATAGGGTCTTCAACAGTAGAAATATTGATTCCTGGGTTATTTAAAATATCCATCATTGAATAGAGGGTAGTGGTTTTTCCAGAACCAGTTGGTCCCGTTATTAAAATCATTCCTACTGGTTTCCGCAAAGAATCTTGAACTTTCTCCAGATTTTCTTCAATTAAACCTAATTGTTCTAAAGTAAAAGCTTTAGTGGTTTCTGCTAAAAGCCTCATAACCACCTTTTCACCATCAAAAACTGGTAATATTGAAACTCTGATTGAGTATTTATAATCCTCAGTCTCTATTTTAAAACGACCATCCTGAGGCAAACGATGTTCGTCTAGTTTTAGGTTGGAAAGCACTTTTATTCGCGCCACAATTCCTGAAGATGCTAATTTTGGCAAGGTCATAGCATCTCTTAGAATTCCATCAATCCTATACCTGACTAAGACCTCTTTTTCAATTAGCTCAATATGGATGTCTGAAGCGCGCTGTAGAATTGCATGCTTCATTAGAGTATCAACGATTCTAATAACAGGCAGTTCTTCTGCCATTTTTTCCAGTTCAGCTTTTTCTTCAAGTTTTTCTTCTTCAACTGGTTTGATTACTCCAACCTCTTTTTTAATAATTTCTCCAAACTCAGCCTCCAATGTTTTTTGATACTGGAGTAACACGCTTTTAATTGATTTGATACTAGTTAATCGAGGTAAAATTTTTAGATTTGTTGTTTTTTTAATAAATTCAATAGTCCTTAAGTCTTTTGGGTCGAGCATTGCCACTTCAAGATTGTTCCCTGATTTTCTGAAAGCAACAATATTGTGAGAACGAGCAATTGGCTCTGGAACAATTTTCAAAACTTTAGGATCAATAGTTTCTTTTTCCAAATCAACAAAAGGAATACCTAATATGTATGCCTCTAGTTTTATTAATTGGTCTTGATTGATTAAGCCCTCGGAAACTAAAACATCACTAATTTCATGCTTTGTTTTTTTAGCTTTTTTACGTACTTCGTTAAACTGTTCTTCTGTAAGCAGATTAGCGTCAATTAAAAAGGCTTTTAATTGTTGTGGTTCTACCTTCATTTATGATTAGTAGTTAAAAACTAATAAATATTGTTAACCAAGAACTTTTTTAACTTTTTCTATTACTTCTTCTAAAGTATATTGCGCTTTTACCAGATAAGTTGTGGCTCCAAGTTCAATTGCCTTATCTATATCATCCATTGCCTCAAGGTTTGTTAAAACAATTACTGGAATGTTTTTTGTATCACTATTTTCTTTTAGTTTTTTAAGAACATCAAAGCCATTCATTTTCGGAAGCACAAGATCAAGAAGAATTAAATCCGGCTTTTTTTCCTTGGCCAGCCTTAATCCGATTTCTCCATTAAGTGCAGAAATTAATTCATAACCCTCTTGTTTTAATACTTCACCAATTGTCTTCTGAAGCGCAGACTCATCTTCAATAAATAAAATAGTTTTCATATTACAGGGATAAGAAACAATGCGTTTTCCGCTTCTTGTTTTTGTTGTTTGTTATTTAATTGGTATTGCAAACCAAAACGTCGACCCTTTACCTTCTTTTGAATCAAATCCTATTTTACCCTTTGCTCTTTTAACGATTTCTCTTGAAATATATAATCCCAAACCCGAGCCTTTTGTTTGGTGTCTTAAAATATTTTCTGAACGGAAAAATTTCTGAAAAATATATTTCTGATCTTTCTCTGGAACACCCACGCCATTATCTTTTATTGAAAAAAGAATGTTATTGTTCTTTTGAGAAAGATTTATTTCAACCTTTCCTTTTTCTTTTGTATATCTAATAGCATTATCTAAAAGGTTTTCCATAACCAGTTTAATGCGTGAGGGATCAGAAAAAGCTTTGGGAAGGTTTTTGTCATTTACTAAAATAACTTTTACATTGGTAGCGCTTGCAAGAGTCTTATACTCATTGATTAAAGTTTTTGTTAATTCTTCCATTGAAAACTCCTGTTTTTTGAAAGGCAGTTTAGCACTTTCAATTCTTGATACTGTTAATAAATCAGAAATCAGCTCATGCATTCTGCTGCTGTTCTCTTTTATAATTTTAAAATATTCGGTTTGTTTTTCTTCAATCTTTCCTAATTTTCCAGACATAATCAGCTCAATAGTCCATTTTAAATTAGATAAAGGAGAGCGTAGCTGGTGGGACACAATACTTATAAACTCTGACTTTAAGCGGCTTGCCTCAGCCAATCTTTCAAAACTACGAGTAATAATTACAGCAATAATTAACAAAATTCCTGCCAGAATCTGTATTGTAAATGCAACAATTAATGGATTTTCAATATAATGGGTGCCAAGTGCATAGGCAAATAAGCTAGATACTATAATAATTGTTCCCATAACCAGAAAAAGAAACTGAGGGCATTGCCACAAAGAAAGATTATATTTCTTGCACTGGGCAAAAATATTTAATTCTGAAATAATTTTTCTAAATAAATTCATATTATTTTCATTATTTTACCACATTCATTGACCAAACAAAAACAAATTGCTAAAATTCTAAAGCAAAACGGGGCATAGTGTAATGGCTAGCACGAGTCCTTTGGGAGGATTTAATCCCAGTTCGAGTCTGGGTGCCCCGACTAAACAAAAGCGGGTGTAGTTTAGTGGTAGAACTTTTGGTTTCCAACCAAATAATGAGGGTTCGATTCCCTTCACCCGCTCAAAAACACAAAAACAGCGGAATTTTCGCTGTTTTTGTTTTGAGAGTTATTTTACTTTGCGTATTCTATTACTCTTGTTTCTCTTATTACATTAACTTTTATTTCTCCTGGGTAGCGCAGTTCGTCCTGGATTTTTCTGGCAATTTCTCTAGCCAAATTCTTTGCTCCAAAATCATCAACTTCTCCTGATTTCACAAAAACCCTTATTTCTCTTCCTGCTTGAAGGGCCCAGGCTTTTTCTACTCCATTAAAAGCTAAAGCTATATTTTCCAAACTAGACAGTCTTTTAAGATAGTTTTCTAAAGTATCTTTTCTTGCTCCTGGTCTGGTGCCTGAAATCTGGTCTCCAACCTGCACTAAGATTGATTCAATGCTTTCATTTGGATATTCTCCATGATGAGACTTCATTGCATTAATAACTTCTTCTTCTATATTAAATTTCTCTAAGATTTTTCTCCCTATATCAACATGAGAACCTTCTATCTGATGGTCAACTGCTTTTCCAATATCATGGAATAAACCAGCTTTTTTACAAACCAAAGAATTAGCTCCAATCTCATCAGCTAAGAATGCAGATAAATATGCTACTTCAATTGAGTGGAGTAAAACATTCTGACCATAACTTGTTCTGAACTTTAATCTTCCTAAAAGCTGCATTAGTTTTGGGTTTAACCCAACCAGACTAAATTCATAGGCAGCTACTTCTCCAGCTTTTTTAATCTGGCTGTTTATTTCCTGGTTAGCTTCTTTTACTTTTTCTTCAATTCTGGCTGGTTGAATTCTTCCATCTAATATTAATTTATCCAGTGCAACTTTAGCTATTTGACGCCTTACTGGGTCAAAACCAGAAATTACAACTGTTTCTGGTGTTTCATCAACTATTATTTCTACTCCTGTTAATCTTTCAAGGGTCTTGATGTTTCTGCCCTCTTTACCAATTATTCTTCCTTTAATATCTTCATTGGGCAGGGCAATAGTAGTAGTGGTTGTTTCTTGGGCTTGGGATAAGGCATACTTTTGAATTGCAGTAGCTAAAACTTCCTTAGCTTTTTTCTCATATCTTTCATAACCTTCGGTTTCTAGTTTTCTTAATCTTTCTAAAATATCTAACTGATGTTTATCTTCCACTGCCTTTAAAAGCTCTTCTTTGGCTTGTTTTTTGTTCATCATAGCAACACTTTCCAGCTTTTTGGTAGCTTCTTCCTTTAATTTTTCCAAAGAAGATTTGATTCGCTTTACTTTTTCTACTTTTTGTTCAAAATCACTTTGTTTTAATTCAAAATCAGATATTTTTTTATCTAAAACACCTTCTCTTTTTAGGAGTAGCTGTTCGCCTCTATTTAATCTTTTTCTTGTTATATACGCTTCCTTTTTTGCGTCATCTAAAACCAAAGAAGCTTTATTCTTGGCATTAGAAATAATCTTGGAAACTTCTTGAGTTGTTTTTTCAATCTTTTTTTGTATCTTTCCTTCAATTGTCTTCCAGTCCCTTCTTGCTATTGACTGACGAGCGTAATAACCGAGCACTGTTCCAATTGAAAGGGAAATAATCCCTGCTATTAATAGGGTTAATTGAGTCATATTCTAAAACAGGAAATTGGCTATTTAGCACAATTTCAGCGAATTGCAAAAATATTTTTTTAAAAACTGACATTGTTTTAATAGTTCCAAATTCCAAAATTAATTTACCTAAAATACAATTTAATTATATCAAATGTTTTTCAAAAGTCAAACCAGCACTGCTTTTTAAATAGATTAAAACAACGCTGGGAATTCCCAGCGTTGTTGTGCTTAATACCTAATACTAAATACTTAATACTATCCTCCCATCATTTCTTTAATAACTGATGGCAGTCCTTTGGAAAATAGAATAATTGCTAAAGCAACAAGGGTCCAGGTAATTATGGATTTTGCTTTATTAATTTTAACTGCATCTCCAGTAGCAAAAATTATTAAAAAAGCAGAGTAAATTATTAAAATCGGAGCAATGACAAAAGCAATTAAAATAAGAAAGTTTAAAACTGCATCTATTGCATCCCAGATATTGTCTTGGTCTAAGGGATTTTCTAATGTTATTGGGATCAAGGGTCTGCCATTACCATTTTCATCAGGCAGAGGAATTGGAGCTTGTATTGTTGTGAATTCTATGTCATCAGTAAAACTACTATCATTTGCTGGGTCCTGTGCTTCAGCCTTAACCCTCCACTGATAAGTAGTGTCTTCAACTAAGCCCATTAAGTTATATGTTATAATACCACTATCTTCAATAGGATACCTTGGTGTCCATACTGTTGACTCTATGTCTTTGTATAGAATTTTAAACTGCTTAAGCGTATCACCATCTTCATTTTCATACCATTCCCATTGAAGAATGGCACTGCCTTCACCAACGGGCTCTAATGTTTCGGGATTTATTGGCTTGTCTAATAATGCAAGACAAAAATCAGGTTTTAAAGTGATTAGTCGTAAAATAACAACAAAGAGAATAAGAAGATCTTTTTTATTCATATTTTAATATATTAACACTTTTTACTCTGTTGAAATAGCTATCTAGACAATAAAGCCATTGTTTTTAATTGATAAATATTTCTTTAATTATTCCAGGCAGCATTTTAGCAGATAAAGTAAGCGCTAAAGCTACAAGAGTCCAGGTAATTATGGATTTAGCTTTATTAATTTTAGCTGCATCTCCAGTAGCAAAAATCATTAAAAAAGCAGAGTAAATTATTAAAATCGGAGCAATAATAAAAGCAGCTAAAACAAGAAAATTTGAAGCAGCATTCATTGCGTCCCAAAAATTGTCTTGGCCTAAAGGATTTTCTAATGATGTGAAAAATTTTAAAACTCCACCGTTTTCTTCAGGCGGGGGAGGGGGGGCTTGAGCTTGAATTGTTGCAAAGTCTGGACCATCAACAAAATTACTATCATTTGCCGGGTTCTGTGCTTCAGCCTTAATTCTCCAGTGATAAGTAGTGTTTTCAAACAATCCCATTAGTTTGTATTCAATATTGCCATTGCCTGCCATGGGGTATCTTGTCGTCCAAACAAGTGCCCCTTCTTCTTTATATAAAACCTTAAATTGTTTAATAGTGCCGCCATTTTCAGACCAAGACCATTTAAGGGTAGCTTTGGCTTCGCCAATGTCTGACACACTAGGATTTTCTGGATTATTTAGTGCCAGGCAAAAATCAGCTTTGAAAATAATAAACCCTGAAATTATAGCTAAGAAAATAATAATATTTTTTCTCATATTTTAATTTTGGACGCTAACCCAAGCAGTAGCGCAAGAATCACTAGCGCCTTGATCATCAGAAACAATTACCTGCGGTTTATAAGTGCCAGGGCTCGTAAAATAATGACTTGGGTTTTTAGTATTTGAAATTTCATTATCATCAATGTTCCAATTAAAACTAAGAATATCATCATCTGGATTTGACACTTCAACGAAAAAATTAAATTCAGTGTTTATATTTCCTTCTACTGGACTAACCCTACAAGACGTTATTTCTGGAGCTAAATTTGTTTTTGCATTGATAGTTTCACTTTTTGAAATGTTTCCGGCAGCATCTTTGCAGGCGGCATAAACTCGATAAAAGCCGGTTTCAACTGGAGTAAATTCTTTTTCTAAAATGCATCCTTTTCCACAAGAACCTGACGATGACATCATTCCTTGGTCTTGATTATTGATATAAAGATTGCATCCTGTAACTTTAAAGTTATCAGACACTTTTGTTTTAAAATTATAAGTGTTATTTTCTTCTACATTAATAGGATAAATTTGTTCTTGCTGGCTGTTGGCAGTAAATACTTTACTGATTAAAGGTTTAGTCCAATCAATGTTGAAATAAGCAATGGATTTGTTTTCTAAACTAGGACTGTGCCAGTTATTAGCATTGTCTTTTGAGCGTATAAATACCCAGCAAGCTTGTTTTCCTTCAAAGCCGCATAGTTCTCTTTTTCCAACAGAAATACTTAAATCATAATTGCATTTTCTTTTAATCCAACCAGTAGAATATTCTTCTTCATTATCATAGGTTACAACCTTAATTTCACAAGAATTATTATCTATTTTTGATTCTAAATCTTCGTCTAAAACACTTAAAATAAAGGCTTCGCTGTGCCAGGAATTGCTAAAAGGTAATTTGATCTGGGAAGCAGGCTCTGTTTTGTCTTTTTTTTCTTCACCTTGTCCATTTGAAGGAATAGCGCCGTTTTCAATTATATCTTTTTTAAAAAAAATAAAATAAATTAAAACCCCTATTATAATAAGGGTTAGTATAATTAACCAAAACCTTTTTGATTTTAAAAATCTCATTTTAAAATTATTTTTTTGTTTTAATTACCTGGTCAATAAGTCCGTAATCTTTGGCATCGTCAGCAGAAAGGTAAAAATCTCTATCAGTATCTTTTTCAATTTTTTCTAATTTCTGACCAGTATGTTTTGCTAGGATTTTATTTACCTGCTGTTTTAACCTGACAATTTGTTTGGCAGCAATTTCAACTTCAATTGCCTGGCCGCTTATGCCGCTTACAGCCACCTGATGAAGCAAAATCTGGGAATTAGGCAAGGCAAATCTTTTTCCTTTTGCTCCTGCTCCTAAAAGCACTGCAGCCCCTGAAGCAGCAGAGCCGACACAAACAGTTGAAACAGGACATTTTACATACTGCATAGTATCATAAATTGCCAAAGCTGCAGTTAAAACTCCGCCTGGTGAGTTAATATAAAGTTGAATACTTTTCTTTGGGTCTTGAGAAGCTAAAAAAAGCATTTGGGCAATAATAGAATTAGCCACTGCATCAACAATGGGTCCTCCTAAGAAAATAATTCTTTCTTTGAGTAGCCGTGAATAAATGTCATAGGCCCTTTCTCCGTATTTTGTTTTTTCAATAACAGTGGGAATTAAGTTCATAATGATATATTTTAACTAATTATTTTTTCTTTTTTCTTTTTTTCTCTTTCTTTTTTTCTTTGACCTCTGGTTTCTTAGCAGGAGCTGGCTTTGGTTCTTTTTCCTGCTTTTTTTCTTTTATTTCTTCTGTTTCTTGAGAAGAACTTCTGACATCAATTTTCCATCCAGTTAATTTAGCAGCTAATCTTACATTTTGACCATTTTTTCCTATGGCCAGAGATAACTGATTATAAGGAACAATAGCTAAAGCTGTGTTTTTTGGCATAATCTTAACTTCTTCAACCTTAGCTGGACTTAAAGCATTAGATATATATATTTTGGGATCATCAGAATATTCAATAATATCAATTTTCTCTCCACCAAGCTCATTGATTACTACTTGAACCCTGGTTCCGCGCTGACCAACAACTGCTCCAATTGGGTCAATTCCTTCTTCAAGTGAAGCAACTGCAATCTTTGTTCTTGAGCCAGACTCTCTTGCTATTGATTTTATCAATACTGTACCAGCAGAAATCTCTGGAACTTCTAGTTCAAAAAGTTTTGAAACTAATTTTGGATAAGCGCGGGAAAGAAAAATCTTAGGGCCCTTAGAAGTTGTTTCAACCTTTAAGATATAGAGTTTTAATCTTTGGCCTGGTCTGTAAAATTCTCCCAGCACTTGCTCTTCTCTAGGTAAAACTCCTAAAGTTTTTCCAATATCAAAAAACACATTTTTACCTTCTATTCTTTGAACAATACCAGAAATAATGTTATCTTCTTTTGACTTATATTCATCAAAAATACTTTCTTTTTCAGCCTCTCTGATTCTTTGCATGATTACCTGCTTGGCTGTTTGAGCAGCAATCCTTCCATATTCCTCTTTGGATTTTAAAGATATAATCAACTCTTCATTTATTTTGATTTTAGGATTTATTTTTTTTGCTTCTTCAATCATAATATGCTTTTCTGGATTAAAGCGAAGCTTTTCTTTATCCTCAGTGGTTTTAGGGGACTTTTGCAATTCTTCCAGTTCTTTTTCTGAATAAATCATTTTTTCATTTACCACTGTTTTTTCCTGCCAAAATTTAACTTGACCTGATTTTTCATCAAGTTCTGCCTTTATAATCTGTCCCTTTTTTCCGTAATCCTTTTTATAAGCTGCAGCCAAGGCCTGTTCAATAGTTTCTAAAACTTTTTCTGAAGAAATTCCTTTTTCTTCAGCAATCTGACTAATGGCTGAAGTGAAGTTTTTCATGTCCATAAACTGAATTGAGAAATTATAGTGTTTTTAATAAAAATGTCCGCGTTTTGACGGACTAATTCCTATTTTGCCAAATAAATATTAGTCTGTCAACCCTACCACCAGCCCAAACCCTTTATTATCCTCTTAATTCTCAGGCCAGATATTTTATCGTCATCAAAAATAAGCCGGTTTCGTATTAAAAGAGATTTATTCTCTGCACTTTTAATTTCGTTTATTGGGCTAAGTCTTTTTATAAATATTGGAACTAAAGAACCTAATATTAACACTCCTATTGTTTCAAACTGGTTGGATTGTACTGCTAAAGTTAAAGAAACCATTAAAAAAACAATTGTTCCAATTGAAGCATTCCATATAATTGCCAAGACAATTAAAACAATGACTGAAGGCCAAAGAAGTTTGAGAGATAGAGCCAAGAAAGCACCAATCAAAGTCCCTATGCCTCTTCCACCAGAAAATTTTAAAAAACAAGACCAATTATGCCCAGTAACTGCAGCTACTCCGGCAAGTGCTTGAAAGTAAACTGCCAGGCCAAAATACTGAGCAAGATAAACTGCCAAATATCCTTTACCAATATCTAAAACACCAGTGAGTGTTCCTTGCCAGATACCAATGTTTTTAAAAACATTTGAGCCAGAGGTTTTTCGCCAACCAATTTGTAAAATATCTTTTTTAACAGAGAGCTTTGTAAATATATGTCCAGAAGGGAAAGATCCCAGGATATATGAAGCAATTATCCATAAAAAGCTAAAATAATTATTGATTAACATACAGCTCATAAGGGAATATTTCCGTGTTTTTTTGGAATTCTGCTTTCTCGTTTGTTTAGTAGTGATTTTAGACACTTAATTAGAACTATTCTTGTATCCTTTGGATTAATTATCATGTCAATCTGACCAAGTTTAGCTGCTTGATAAGGATTTAAGAAAACTTTTTTTAGTTCTTCTATTTTTTCTTTTTCTAGTTTCTCAGGATTCTTGCTTTTAGCTAAATCTCTTTTAAAAATGATTTTTACTGCTTGTTTAGGTCCCATGACCGCAATTTGAGCTGATGGCCAGGCAATAACTTTATCATAACCAAGCTTGCGTGAACAAAGCGCAATATATGCACCCCCATATGCTTTTCTTAAAATTAAACTTATTTTTGGAACACTGGCTTCAGAAAAAGCATAAAGAACCTTTGCTCCATGCCGTATTATACCTTTTGTTTCTTGAGCGGTGCCAGGAAGGTATCCTGGTGTATCAACCAAGTTAATTAAAGGAATATTAAATGCATCAGCAAATCTAACAAAGCGTGCGATTTTATCAGATGAATCAACATCTAATGTTCCTGCCATATGTTTTGTCTGGTTGGCAATGATTCCAATTACATTGCCTTCTAATTTAGCAAAACCTACGAGAACATTCATTGCAAAGTTTTCCTGAATTTCAAAAAATGTCCCTTTGTCAAAAACTTCTTTAATTACCTGCTTCATGTCATAACCTTTTTCTTCTTTTTCAGGTACAATTTCAGTAAGCTTTAAACTTTCTTCTTTTTCAAAAATTTCAGCTAATAAGCTTCTTTCTACTGGAGGATTTTCAAGATTATTTGACGGCAAATAAGACAAAAGTTTTTTAACTGCTGAAAAACAATCTTTTTCATTTTCATATATAAAATGAGCACATCCGCTTTTTGAAGCATGTACTGATGCTCCTCCTAAATCTTCAAAAGAAATAGTTTCTCCTGTTACTTTTTTAATAACCTGAGGTCCTGTAATATACATTTGTGAAATTCCATTAACCATAAAAATGAAATCTGAGAGTCCTGGTGCATAACAAGCTCCACCAGCAGAAGGTCCTACAATCACAGAGATTTGCGGAATCAAACCAGAGCATTTAATCATGGCCCTAAAAATTGCTGCATAACCATCTAAGCTTGATATGCCTTCTTGAATCCTAGCTCCACCAGAATCAATAATGCCAATTACAGGAGAGCCTGTTTTTCTAGCTAAGTTAATTACTTTGACAATTTTTTTAGCATGCATTTCTCCTAAAGATCCTCCAATTTTTGAGAAATCTTGGCTGTAAATATATACCTGTCTGTTATTTATTGTTCCAAAGCCAGTGATAACTGCATCTCCAGGGATTCTTTTTTTATCCAAGCCCAGCTGATTAAAACGAGTTTCAACAAAAGCATCAAGTTCTATAAAGCTATCTGAATCTAAAAGCAAACCAATACGTTCTTTGGCAGTTAGTTTTCCTTTTTGATGCTGTTTTTCATCAAGCTCTTTATTGTTTAAATCTTTTAGCCTTTTATTAAGTTCTTCAATTTCTTTTTTGAATTTCATATTATTGGCTAATGCTTTTTAGTTGTTCTTTTAAACCTTTAATAATTTGCTTTAAAATATCTTCATTGTCAACATCTTTATTCAACTTTATTTTAAGTGATGTGGCAGTATTTTCCAAATCCTTAGGAAATTTATCAATATTTGTATTTAAACCAATTCCCATTACTGAAAACTTAATATTGCCTGATATTACGTTTTCAGTTAAAACGCCAGCAATCTTTTTTTGATTAACATATACATCATTTGGCAATTTAATAAATGGTTCAATTTTAAAATTATCTTTTATTATTTTAGCTATAATAAAAGCTGCTAAAATTGTTAAAGTCTGCAAGTCTTCAATGTTACTTTTTGGAAGAATTACTGAAAAGTATAAACCTCCTTTAGGAGAAAACCAATAATCTTTTTTTCTCCCATAACCAGAGCTTTGTTCTTCAGCCCAGATAACTGTCCAAGGTTCTAATCTTAATTCTTTAGCGATAGCACTGGTTGAATTAACTTTTTTATGTTTTATAATTTTCATTATTCTAAAATTATTAAAGTATCGCCATTATTTACCTTCTGATTTTTAGTTATTAAAATTTGCTTGATTTTTCCTTCAAAATCAGAAATTATTTCATTTTCCATTTTCATTGCAGAAAGAAGAAGCACTTTTTTATCTTTTTTAATAAATTCTCCTGTTTTAACAAATATTTCTGAGACCTCTCCTGAAATAGGGGCCTTAATTTCTTTTTTTAAAAAATCTCTTTTTGGCAAACTTGTCTTGGCAATTGAAATTTCCCGTTTTTTGTCTTTAAAAGTAAAATCTTTATTATTTACTTTAATCTTAACTATATTTTCATTTTCTTTGGAAATTTCAATGTCATATTTTTTGCCTTTAATATTTAAGCTTAATTTCATATTATTCAAGCATTTTTAATCTTTCACTCATCTGCCAGCTTGTTGCAATTTGCTGTTCTTGAATTGATGTCTTTTTAGATTGTTCAATATTTTTATAAATCTGAAAAACAAACTCAGCAATTTCTTTTTCTGTCATTGTTTTTTGTTCAACATGAATACAGGATGGTTGGGGAGATAATTTATCTAAAATATTGCTTTCTTCAATAAAATTAGTAGTAAAATCACCTTTTAAAAAACTTTTATCTTCTACAAGAATCTTGAAAAAGGGGATGGTTGTTGGTACGCCTTCAATAACAATTTCCTCTAATGCATTTTTCAGTCTTTTAATTGCCCCTTCCCTTGTTTTGTTATGAGCGATTATTTTTGCCAAAAGTGAATCAAAATGCGGATAAATCTCTTGCTCTGAATGAATGAAACTATGAACAAAAATACCTCGTCCTCCAGGAGCAATATATTTTGAAATAGTACCAGGACTGGGTCTAAAGTTTTTTTTAGGGTCTTCAGCATTAATCCTTGCTTCAATAGCCCAGCCATTAAACATAATATCGTCTTGGGAAAAGGGAAGCTGCTGGTCCTGGGCAATTCTTATCTGCTGTTCAACAATATCTATTCCTGTTATTGCTTCTGTTGTTGGATGCTCTACCTGAATTCTTGGATTAACTTCTAAAAAGTAAAAGTTTTTCTCCTGATCTATTAAAAATTCAATAGTGCCTGCTCCTTTAAATTTTAGCTCTTTTGCAATTTTAACTGCCAAGTTAGCCATTGTTTCTTTAGTTTTTTCATCTAAAGAAGGAGAAGGAGCTTCTTCAACCAGCTTTTGGAATCTTCTTTGAATCGTGCACTCTCTTTCTCCAAGATGAACAACATTTTTTCCATCTCCTAAAATTTGAAATTCAATATGTTTTGCTTGAGCTAAATGTTTTTCAAGAAAAAAGTCAGTATCAGAAAAAGATTTTGCCATTTGTCTCTTGATTCCAGCAGAAATTGAAAAAATATCTCCAAAATCAATTTTAGAACCAATAACTCTAATACCAATACCTCCGCCTCCTTTTCTGGCTTTTAAAACAAACGGAGGTTTTATCTTAAGAACCCATTTCACCAGATCACCTTTGGTTTTAATTGAACCTTTGCTTGACTCTAGTGTTGGAATCCCTACTTTTTGGGCAACCTTTTTTGCTTCAATTTTATCCTCTAGTTTTTTTAAGGTTTTAAAATGAGGTCCAATAAACTTAATTTTGTTTTTCCGGCACAATCTGGCAAATTTCCAGTTTTCAGCTAGAAAACCATAGCCTGGATGAATAGCATTAACCTTAGCTTTTTTAGCAATTTCAATTATTTTTTTTTGATCTAAATAACCAGAAGAGCCTTCTTGTTCTAAGAAATAATACTCATCTGCTAACCTTGTTTCAAGAAAGTTTGATTCCTGGCCTTTTAAAGGACAAAGAGCAACAGTTTTAATTCCCATGTCCTGACAGGTTCTGATTATTCTAAGAGCAATTTCGCCTCTATTTGCAATAAGAATTTTTTTAATCTGCATATTGATAAGGTTTTTGAGATAATTTAGAAATCTCCTTCATTATATTATCAGTTACTTTTCTTAAAAGTAAGCTGTATTTCTCTTTATCATTTTCAATATTTTTTGCAAATACTCTTTCTTTTAAATAATACAAAGGTTTTCCTATTTTAATAATCCTTTTAATAGAATTTTCAACCGTTTTTATTCCTACTGGAATTACAGGAACACCTGTTTTAAGAGCTAATTCTGCTACACCTGTTTTTCCTTTTAAAAGATTTTTTCCTTTATTGCTGTTGCCTTCAGGATAAATAACAATAATTCTATTTTCTTTTAAATTTTTAACTACCTTGTCTAAAAGGTTTTTTCTATTAACTTTTCTTCTGTCCACCTTAATGGCATTTGTAAAATAATAGAGTAGGCTTGAAATAAGCAAAGTTCTTAAACTATCCATTGCAGCAAGAGCGCGAACATTTTTTAATCTCTCTTTTAAAAGGGCCATAATAAACCAATGATCTTTGCCATCAAGATGATTTGGAGCAAGAATAAAATTGGTACTAGGAATATTTTCTCTTCCTTCTATTCTTTCTAAAAAAAACTTTTCAATAATAGGAGAAGATATATATTTACAAAAATAAATAAAAGGTGTTTTCATGTTTTTAAATCTAATTCTGATCTTAAGGAAATAATCTCATTCATCATTTTACCAGTAATTTTAGAAAGCAATAACCTATATTCTTCTGAATTTTTATCAACACTTTTTGCTTTTTCATATTCTTGTTTAAAATAAAGAGGTTTTCCAATATTAATTTCAACAATTCTTTTTATTTTATCTGTTCTAGGTCTGCTTTTTGGAGGAAGAAGCTCAAAAGTTCCTTTAATGGCAACTGGCAGAATCGGTTTACCTGTTTCTAAAAATATCCTAGCTATTCCACGTTTTCCCCTTCCTATTTGTCCGGTCCTTGTTCTTGTTCCTTCTGGATAAATTATTAAACAATCTCCTACCTTCAAACTTTTAATTGCTTGTTCGAACATTTTTTTCTTTGATGCTTTGCTTTTTCTATTTAAATGAATGACCCCAGCAAAAAAATACATAATGTAAAGAAATACCTTTGTCAATCCACTATATTGGTCAGTTTGGCCAATGAAACGAAAGCTTCTGGGCACACAAATATAACCATCAATTATCCAATCCAAATGGCTTTCGTGATTTGATGCTAGAATAAAATTGGTTTCAGGAATATTTTCCCATCCCTTAACTCTTTTAATAAGAAGAAATTTAACAATTGGGGCAATAAAAATCTTGCAAAACCAAGAAATTAATCTATTCATTGTAATTTGTTATAACTTTGCTCCCTTTAAAATCTCTTCAGCGCTTTGCATTGTCTCTTCTATTATCTGTTTACAGGTTTTGATTTCTTAAATATCTCCGGCACAAAGTCCAGCAAGAAGAGGAGCTTGATTAATATCAGTATTTAATAGTTTTGAAGAAGAATAAGCATTAGCTCTTACTTCTTCAGGAAAAGGATTTTTTTCTTCTAGTTTCTTAACTTTTTCAGTTAATTCATTTTTTATCAACCTTACTGGACGGCCAGTGAATTCTGCTACAGTGATTATGTCTTCATCGGTTGCATTCAAGACCGCTGTCTTATAATCCTCATTAATATCACACTCTTTACTTGCTAAAAATCTGGTTCCCATTTGAACTCCATCAGCTCCCAGTATAAACATTGCTGCTGCTGTTTTTCCATCATAAATACCACCAGCTGCAACTAAAGGAGTATTCTCTAGTAGTTTTTTTGCCTGAGGAACTAAACTAAGGGTTGTTTTTTTACCAATGTGACCACCTGATTCCATTCCTTCTACCACAACAACATCAACCCCACTTTCTTTCATTTTCTTAGCTAATCTTGATAGTGCCACAACAGTCATGATTTTGATTCCTGCTCTTTTTAAATGTGGAAACAGGGGCAGGGGATTGCCTCCTCCAGTTGAAACAATAGGTACTTTTTTCTCAATTATTATTCTGACCAACTCAGGGATATTTGAGTTTTGAAGCATTAAATTAACTGCAAAGGGTTTATTAGTTAGGTTTTTAGTTTTATCAATTTCTTGTTCCAACCATTTACTAGGCAAAAAACCAGAGCCAATAACGCCTAATCCCCCAGCATTTGATACAGCTGAAACTAAAATTGAGTCTGATATTCCAGCCATTGCACCTTGAATTATTGGATATTTGATTCCTAATAATTTAGTTAGTTTAGAGCCAAGCATATGTTTAGTTGATAGATATTAAAGGTTGATTTTTTAGAATTTTATTTGCTTCGGTTGTTAATTCTTCCATTAATTCTTTTACAGAAACTATTTTATTAACTCTCCAAACATTTGAACCAGCAAAAATCAATCCATTTTCCAAATCACCTTTTCGGGCATTTTCCAAAGCATCTAAAATGCAATAGCTTCTATCACAAGCCATGCCTATACATCCCTGGCATTTTACAGGATCTGGTTTTGGAGCTTTGCCTTCTAGGACTTTTTTGACAAAAGAATTTTTGATTGCTCTGCCAGGAAGACCAACAGGAGAATGAATAATTACAACATCTTCTTTTTTAGCTTTCAAATAAGCTTCTTTAAACTTTTGGTGAACATCACATTCTTTTGTTGCCACAAACCTTGTTGCCATTTGAACTCCTTTTGCGCCTGCTCTTAACATTTCTACAATATCTTTTCCATCAAATATACCTCCAGCAGCAATTATTGGAGTTTTTACAGCTTTTACTACATCTTTAACAATGTCAATAGTTTTTCTGAAATCATGACCTTTTGGAAATCCAAGGTGTCCTCCTGCATCTTTTCCCTCAACCACTATTGTTGCTGCTCCCATCTCCTCTCCTTTTTTAGCAACTTTAGCAGATGAAGCCATTGAGAATATGGGAATATTATACTTTCTGCCCATTTCAAAAATGTCTTTTCTAAATCCTGCTCCCTGTATAACCAGATCAACCTTTTCTTCCATAGCTGCTTTCACCAGCTTAGTAAACCGGGCTATTACACCCATAATATTTATTCCTATTATGCCCTTTGGTCCAGCAATTTTTCTTGCTTTTTTAATTTCTGACTTAACTTCATTTGGATCATTCATTCCAGAAACAGCTATAATGCCCACTCCTCCATTTTTTGCTACATTTCCAGCTAAATTATGAAGAGATACTCTTACTGCCATACCCCCTTGAATAATTGGAATCTTAGCAAAAAGATTTCCGATTTTTAAAGGAGGTAATTTAGTGTGAACAGTGGGAGTATTTTGTTCTTCTAAAAACCTTTTTTTAAATTCATCTTTATCTACAATTGCAATACTGAACCTCGCTTCACACTTTCTTTTATTATTAACAAAGGCTTCTCCTTTGAAATTAGCAATTTTATCACCATAAAAACCCAAAAGCTCAATTTTGTATTTTATCCTCTGCCCAGGAAAAATAGGTTCATAAAAAAAGGCACTTCTAACCTGATATGCTAGCAAGTGTTTGTTTTTATGAGAGGAGCCGATTTTTTTACGCAAAAGAATTGTTGCTGTTTGAGCAATTCCTTCAATCACTAATACTCCAGGCATGATTGGAAATCCAACAAAATGCCCTTTAAAATGAGGCTCATTTTCAGATGTGGATTTATAACCAACAATGGTTCTTGCTGAAATGCTTTCTATTTCGTCAACCCATAAAAAAGGTTCATCGTAAGGAATAATTTTTTTAATTTGGTTTTTATTCATCATTAAATTGATAAACCTCCATCAATATTAATAACTGCTCCGGTTATAAACCTGGCTTCATCTGAACACAGAAATGCAACTAAATTAGCTACTTCTTCTGGCTTTCCAAATCTGCCCAAAGAAGTTAACTTTTTAATCATTAGTTTTAATTGCAAAGGAATCTTGTTTGTTAATCGTGTTTCAATAAAACCAGGTGTAATTGCATTAACATTAACATTAAATTTACCAACCTCTTTGCTTAGGGATTTTGTAAAACCAATCACTCCAGCTTTAGCTGCAGCATAGTTTGTCTGGCCAAAGTTTCCACGCTGTCCCACTACTGAAGAAATGTTTACTATTTTTCCTTTATTGGAAATGATCAATGGCAAACAGGACTTGGTTACATTAAATACCCCGGTTAAATCAATATCAATTACTTTTTGCCATTCATCTTCAGTCATTTTTGCTAAAGTTCTATCTTTTGTTATTCCAGCATTATTAACTAAAATATCTAGGCCTCCAAATTCTCGCTTAATATCTTCAGCCATTTTTTTAGTTTGTCCTAAATTTGAAACATCAGCTAAAAAATATTGAGTTTTAACTCCTTTGGCTTCAATTTGAGACTTTAATTCTTTTAGGTTCTGCTCTTGAGATTCTATGTCATTTAAGGCAATGTTTACGCCTAATAGAGCAAGTTTTATGGCAATTGCTTTTCCTATTCCTTGAGAAGAACCTGTTATTAGAGCTGTTTTTCCTTTCATAGTTTAGTTTCTAAATTACTTAAACCTTTCGTCTTTTTGCGTTTTGAATTGAAAAATAGAATTAGTGCAACTAGAGATATTTTTAATATATCTCCTGCAATAAAAGGATAAAGGCCAATTGTCAAGATTTTTGAGAATCCAACAAATTTTGCTAGCCACAAAAGCCCAGGAATATAAATAGTAAAGTTTGCAATTAGTATTGCTAAAGCAGATCTTCTAATATTTTTATTCCAGCCTTTTTCAAGCAATAAACCAACCAAATAAGCCGCTAGTACAAAGCCTAAAATATAGCCGAAAGTGGGACTCATGATATATATTATTCCTCCGCCCCGAGAAAACCAAGGAAGTCCAAGTAACCCCCCAGCTAGATAAGTAAACTGAGATAAAGCCCCCTTTTTACTTCCCAACAAAGCTCCGCTTAACAAAACTATCAGCGTTTGCGCAGTTACTGGAACAGGTCCTATTTCAAGTTTTAATCCAGCACTCATTCCAGTTAAAACAGCAAAGCCTAAAATTTGAACAATGTCTTTAATTAAAACAATTTCTTTGTTTATTCCTTGAGAAGAATCTGTTATTAGAGCTGTTTTTTCTTTCATACCCTGTAGAAGAATTTCGAACAGGCTTTGCCTGAATTGATTTCCGAAATTCTAAGTAATTTTATTTTAGTAAATCTTTTCTACATTATATTGTAGTTCATCTGGATGTCTTCCTGTAATTTGGATATGTTCAATTTTAATATCTTTTAAATGTTCTGGCAAATTTTTTATCATACTGACTTCAGCAAAAACTCTGTCCAGATTTAAAGAATTAAAACTAGCAAAAATTAACCCCAAATAAGTTACTACCTTATCTGCTCTTTGAATATATATTCCTTCAGCTATATTCAAATATTCTGGCAAAACCTTACTTATTGCTTTTAGGATTTCATCATTTTCTTCAAAAGAAAGATAATCTTTTTTACTCAACAGAGTTAAAATATTATTTGTTGCTCCTTTGATTTTTTTCTTCTGATCCAGTTTTAAAATGGGAAGATTGATAATTAGGTCATTTTTAAAGGCTTGTTCTGAGATCTGAATATTTAAACCACCTGCTTCTTTTTTTAGAAAACTGGTTTTTGCTAGATCTAAAACAGCTATTTTGTGTTTTAAACAAACATTTAAAAGTTGAGATTTCTGAGCCGAAGCTTCAATTGGGACATTATCAAAGCTTTGCGAAGCTATTTTAATGTTTTTCAAATCAGCTCCAGATTGAGTCAAAAATTTGATTACACTATCTAAAAATTCCGGATTTGTATTATCAGCAAGATAAGGATGTTTGGCAGATATTAAAGTAGGTAGAATCAGTATTTTAGATTCTTCATTGATTTTTATTCCTCCAATTAATTCAATAGTTTTTTCAATTGCTTCTAAAATATCATATTTTGTTTTCCAAACAGAAACAGCTTGTTTATTTTGCGATGGTTTTAGCCTAAATTCATCACCAATCTTATATTCTCTGATAGATTTTTGCACCCAACGATTACCTTTTTCATTTTCTAAAACCAAAATATAATATGGTGTTTTAGGGTGGAAGATTGAAGGTATTTTAACCCTGCTAATACCAATCACTTTTATTTTTGTACTTTTGATTCTTTCTAAATCTAAAAAACAATCAGGGCATTTACTGATGTTGTATTGCCACTTATTTTTACATTTGGGACATTGAAAAAAAGCCATGATGTGTTAGATAATAATGAATAATGTATAATTATAAATTATATGAATTTAGAAAAAATTACAAAAACCTATTATTTGCCTAAGAAGCTCAGACCAGAATTAAAAAAAATTTGGGGAACAGCTATTTTGGGTAAAAATAGCAAGGTCTTTCAAAAGTGTCAGAAATTTATAAAAGAAAAAGGATTTAAAAAAATAATTACAGTGGGTGATTATTGCTCTTTAGCTCTTCCTTCTGATGTCAAAATTTTTGACGCTAGGATAAAAAGAAAGCAAATTGAAAATAATCTACCTTTCTCTTTGGAATGTTCTAATCCTGCTGGCAGAATTAATAAAGAGGTTTGGCCAATCATCAATCAGGCAATTAAAGAAGAAAAGAACCTTTTTGTTAAGGGCGAAGAAGACCTATTGGTTATTCCTGCTGTCTTACTTTCTAAAAAAGGAACTGCTGTAATTTATGGTTTACCAGATAAAGGAATTTGTATCGTTGAGCCTTTAGAAAAAATCAAAAAAGATTTTAAAAAACTTTTAAAGAAATTTGAAACTAGGTAAGTTTTTTTAAAATGTGAACTACCACACTTCCTCCTGCCCCTCCTATATTATGACAGAGCCCTATTTTAGGCACAGGTTTTATTTGCCGATCATCACACTTTCCTCTTAGCTGGTTTACGATTTCATATATTTGGGCCAATCCTGTTGCTGATATGGGATGGCCTTTTGCTTTAAGCCCTCCTGATGGATTAACAGGCATTTCACCATCTAAATTTATTTTACCTGACCTTATAAGCTCGTTTCCTTTGCCAATTAAAGCAAAACCTAAATCTTCGTAAGATAATAACTCTACTGAGCTAAAAGCATCATGGATCTCAGCCACATCAATGTCAGATGGTTTTAACTTTGCCTCTTCAAATGCTTGCTTTGCTGCTAATCTTGTTGCTTGAAAGTGAGTAACATTGTCTCTTCCAAAGGTTAGCAAGTAATCAGTGGCAAAACCAGAGCCAATAATTTCAACATCAGTTTTCTCAGAAGAAAGAATAACAGCAGCTCCTCCGTTAATTGACAGGGAACAATCAAGTAGTCTGAGGGGGGAAGCAACTACTGGTGAGTTTTTAATCATTTCTAATGAAACAGGCCGTTTGTAAAAATATGCTTTAGGATTTAAAACAGCGTTTTGATGATTTTTAAAACCAATTAAGGCCAAATCATCCATGGTAGCGCCATATTTTTCCATATATTGCTGCCAGACCAAAGCATTTTGAACAGGAAAAATCATGCCCTCTGATTGTTCAATTACTTTTTCAGCTGCTGACATTATATTATCTGTTGTGATTTCGCTGACACTATATACTATTCTTTCACCACTTAAAACTAAAACATTTTTTAAATTCAACCTGTTAGCTGTCCAGGTTGCTACTCCTCCTCCAGAACAAACTGAAGGAGTTTCAATAATCGGAACATTTGTTTTGAATAAATCAGAAAGAAGAGATACTTTATGGGTCTGGTGTTCTCCAGCAGCAGCACTAGACATTCCTGTAAAAACAATTCCTTGAATTTGAGAGATTTTCATTTTTGAATCCTCTAAAGCTTCCATCGCTGCCTCATAAGCCTGTTTCCACCAGGGTTTTTGAGAATAATCAAATTTTGTCATTCCCACGCCTTTTATATACATGTACTTTTTGAAATTTATCTTTTATTTATTTTTTTATTAATGCTTGAAATAAAAGCCATTGCCTCTATTAAGTACCAAATTTAATGACTTTATTCTTTTAAAATCATTTTGGTTAAGATGCCGTTTTTTTTAATTTAAGTGAACTTTTATTAATAATGAGTCAATCATATAATTAGATTAATAATGCAATGTCTAAAATTAGAATATAAATTAAAAGGAATGGTTGGTCACAATAACAATCATTCCATAAACCAAAAAAAGATTAAGAGG
>JAUUXB010000024.1 GCA_030588745.1 bacterium | reverse complement strand
GATTGACAGTAAATTTTGAAAATTTAGCTTATTGAGTTCCCATTCTGTGTGTCTATAAACAAACCGTAGCACACGTAGAAAAATCACAACGGACAGATTCTTCGGAATCTGTCCGCTCTTTTTATTCTTAGCGATTTTTTGATAGAATAAGAGTATGCAAATTAAACAATTGATAGTTGGACCTATTCAAACTAATTGTTATTTATTGATTTCACAAGGGGAGATGGCAGTTGTTGATCCGGGTGGAGACCCGAATAAAATTTTAGAAGAGATTAAAAAAACAGGAATTCAACCAAAGCATATTATCAATACCCATTCTCATTTTGACCACACCTTAGCTAATAAAGAAATAATAAAAGAAACAGGAGCAAAAATTTTGGATTTAAAGGAAGGCGACGAGATAAAAATAGGGGATGAGGTTTTGAAAATTATTAGCACCTCCGGACATAGTGAAGATAGTATTTGTTTGTTCGGGCAGGGGTTTGTTCTAAGTGGCGATACTTTATTTAAAGATGGTTATGGTCGAACTGATTTAGAGGGCGGTTCCGAAGAAGAAATACAGAAGTCCCTTAAAAGATTGTCAGAAATAATAAAGCCAGGAACAAAAATTTATCCTGGCCACGGCGAGATTTTTAGTTATTAATTCTACATTAATATGAAAAGAAAAATTTTAAGAATAATTTTTATTTTAATTTTACTTGTTGTTGTTTGGGCAATAATAAGGTTTGTGATTGGTGGTAGCGAAGATACCTGGATTTGTGTTGATAATGAATGGGTAAAGCATGGTGTTCCCAGCGCACCAAAACCAACTAAACCTTGTGGCAGGTAAATTTATGAAAAACAAATACTGGTCCAAGGAGGTAACAAGAAAGAGTAATGCTTTGGATTTGGACAAAGGTGTTTTTATTTGGAAAAATCCTAGGAAAATTGCTTTATCTTTGAAAAAATCAGCTGAATTGAGCGAGAGGAGAAAAGCAAACCCTTTTCAATCAGCAATGTCTATGCTTAATTTTTATATTAACCGGGCTGGCACGAATTTAAGTCCTTCAAGAAAAAAAATCTTAAACCAAGCTAAAACAGAGCTAAGAAGGGTTTTTAACAAAGAGAAAGCTTGACAGGATAGGAGATTGTATGCTATCCTGTTTTTATAAAAGGGAGGTTAAAATGAATGAAAAAGGACGGTTTGGTTTGAGCCTTTCTAAGGCAATAGATGTATTGGAACAAGGATTTGGTATTTTTGTTAGGGATTTGAAAGCTGGTGATGTTGTAACTCTTGTAACGAATAACACTTATTGGCTTGTATTCACTGATTCAGAAGGGAATGTAATACTATCAAGTAACGGACCCCATGTTAAAAAACCAATGTTGAGCCAGGTGATCGGTGCAACACTAGGAGGATCAGATCTTAAATGGGCCTGGATACTGTTGGGTTATCCTTTAGAATTAAAGGAAAAAAAACTTACCAGGGTTCGCTCTATTTCTCTTAATGGAAAGAAGATGATGCCTTTGCAAAAAGGAATTCAATAGTCTTATAGCCAAATCTTTAGTTCTTAAGAAAGGAGGACAAAATGAATACTTTTATTTATGTCTTAGGTTTTCTCATGTTCTGTGTGGGTACAGCTATAGTGGCAAACACTTTAAAGTTCCCTTTTGGGCCTCTCGGAGTTTTACTTATTGTTGTAGGAGCTTTTATTTCTATCAAGAAGCTGAAGAAATTCTACGGGAAATCAGATGAGAAAAAAAGGAAAAGCCTATGCTAAAAAGTTGCAAGAGAAGAATTGGGGGCTTGATAATCATCAAGCCCTTTTGTTTTTTGAGACAAATGGATGATTTTTTGGTATAATTGAATTATATGGAAGAATTTATAACTCAAAATCAGTGGATTCTCTGGTTGATTATTCTATGGACTCTGCCTTGGAAAGGAGTGGCTCTTTGGAAATCAGCCCAAAATAAGCATACAGGGTGGTTTATTGCTTTACTTGTTCTCAACACTCTGGCTATTTTAGAAATCCTCTATATTTTTATTTTCAGTAAGAAGAGAAAATAGGTTATGCCTTTTATTAATTCAACTCAATTTGGAAATGTAGTGATTGATGATAAGAAATATAATCAGGTTTTGATTATAGGTGATTCAGTAATGGAAAGAGATTATAATAAATTAAAGGAATTGTTTAACACTTCTCATAAAATAGGGGATTGGGAAGTTGAGGAATTGCTAAAAGAAAATCCAGAAATTATTGTTATTGGCACAGGTCAGAATGGGGCAATGGAAGTTGATAAAGAGTTTATCAATAGTATGAAACAAAAAAATATTGAAGTAATTACTGCTGAAACCCCGAAAGCAATAGAAATTTATAATCAAAAAACAAAACAAGGCAAAAGAGTTAATATTTTAATTCACACTACTTGTTAATTATGATAAAAAGATTTGAAAAATTAAAAAACGAGAAGGACAAAATTAAGAGAGAAGTCAAAAAGCAGGTTTTAACCTATGTTACAGCTGCTTTTGGTTTAATAGCTGGTTTGGCTTGGAACGAAGCCATAAAAGGATTAATAGATTATCTGTTTCCAGTAAGCAATAGCTTGTTGGCAAAATTTATTTATGCTATTGCAATGACTTTTGTGGTGGTGATTATCAGTCTTTATTTGGTTAGATTACTTAGGAAACAAAAAGAAGAAGAGAAATAGAAAGTCTTAATATGAAAAAGGGGATATTTTTTATCTTTATTTTATTTTTAATTTTTGGCATTTTTACTAATGCTTATGCTCAGGATTGCCCTGATTGTGACGAGCCTTTGCCAAACGATAAAATATTAGAAGTTAATTTTTTTTACAGCGAGACTTGTCCTTATTGTGCAGCTGAAGAGAAATTTTTAGATGGACTGGAAGAGAAATATCCTGAAGTTAAAATCAATCGTCATCTCATTTCCCGGACTCACTGCCAGGAAGTATTAATAGATTTATGCAAGAAATATGATCTTGAAAGATATATTGGTCTTACACCTTTAACTTTTGTTGGAGAAGAATTTTTCTTAGGATTTGATAATCCCGATGGCATGGGCAAGAAAATTGAAGAATCAATCCAAAGACAATTATCCTCCTCCGCTGAAGCTACGGAGGACAAGAAAGAAAAGGTTAGTCTCTCCATTATTGGAGAAATAGATTTGACTAAATATTCGTTACCAGCCCAAGCTGTTGTTTTGGGCTTTTTTGATGGGTTTAATATTTGTTCATTAGGTGCCTTGATTTTGATACTGGGTTTGGTTTTAGTTTTGCGTTCTCGAACTAAAATTTTAATTTTTGGAGGAACCTTTATTTTA
>JAUUXB010000030.1 GCA_030588745.1 bacterium | reverse complement strand
ACCGCTGGAGGTGCTAAAATGCACAAATCCAAAATTCCTAAAAGGAAGCCTCAACAGAAAAAGCCGACAGAGTTTGAGTTATTAAAGGATGCCTTAAAGCATGGCAATATGGTATGGGTTCCAAATGGGACAGGTTGGCCTGTCCTGGCGTTCCTACAAACCTTGGGCTCCAAGAAATCAACTGTTAAATTCCTGAAAGGAGGCTATGATGTGGTTGAGACTTCAAAAATTAGGACAGAATGTCCTAGGTGAGGTTTCCTAAAAGGGCTTGTTCAAATTCAAAACAATGAACAAGCCCTGAACTATATATATCTAACGGCTAACCCCCTTAGCCGTTTGACAGAGAATATAAAAAAGAGTAATATTTCAATCTAACGTTCTTTTAAATAAGAATATTAAATACAAAATTTAAGGAGGGCAAATAAAATGCCGTTATATGAAATACCGCTTTTGCAAAGACATACTAAAGTAGGAGTTAGTACATCTCCGGGAACGTTCGGGAAGAAAGTGACATGTCTTCATATAGATAAAGTAGGTTTATTTGTTTATTACGATGATGAAAAGCAACTTGATCCTGATTTTATTCGAAGACACATAACTCTTCGAGGAAGAACAAATTGTTTTATAGAAGCAGATAGCGCAGAAACAGCAATCGATATTTTTTACAGAGAATGGGAAGGAGCTAAGATCGGTGGAGACGAAGTACCAGAGGCTAAAGCTTTATGGATTGACAGGAGTAAAGAAATCCTAGAATTACCTCATTGTGAACTGATGCGAAAAAATAAAGAAGATCAATTTATCTGCGGTGAGCTCCTCGAGAACGGAAATGGTGAGTTTGGGATGTGTGTGCTTGAGGGATATGATGCCCCTGATGATTGCCCTGTGAGTGAATTTCAAGGTAAACTCTATGATAAGCTCCATGATAAGAGTAAAACAAACGATCTACCAATAGAAACAGTAAAAAATTTTAAACTTATTAGAGCCAGTCGAATTTGAGAAGACTCAAAAGTCAACTAGCCGGGGGTGACGCAAGTTACCCGCCGGCCTTTTCTTTTTGTTGAAAATTTGATAAAATTCATTCATATGACGCCTATTGATGAGATAAAAAATAGGTTAGATATTGTTGAAGTTGTTGAGGGATATATTCGCTTGAAAAAAGCTGGTAAGGACCACAAAGCCCTTTGCCCTTTTCACAAGGAAAAAAATCCTTCTTTTTTTGTTTCTCCGTCAAAACAAATCTGGCATTGTTTCAGTTGCCAAAATGGCGGTGATATGTTTACTTTTGTTCAGAAAATAGAAGGAGTGGAATTTGCTGATGCCTTAAGAATTTTAGCTAGAAGAGCTGGGGTGGTTTTAAAAAGAGAAGATCCTAAAATTCGAAGCAGAAGAAAAGCTTTATATGAAATTTGTGAAGAATCAGCTAATTTTTTCCAAGAGCAATTAGAAAAAAATAAGAAAGTTCAGGATTATTTAAAAAACAGGGGATTACAAAGCAAAACAATAAAAGATTTTCGCATTGGTTATGCTTTAGATTCTTGGGACGTTCTTTATAAGCATTTGAATGAATTAGGTTTTAGGAAAGATGATATTGAAAAAGCTGGGTTAATAATTAAGAAAGAAAGAGCAACCCCAGCAGTTGCGGGGCAGGTCAAATATTATGATAGGTTCAGGAATCGGATAATGTTTCCAATTCTTGATTTAAATAGCCAGGTTATAGGATTTAGTAGTCGGATATTCGGCAAAGAGCAAGCTGGTGGTAAATATATTAATACTCCAGAAACCTTAATTTATAATAAGAGCAGAGTTGTTTATGGTTTAGACAAAGCTAAAATAGAAATTCGAAAAACCAACCAAGCTATATTAGTTGAAGGTCAATTTGATTTAATAATGGTTCATCAGGCAGGAACCAAGAATGCAATAGCTGTTTCTGGAACCGCTCTTACCTTAGACCATCTTAGAATTCTTAAACGTTATACTGAAAACCTTGTTTTTTCTTTTGATGCAGATGTTGGGGGTCAAGAGGCAACTAAGAGGGCAATTAGTTTGGTCCAACAATTAGAATTTAATATCAAAATAGCTCTGATACCTCAGGATAAAGACCCAGCTGATATTGTTAAAGAAAATCCAAAAAAATGGGAAGAGATTTTGAAAAAAGCTAAGCCAATTATGGAATTCTATTTTGAGACCACTTTTGCCAAATATCCCAAGAAATTAACAATAGATAATAAAAGAGAGGCAGCCAAAGAACTTCTTTTCTCAATTAAGAATATTGCCAATACAGTAGAGCAAGCTCACTGGCTTCAGGTTTTAGCTTTAAAACTAAAAGTTGAGGAAAAAGCTTTAGCCGAGGCATTAAGAAGGATAAAAATTCGAGAATCAGGAGAAGAGATTTTTTCTATGCCAACTGTATCTCAAAAATCAAGGAGTGAGAATTTGGAAGAATATCTTTTAGGTTTGGCTTTGAAGTATTCAAAACATTTTAATTATTTAAAGAAAGATTTTAAAGAAAATCTTTTAACGAGCACTTCATTAAAAAAGCTTTTTCATGATTTAAAATCTAAAAAAAAGCTTTCTCTAGAGCAAGATTATTTAAAAAAACGTTTAATTTTTAAAGTTGAACATTGTAATTTAGAAGAAAAAGATGTTTTAGAAGAAATTAATTATTGTATAAAAGAAATCAAAACCAATAAAATAAAAGAAGAGATGAGTCAGGTTAGTTTGGATATGAAACAAGCTGAGCAAAAAAAGAATAAAAATGAATTGAAAAAATTAACT
>JAUUXB010000017.1 GCA_030588745.1 bacterium | reverse complement strand
GCGAAAAATTATTTTAAAAGGAATTCCAGCAAGTACCGGGATTGTCAAAGGAAAAGTGAAGATTATTTTGAACCCTTCTGATAATTCTAAGATGAAGAAAGGGGATATTTTAGTTACGGAGATGACTAATCCTTTATTCGTCCCGGCTATTCAGAAAGCAAAAGCAATAATTACTGATGTTGGAGGTTTACTTTCTCACGCAGCCATTGTTTCAAGAGAACTTGGTATTCCTTGTGTGGTGAATACTAAAAAAGCTACTAAAGTATTGAGGGGTGGTCAGAAGATAACCTTAAACGCTACAGAGGGGAAAGTTTATGAAGAAAGATAAAACAATTTTAGAAAAAATTGGAATTAGAGATGAAATCGCGAAGAAATGGAAAAAGAAGGGATTGAAAATCACTTATCCAACGAGAGCAAGGACCCGTTTTCTGAAATCATATGATGGAGAAATATTTATTGAAAATGGAGATAAATTTGTTCCTCCCTTAAGCAAAGAAGAAACAAGGATATACAAGAAATATCCAGAAAAATTTAGTGAGGATTTTTTAAAAAATGTTAGATTTTATATCAAATTCTGTAACTTTATATATAAAACTCAGAAGAAAGTAGAAAGATTAAAAAATAAAGAAAAAATAGCAGGTTTACTTTCTCTTATCTATCTTTTTCAACGGGCAATGGATTATCATTATTATCATTGGGATAGATACCTTGTTTACCAGAATTATCCCTCCACTCCGGTCGGATATTGGTGGAAAAGATTGAGAGATTTATCTACAAAGATTAAACTGACTAAAAAGAAAGTTATAAGAAACAGATCTTCTGAAGATTTCTTAAAACTTTTAATGGGAGATAAAGAGATTTTCAAAAAATTTAAAAAGAATTTATCAAAAAGAGATTTCTTAAAATTAAAACAAAGCCTAAAAGCAATTAAGATTTTTGAAAACTCTCAACAAAAAGAAGTAGATTTAGTTATTGATTTTCGAAGAAGAGAGGAAATATTTGTAAGAACTGCTTTTCCTATGTGGAATAAACTTTGTGAGGAGATAAAGAAGCATCCAGAATTAATTAAAAAAAGGAATATCTCTGAAATTAAAAAAATCATAAATATTCACCCCGTCATAGCTATAAGAAAAATTATGCTTCAGAAAACATTAAGATGTTATGATGATGAGGTCTTTTCTCAGTTTAAAAGAGAGATTAAAAGATGGTTATAAAATGAAATTTATTAAAAATTCAAAGATATAAATAAACTATGTCGAAACAAAAAATTATTTTAAAAAGATTTTTATGAATAAAAAGCCAAAACAAAAAATAAACTGGATGAAATTTATTTTACGCCCCCTCACGATATTTAAAGGGGAACCCTTTATAGAAGGATGGGTTAAGCTTGGTGTTGATACATTAGCGATTCCTGAGAAGAGAGGAGAAAGCCAGTTATATATTGATAAGAAGGGACCCATAGAATTCGGGAAAAAAGTTGTAGAAAAAATAAAACATAAGAAAAATTTTGTAAAAGAACATATTAAAGAATGTTATAAAACCTGCGAGTTTTTTGTTAGAACGGGGAAAGATATAGGAAAAACAGATTTAAGAAAAAAATCCAATAGAGAACTTTATAAATTATTCTTGCAATATTACGAACGATATATAAATTACAGTCTCTTTCTCTTGGTCCCCATTGCCATAGAGCAATTCGTTACTAAATTTGTGGAAGAAGGAATTAAAAAAATATTGAAAAGAAAAAAGAAATTGAATTTGTTACAGAATTATCTTAATATCTTTACGACAGAAACCAAAATGATAGAAGTAAAGAAAGATGAAGTATCGCTTTTAAAAATCAAAATTGAGATAGAAAAAAGTAAAGGCAAAATAACTTCATCAATAAATAAGAAAATAAATGAACATATTAAAGGATATTGTTGGATACCGGTTTACGATGTAACCCACAAACCTTGGGGTAAGAAGGACTTCTCGAAAAGATTAAAAGAAATCTCTAACCCGAAAGAGAAACTAAAAAGGATAGAAAAAGAATTCAGAAAAAGAAAAGAAGAAACCCAAAAAGCTATTAAAGAGCTAAAACCAAACAAAGTCCTCCTTAATATGATAAAAATTCTTCAAGAATATGTTTTTCTTAGAACCTACCGGACAGATGCTGCTAGAAGGGTAATGTATTATATCCAGCCATTAGTAGAGGAAATTGGAAGGAGAACAAAAATAACCAAAGAAGAAGCAGCATATATAACCAAGGAAGAAATGGAAGAATTTCTTTTGAAAGGTAAGCGGCCAGACATAAAAACACTTAAAGAACGGGTTAAACATTATTTGACACTAAGAACAAAAGATGTTTATAAAATAGTTTCCGACAAAAAAGAAATTGATAAGATAGTAAAACAAGAACTTGAACCAAAGAAAATAAAATGGATTAAAACAATTAGTAGGTATGTAGTACCACAAATATTGACAATTATTCTTTCACCTGCTACTACATTTTTTAAAAAACTTGGTATTGGTTTTAAAAACCATTTATATGTTCCCGAAGGTGGAAAACATGTATTTCACTATGACGTACAAGAATTTCCAATTTTTATTAAAAATATAATAAAGAATGCGAGGAAGAGGAACTATATAGAAAAACAAATAGACACATGTATAGAAGATAGTAAAATTCTTATAAAAGCGTCAAAGGCTTGCTCGAAAAACATCAAAGGAAAATCAAATAATAAATTAATCAAATTTTACTTGGATTATCTCGAAAAATTTAAAGAATTTTATATCCATATGTGGATAGCACATCCTATAGAACAGTATCTAGAGGAGACTATTAAATCAGAATTAGAGAAAGAACTTAATAAAAAAAGAGAAGGCAACTTATTTAACAGATATTTTAGAGTAATAACTACAAAAATAAAGTTAATTGCACTTGAGGGAGAAGAAATAGAATTATTCGAAATAGCCTTAAAAATAGAGGAAAATAATGGAAAAATAAATAAAGGAATTGATGAGTTAATAGAAAATCATGTTAGAAAGTATTGCTGGCTTCCTTTTTATAGTTTTGACTTAAAATTATGGGACAAAAAACACTTTCTTGATGCATTAAAAGAGATTAAAAATCCGAAGCAAAAATTAGAAAAAATAAGTAATGAGTTAGATAAGAAAAAAAAGAAGCTCGATCAAGTTAAAAGAAACTTAAAGAAAAATAAGAAGTTAATAAAACTAATAGATTTATTACAGGAGTATTTATTCTTCAGGACAGAAAGAGCAGACACGATGAGAAGGGCATTTTATTATGCAAGGCCTTTCTTTACAGAAGTAGCAAATAGAATGGATTGGAGTTATGACAATGTAGTTTATACAACACCAGAAGAATTGGTGTATTTTCTTAGAACCGGTAAGTTTCCAGATTTAAACGAGATAAAAGAAAGACAAAAACAGTTTTTAATAATCAGCAAAGACGGGGATACTAGACTAATTTCAAAAAAAGAGGAAGTAGAAAGCATAATTAAAGAAGAACTTAAAGAAGAAAGGGTTGAACCTAAAATCTTAAAAGGTAATACTGCATATCCAGGTATTGCTGTAGGTACTGTTAGAATAATAAGAAGTATAAAAGAAATTGGTAAATTAAAGAAAGGCGAGATTTTAGTAACCCCAATGACAACCCCTGATATGACCATTGTTATTCACAAGGCCGCTGCGATTGTAACAGACGAAGGGGGAATTACTTGTCATGCGGCTATTTGTTCAAGAGAATTAAAAATACCTTGTGTAATTGGTACCAAAAATGCTACTAATGTCTTAAAAGACGGTGATTTAGTAAAGGTTGATGCTACAAAAGGTCTCGTTAAAAAAATCAAATAAATTTATGAAAACAGAGAAAATAAAATTTAAATCAGCTGGTTATGAATTAATTGGTGAAATAGATCTACCAGATGAATTTACTGAAAAATTGCCAACTATTATTTTATTTCATGGCTTGAGCAATGCACGAAGGGATTGCCCTTTAATTAGTGAGACATCAGAAGATTTAACCAAAAACGGTTTTATTGCTTTTAGATTCGATTTCTATGGCTCCGGTGAAAGCCCGGGAGAAATGAGAGATAAAACTATAGATGTCTTAGAGCAAAATGCGAAGGATGCTATAGAATTTATTTCAAAGGACAAAAGAGTGGATAAGGATAGACTAGGGCTTTGGGGTCGTTCTATGGGTGGTCTTTTGGTTTGCTTATTACCTCCAGATTCGAGAGTTAAAGCTAGGGTAAGCGCTTCGGGTAGTATTCTAATGGAAAAAATATTTAAAGAAAAATTTGAGAAACTAAAAGAAAAAGAAATAGAACTAGAAAAAATCGGGAAAAAGCTACCAGGAACAGGAAAATATAAGGGGGCATTTGGCTTTAAACCAGAATGGTTTAAGAGTTTAGAGGGAATAGATGCTAGAGGCCAGGATAATTTGAAAAATTTGAATACAATGCTTGTTCTTGGAACGACCTTAGACCAAAAAGTTACCATGGATAATGCTTGTATAATTATGAATGAAGTAAATAAACCTAAACGAATTTGGATATTTAACACAGATCATGATTATGCTGGTGCTGAAAAAGAAGCAGTTAAGGAGACTACAAATTGGTTCAAGAAATATTTAAAATAAATGAAATTTATTAAGAATTTAAAAGAAATAGACAAAACAAATATCTCTATTGCTGGTGGCAAGGGAGCAAGTTTAGGAGAACTCATCAAAATTGGAATGCCCGTTCCTCCTGGTTTTGCAATTTTAGCCCGAGCTTTTGAGGAATTTTTAGAGAAAACTGATATAAATATAGAGATAAGAGCTATGTGGAACAGAATAAATATTGAAGATATTGAATCAGTAGAAGAAAGTTCAGAAATTTTAAGAGATTTAATCTTAAAACAAGAATTTCCTGATGATTTAAAGAAAGAAATCCTAGATACTTTTGATAAACTTGGGGCAAAATACGTGGCAGTAAGGTCTTCAGCTACGGCCGAAGATTCAAAAATAGATTCTTGGGCCGGGCAATTAGAAACCTATTTAAATACTAATAGAAAAAACTTAATTGAAAATATCAAAAAATGCTGGGCTTCTCTTTATACTCCCAGAGCTTTGTTTTATAGGGTCAAAAGGGGATTGCAACGGAAAGAGGTCTCAGTTGCTGTAATTGTCCAGGAAATGATTCAATCTGAAGTTTCTGGAGTTTGCTTTACTGTGCATCCTATCACTAAAGATAAAAACCAAATGATAATTGAAGCCGCTTGGGGATTGGGAGAAATCCTTGTTTCTGGCCAAATTACTCCTGATACATACGTAATAGAAAAGAGTAATCTTGAAATTTTAGATATTAACTTAAATCTTCAAGAAAAAATGATTGTTCAAGACGAAAGAAACAATAAGACCGTAACTGTCCCAAAGGCTAAAAGAGAAAAACAGAAACTTTCTGAAAGACAAATTAGAGAATTGGCTAAGCTTTGTATTAAGATTGAAAATCACTATAAAAACCCTCAAGACATTGAATGGGCTTTGGAAAAAAACAAATTTTACATTGTCCAATCCCGACCAATTACTGCTTTATAATTTCCCCAAAATTGACTTCTTATTCGCTAGAGACGGGTTGGTGATCAATCAGCCTGTTCTTCATTAAAACGAAACTTCAGATTTTGCTTTTTTGTTCTTGACAAGTTTTCTTGATTATAGTAATATAATGCTATTGTCATTTCTTTATTGTTCTTTGTAAAAATTGGCCCCCGGAACCCACAACAGAATAGGGTTGAAAAACATATCGAGAATATTATCTATCACAGTGTGTTGTTCTAAGTTGTAGCGAGCTTGAACAGCATCGCTAGAGGTGTTTAATCTTTCTCTGTGGAGATTAAATCATAATTTTGTCCTACAAAAGAAAGGTAATTTCTGATGGCCGATTTGATAACAGGGTTGATTCCAGCCGGGGGCTCTAATTTTATATATAAAATAGTGAACGATTGCTCACTATTTTTCTTTGTTAAAAAAGCGCCTATTGACAATTTGATAAAACCCAAAGAAAGTTTGGTTAGAAAGAATCATAATGCTGAAAATTTAGATCTTTAGATGATTTTGAGACTGTCCCCGGGAAAAGGGGAGTGAATGCAGGATAGAACAGATTATGATCTAATCAAAACCGGGCAAGCAAGAAAATCGCTTTTGCGGCGATTTTTTGATAGAATAAAGAAATAATCATAAAAATATGAAGTTGCTTTTTTGCGGAAGCTTCAAATTTCTCGATGAGATGAAACAATTGAGTAAGGAATTAAGTCTAGCTGGATTTGAATGTATACTACCTAAATTTTCCCTTGGAGATTTTTCCTCTAAAAAGATTGAAAAGATGAAAAATAATAGGAAAGAGAACGGTTTAAAGAATGGAGAATTTGAGAAAATAATCAAAGCGAAGAAATGGTTTTATGACCGATTAATGGATTGCGATATAATGATTGTTTTTGATAAAAACGGGTATCTTGGACTTTCAACTGCAGCCGAAATAGGAGCAACGTATGTTTTGAATAAACCTGTTTTCTTTTTAGAATCCCCGGAGGATTTTGGAATAAGAGCCATTTTAGAATTCTCTAGAGATTTCAAAGTTGTAGCAATTAAGAACTTATTAAGCGAACTTAAGAAACTTAAAAAAACTAAACAGACTTAATTTTTCATGATTTTATGACTAAAGTAATTTTAGCTACAACTTCACCATACCGCAAGGAAGCATTTGCGTTTTTGGGTGTAGATTTTGAAGCAAGAGGAAGCAATATAGATGAGTCTCAAGTGAAAAGAAATAACCCAGAAGAATTAGTAAAAGAATTATCAAAATTGAAAGCCGAAGCAGTTGCTAAAGAATATTCTGACGCTATTATAGTCGGGATGGATTCAGTCGGATATTTTAACGGTAAAATTCTTGAAAAGCCAAAAACAAAAGAGGAAACATTTCATCGTTTAAGATCTTTGTCTGAAAACAACCACCAGTTTTATACCGGAATTTATATGATAAATATTTCAACTGGGCAAAGTCTCTCAAAAGTTGTAAAAACAGAGGTTTTTATGAGAAAATTGACAGATTCGGAAATAAACAAATACCTAAATCAGGATCCGAATTATAAAACTTATGCCTTGGGGTATGACCCATTGGGCCATTATAGTTCTACATTTGTTCAAAAAATTGAAGGAAGCTATAACAATCTAATAAGAGGTATTCCTCTTGAAATAATAGTAGAAATGCTTGGTGTTTTGGGTATGTAGGTATTTTAAGAAACAACTTATAACCTGGGGGTTGTTTCTAAGAAAAGGTGTAAATTGAATTTTCTTTAAAATTGGTTTATCTTAGAATAAGGTAAGATGTAAAAAATTATAAATAAATTCAGTATGAAATCAAAAATAGAAATTATTTTAACTGGTACTGGAGCGGCCGAGCCCGTTTATTATATAAAAGGTAAACAATCCTGGACAAGACGTCATCCCGGAGCAGTAGTTTTTATTCAGAGAGAAAATAAAAGATTTGCTATTAAAATTGATTATCATACTCATTCTGATATAGGTATGCTTGAAGCAAAAATTCCTTCTTCAGCCATAGACATTCTTTTAATTTCTCATGCCCATGAAGACCATTTGAGTTATCGTTTTTTTGCCTCTAAAATAGGGGATTGTCCTCTCCGAGCTGACCCCTTATTTAATAAAAAACCAGTCACAGTTTACGGACCGAGAGCAGTGATAGATACTATTGTAGAAATGTTAGCCAGAAAAAATATTTTCCCATTTGAGTTCAGAAGAAGAGGGGTTATAGGTTCTTATCAGTTTCGCTCTATTGTTTATCCCAGGAAAAAAATACTTACACTTTGCGAAACAAGAGGAGGAACTTTAATAAATCCTTTTTCAAAAATTGAGATAAAATTTGTTTCTGCTCGTCATTTTTATCAATCGGCTTATGCTAGTCGGGGGTTTGGAAAGAAAGCTTTTGGTTTTTTGATAAGAGACCAGGAAATAAGAAAAACTTTTCTTTATCTAACCGATTATGCTGATATGATTGGCAGTGCCAGAGAAGATTTCTTTGAAGCTTTGAGAGGATATAAAATAGATTTGTTTATTTTAGGGTCACCGATACCCTTAAAAGAGAAAAAAGCAGCCCATATGTTTTTAGACCAAACTTTGACAGCCATCAGAGAACTAAGAAATGATGGCGAAACAAGGAAGAATCCAGTTGTAGTCTTTACTCATCTGAGCGACCGGTGGTTGTTTCCGGAGACGATTAAAAGAGCTAAAGAGATTTTTAAAAAATATAAATTTGAGATATGGCTTCCTCCAAGGGATGGAGTAAAGCTTGAATTGAGCAAGAAAAAAATAACCAAAAAGGCTGGCTGGCTAATTTAAAAATTTATTTCTTAAGGCTAAAAAATTAATATAAGGATATTTCAAAAAGTAAAGCCGACAAAAAATCATCAACCCGCCTTTCATTAAAGACGGTTTTCTGGTAGGTGATTAAGGTCGGTCTTTAAAATTTCTTTTCTTGAATTAATG
>JAUUXB010000029.1 GCA_030588745.1 bacterium | reverse complement strand
CTATATAGAAACCTCTCTGCTCAAAGCTGGTGAGGAAAGAAAATGGCAAGGACTTAAGGAAAAAATGGAAAAAGGAGAAATTATTGAAGCTAATGTTTTAAAAGCCAATAAGGGAGGATTAATGATAGAAATTAATGGCATTGAAGCATTTATGCCAGTTTCTCAACTTTCTTCTGTTCATTACCCCCGGGTAGAGGGCGGTGATAAACAAAAAATCCTCCAAGAATTAAATAAATTAGTTAATAAAACAATTAAATTAAAAATTATTGACCTCGATGTTCGAGAAAAAAAATTGATTGTCTCAGAAAAAGCAGCTGAAGAGAAAAAAATAAAAAAGGCTTTGGAAAAACACAAAGTAGGAGATGTTGTCAAAGGCGTAATTACAGGAATAGTTGAGTTTGGAGTTTTTGTAAAATTTAATGATTTAGAAGGTCTAATTCATATATCAGAAATTGATTGGCAGATTATTGATAATCCAGCTGAATTTTTCAAAGTTGGCGATAAAATAAAAGCAAAAATAGTAGAAATAGAAAAAAATAAGATTTCTCTTTCTACTAAGGTTTTGAAAGGAAATCCTTGGGAAAAAATCAGAGATAAATATCAAATTGGTCAGATGATCAAAGGTGTGGTGACTAAATTCAATCCTTTTGGCGCTTTTATTAAATTGGACAAAAATATTCAAGGATTAGCTCATATCTCTGAATTTGGAACAGAAAAAAAGATGAAAGAAAGTTTAGAAATTGGAAAAAAATACGATTTTAAAATCATTTCCATTAAACCTTCAGAATACAGAATGGCATTAAAGCCAATATTTGAAAAGGAACCAGAAAAGCCCTCCTAGCTATTGACAAAATAGCATAATACATGCTATAATAGAAGAATAAAGGAGGTCTTTAAAATGAGAGAAATAAAAAAAGAAGACTACTCTTTGGATTTCGGAATAACTGCTTTTTTGAGAAATGGGAAAAAAATAAACCATCTCTATTGTAAATCCTTTAATCCTGAAAATGTTCAAGAAAAAATCCTCTATTTTAAAAACACAGTAGTTGTTAAGGGGAAAGTTCCTGAAAGAATAGGAATCACCATAAAAGATTCTGATAACGAACCAATTGAACCTTTTATTACAAAAAATGGCACCGGAATCTTTTCTACTTGGAAAAAAATTGTCGTTGAAGTTGTTGAAATTAGAAATAGGGAGTTCAAGGCCGTAAAAATCTTTAAAATCTCCAGAGTAAAAGATGGTGCTATAACCAAGATAAAAGTGCAAAGTGGCTTCAAAACATATCTCGAGAAATCATTCTCTCAAGGTGTGTTTACTGAAAAACTTAACCAAGCACTTTCTGCATAATTTCCGAATCCCAAAGAACCCCTTTACTGCTTGCAGTGAGGGGGTTTTTTTGTTATATTAACATTATCGTGAAAACAATAGTCAAAAATTTATTAATTGTTTTTATAATCCTGTTGGTTATTTCAGGGATTTTTACTTTGTATTCTTCTCCTTTTGAAAGCAAAGAAACAATCCCTCTTAATCAGGTAGTTAATTATATTAATAATGACGAAGTAGTAAAAATTACTGTTCAGGAAAATAAATTAGAAATAGAACTTAAGGATGGAACTAAAAAAACAAGTCAAAAAGAAAAAGAAGTTGGTTTAACTGAATCTCTTAAAAACTATGGAGTGGATACTGAAAAACTTAAAGCAATAACTCTGGAACTAAAAGAGGAATCAGGCATTATGTTTTGGCTTGGTGCTCTTCTGCCCTTTTTGATTCCTTTTGCTTTAATTGGTCTACTTTTATGGTTTATGTTTCGCCAAGCTCAAAAAGGTCAAACTCAAGCCATGTCCTTTGGCAAATCAAAAGCTAAAATGACTCAACCCTTCGACAAACAGAAAAAAATCACTTTTAAAGATGTTGCTGGAATCCAAGAAGCTAAAGAAGAACTAAAAGAAGTAGTTGATTTTCTAAAACATCCTAAAAAATTTATTGACATTGGGGCTCGTATCCCTCGAGGAGTTCTTTTAATGGGTACTCCGGGCACAGGCAAAACTCTTTTAGCAAGAGCTGTTGCTGGTGAAGCCAATGTTCCTTTTTTCCATATTTCTGGTTCAGAATTTGTTGAGATGTTTGTTGGGGTTGGAGCTAGTAGGGTAAGAGATCTTTTTCGTATGGCCAAAAAGGAAGCTCCGGCAATTGTATTTATTGATGAAATTGATGCTGTTGGAAGACATCGAGGAGCTGGTTTGGGCGGCGGTCATGATGAAAGGGAACAAACCCTAAACCAAATTTTAACAGAAATGGATGGATTTGATGTTACTACTAATCTCATAGTTATAGCTGCTACTAACCGACCTGATATATTAGACCCTGCCCTTCTCCGTCCTGGTAGATTTGATAGAAGAGTTATTCTAGATATGCCAGATATCAATGACAGAGAAGCAATTCTAAAAATACATGCTCGTAATAAAAAGTTATCTAAAAATGTTAAGCTGAGAGAATTAGCAGAACGAACACCTGGTTTTTCAGGCGCAGATTTGGCTAATTTAATAAACGAAGCAGCTCTGCTTGCAGCTAGAAAAAATCAAAAAATCATAAATCAAAAAGAACTTTTAGAATCAATTGAAAAAGTTCTCTTGGGTCCAGAAAGAAAAAGCCATATCCTTTCTAAAGAAGAAAAAGAAATTGCTGCTTATCATGAAGCGGGTCATGCCCTGATAACGGCAAGTTTAAAACATACTGATCCGGTTCATAAGGTTTCTATTGTTTCCCGAGGACGAGCAGCT
>JAUUXB010000005.1 GCA_030588745.1 bacterium | reverse complement strand
CATATCCAACAATATAAAATAAAGGGTTCGTATAATATTAACCATGTTTTCTTATACAAATTCTATTTCTTTTTTCTCATAATCGTGTTCTTTTTATCAGGGATTTTCGAAAATCTCTAAAATAAATGGTTTTATTTGTTTTTCATCAGTCTTCCCCAAAACCTCTTTTCTTTTTTTATAAACTACATCACGGTGCTTGTTTATTACATCGTCATACTCTAAAACATGTTTTCTTAAATCAAAATTCATTCCTTCAATTCTTGATTGGGCATCTTCTAATGCTTTTGAAACCAAATTAGCTTCAATTGGCTGGTCTTCTGGAAGATTTAATTTTGTTATTAAGTTTTTCAATCTTTCTCCTCCAAAAACTCTCATTAAATCATCTTCCAAAGACAAGAAGAATTGGCTTGAACCAGAATCACCCTGTCTTCCTGATCTTCCCCGCAGCTGATTATCAATGCGTCTTGCTTCATGTCTTTCAGTTCCAATAACATGAAGCCCTCCTAATTCTTTTATTTTTTTAGATTCATTTTCATTGAGTGGATTTCCTCCTAAAACTATATCAACCCCTCTGCCTGCCATATTAGTAGCAATTGTTACAGCATTAAGTTTTCCTGCCTGGGCAATAATCTGACCTTCTTTTTCATGGTTTTTAGCATTTAAAATCTGATGTTTTATTCCTTGTTTTTGAAGCAGATTTCCTAAATATTCATTCTTTTCAATAGAACGAGTTCCCACTAATACTGGTTGTCCTGATTTATTTCTTTTTTCAATCTCCTTTACTATTGCTTTGTATTTTACGCTCTCTGACTTATAAATCTTATCAGTCAAAGCTTTTCTAATTAAGGGCTTGTTTGTTGGAATAACAACTGTTTCTAAATTATAGACTTTTTCAAACTCTTCAGCTGAAGTTACAGCAGTTCCTGTCATTCCAGCTAGTTTCTTGTACATTCTAAAAAGATTCTGAAAAGTAATAGATGCTAAAGTTAAAGATTCAGGCCGCACTTCTAATCCTTCCTTTGCTTCTATTGCCTGATGAAGCCCTCTTGACCAACGCCTGCCAGGCATTAACCTTCCAGTAAATTCATCGACAATAATAATTTGTCCTTCTTTAACAACATAATCCCTGTCTTTTTTAAACAAAGCCTGGGCTCTTAATGCTTGCTCTAAATGACGTAAATATCTAATTCCCCTCTCCTCATAAATATTTTTCATCCCTAAAATCTTTTCAATCTTATCAATTCCCTTCTCGGTCAAAGTAGCAACCTTTCTTTTTTCATCAATCTCATAATCAGTTTTTGAATCTAGTCTGGGAATTATTCTTGCAAAATCTTTGTACCACTTTGAGCTTTCTACGTCAGGAGCTGAAATAATCAAAGGAGTTCTGGCTTCATCAATTAAAATTGAGTCAATTTCATCAATGATTGCAAAATTAAAATCACGTTGTACGCGCTGATCTAAAGCATAAACCATATTATCCCTTAAATAATCGAATCCAAACTCATTGTTTGTTCCATAGGGAATATCAGCTTGGTAGGCCTGTTTTCTTTCGCATGGTCTTAAAAAATCCTCAACAACGAAAAAACCACCAAGCTCATCTCTTAATTTTTCTTCTTCCTCTTCCGGCTTTTTGTATTCGGGATCATATATAAATGATTGCTGATGATTTAAGCAACCAACACTTAATCCTAATACGTGGAAAATCTGACCCATCCAAACAGTATCACGCCTAGCTAAATAATCATTAACAGTAACTAAATGAGCTCCTTTTCCTTTTAAAGCATTTAAGTATAAAGGAAGGGTTGCTGCTAAAGTTTTTCCTTCTCCTGTTTTCATTTCAGCAATTTTTCCCTGATGAAGAGCAATTCCCCCAACCAATTGAACATCATAATGGCGCTGGTTCAAAGTTCTTTTTGATGCTTCTCTTACCAAAGCAAAAGCTCCTGATAAAATATCATTTAAAGTTTCGCCTTTTTTTAATCTTTGCTTGAACTCAGTAGTTTTTTCTTTCAGCTTTTCATTAGAAAACCCCTGAAATTCTTTTTCAAGGGAATTTATTTTTTTTACAAGCGGTTCTAGTTTTTTCAAGTATTTTGCATTCGGGTCACCAAAAAACTTATTTAAAATTGACATAATTTATTCATCTTAAATAAAAAAAAATAGAAGAGCAAGCTCTTTCTATAAATTAAGATAGAATTTTGATATTTTCGCCATTCATCATTATCCCACGTACAGAGCGCAAACTAAATGGTACGGGTTAAAAAAATTTGTTTTTTGATTTGAGATATAATTTTTTTAAATAAATCCTTGTTTTGCCCTAATTCCTCTAGAAAGACTAATCCTTTCTGAATAATATTTCCTTCTAATATTTCTTTTACTAATATTGCTGGAAAAACAGCTGTTATTTTTTGCATTGAATTCAGTAATTCCGTTTCTTTTGAAAATGCTTTCATTTTCCAAATAATTTCTTTTTTATCAGTTTTGATCTTGATTACTCCTATTGTTAAATTATCTTGTTTTCTAGACTCTAATTTTCTTTGCGTTGATTCAATGTTTTTCTCATTCAACAAACTTTGATTTTCTAAAGATTTAAAAAACTCATAGAACCCTATATTCCTAATAATCCTATATGTCATATTCTTAACCTTTAAATTGTCTATTAAAGATCCCAACCCTTCAGCTAAATATGACTCAGCATCAAGTTTTTCAATTTTTTGTTTTTTATAATCAGAAAAAGCAGGTTTTTTAATCTTTTTTCCATTTTTAACTAAAGTTACTTTTAATTGATGGCCTTCTATTAAATCTTCAAAACACCATAAAAACGGAAAAGAATCTTTTTCTTTTGACAAACTTCCTGCTGAAATTTCAACTTCTTTAACTTTGTTTTCTTTCACTTCCCTACCGCATATAAAATTAACAAGTCCTGGAGAAAACCCGGCAAAAGGAATGACTAAAATTCCTGCTTTTCTAATATTGTTTTTATTTTTCAAATAAAACTCATAGTCTAAATCAGCAATATCAATTAGATTTTTTCTATATTTCAAAGCTAATTCCAAAGCCAACTCACCAGCATCACCAGGCAAAGCAGAAATTAGCAAATCACAATCTTTTACATCTTTCTCAGTATTAAAAAAACCAACCTTTATATCAAGGTTTAGTTTTTTCAAATAATATTTTACTGCTTTTCCTATCCTTCCTTTTCCAAAAATAACTATTTTCATAACTGCCAGTTTTTAGGTAATATCATGCTAGATTTATGAATCTCTGGAGAATAATAACTGAATTTATGTTTTTTTGATATTTTTTTAAATCTTTGTTCGATTTCTTTAAAATCAACACTGGCCAGATTTACTTTCTTTGAACCAGCAATAAATGAATACTGACCGCAATGATAAGAAGGCATTGTAAATCTATAAATTGCAGCAAATTGAAAAACCTTTTTTATTCTTTCAAAGGTTTTTTTAATAAAAGTGTCGAAATCCAAAAAAGAAGCACCAAGTGTAATTATAATTCCATCTTTTTTTAATGCTCTTGAAACTTGTTTGTAAAATTCTGTTGAATAAAGCTCAGATGAAAGACCTTCTGGTTTAGGATTGGTGCAGTCAAGAATAACTACGTCATAATAATCAATATAGTCCATTATGAACTTTTCTCCTTTTGTGTTGTGGATTTTTACTCTTTTATCAAAAAAGCTTTTTTTACAAACAAACTTAAGGTATTTTTTAGAAAGCTCAATAATTTCTTTATCTATCTCAACCAAATCAACTTTCTTAACATTGTGCTTTAAAACTTCCATTAAAACACCGCCGTCTCCTCCTCCAATAATTAAAATGTTTTCAGGTTTCAGATGAGAAAATAATGTTGGATGAGTAATCATCTCATGATAAATAAATCCGTCCAGTTCTGAAAACTGAACTATTTTATCAAGACACAATACTCTTTTATAAAGCTTATTGTCAAAGATTAGAACATTTTGAAAATTAGTTTTTCCTTTAAAAACAACTTTATCAATAGAAAAACAATGTTTGATTTTGCCCGCTCTTTTCCCAAGAGCAATTTCCTCGCAAAACCACTTTTCTTTAGAGGTAAGCATAAAATGGTTTTTTAAATTTAACTCTTTTAGGTCTTTTAGGAAGGTAATTCATGATATATAATGAAGCGCCAAGCTTAGAAGAGTTTCTAATAACCTTTTCATCAATTAAAGTTGAAAGTCTCTTTAGAATCTCTTTATCTTCTTTGTAAAGCATAATATGAGGATAATAAACTTTGCCCAGAATTAACTCATTAATAACCAGATTGTTTTCTGAAAAGAATTCCTGTAAAAACAAAAATCTGTTCCCTATTGCTTCATCTCCTATTTCTAAAAACACCAATCCCCCATCTTTTGAAAGCTGATTGACACCAAATTTAACAAATTCTTTTACTCCTGTTTCTGTGTAAACAGGATTAGCTAAAAATCCAACAAAGTTTTCTTTTAAATCTTTCTTTTTACTTAAATCAACTTTTTTGGTTTTAATTTTTAGCTTGAACTTCTTAGCTAAAATATCAATGCACTCAAGCAGCTGAGCATCAATATCAATTGCCAAACATTCAATATTTGGATCAACCAAAGTTAAAATAACTGAAATAAAGTCATCATCACCAACAAGTAAAAACTTTTTATTAAAAGGGATTTTTGCAAGTATCTTCTCTGCAACAAAAAATGCAGATTCAGCTGATATTGGCATTTGGTCCCATTTAGCTTTAACTTTGAATCTGTCAAACTTTTTAAATAAATTAATAACTGCTTGTTTGTCTTTAGCTTTTATTCCTAATTTTTTTTCAACAGCAGCTTTAATTTGTTTTGCAGTTTGAGGTTTGGGAATAAACTTTTCAATTTCTTTTTTAAGTAAAGTAACTTTTCCATTTTTTGAAACTTTAATTATTTTCTCGTCTATTAAAAGTTTCAAATAAGGATGCAGGTCCCAGTCTTCTAGGGCTTGCTTTGTAATAAATTCAAAAGCATTATCAGAATAAATTATTGTTTTGACATCATACAAAAACTCAAAAAACGTAGGTTTGTAATAATTATCATAAAACTCACCAAGAATCTTATCTGAGAATTTCAAATCTTTAAGACTTGTTGAGTGTTTTTTACTATCTTCAATAAACCTTGCTTTTTGAGATTTTAAAAATCTAATGTAAAGCCCTTTAAAATATTTTTCCATGGTTTTTTAGCTGTTTAAGCCTGTCCCCTGTCTATCTTCTTAATTTCAACTTTTTTTGGATTCAGTACAGTACTTAAATAATCAAGTGCTTTTTCAGGAACAGCTCTATCTCCACAGGTAAAAATATCAATAGCAACATAATCATATTCAGGCCAGCTGTGAAGCGCAATATGGCTTTCAGCCAATAAAACAACCCCAGTGATTCCCTGCGGTTCAAATTTATGGATTACAATTTTTAAAGGAGTGCAATTAGCTCTTTTAACTGCTTTAATTAAGATTTCTTTTAATTCTTTTTCATTTTCAATAGTTTTTCCATACCAAAACTCAGCAATTAAATGAATGCCTGCGTGTTTGAATTGATTTTTTGTATCTATGACCCATTTGATGGATCTCTTTGTTTTTGTGTTCATGTTCTTTGTCAATCGCTTTATCTTTCAGCATCTGTTAACAGAATGCTGAAAAACTCGCTCAACAATTATTTTCTTGTTGAGAAAAACAAAGAGTTAAAAAAAAGCGATTGAGACTAACCTATTATATTCCTTCCTCCAGATTCCTTTCTCTTTTATGAAATCTAGCAGAAGGAGAAATTTTAAGGTTTCTTTTTAATGTTCGACTTTTTCTTTTCGCTTTCGCAATAAACCTTCCTTTTTGCCTCTTCAATTCTTCTTGAAGTTCATCTTTAACTTCATTTATAGCTACTCTTAAATTGGATGAAGAGGCCTCTGACTTAATAACTTTTCCTGGAAGCCTTAATTGACATTCTGCTCTGAAAAAAGGTCCTTTCTTATGGTGGGTTCCTTTTTCAATTTCAACAAAAGCTTCTAGGTTAGTTTTAAACTTATTAGAAGGACTGCGATAGCCCTTATTATTAAATATTTTAATAAACTTTTCAAGGGGGCTGATTTTACTCTCAATAAACTCCCGAATAGTAGGATTTAGTTTAATGTTTGTGGATTTGATAGTTATCTTCATAAAAAAAGGAAAACCCCCACGCTATTTGAGTGTATCACTTTTAAAAACTTTTACAAGCCCTCCCAAGTTTTCTGAAAGAAATTTAGGCGGGCAAGCTTTTAAATTAAGGTGGGGGAAAGGCTTTATCTCTTTCTTCTTCTCCTTTTCCTGGTTGTCTTTCTTTTGGTTGTCTTTCTTTTGGTTGTCTTTCTTTTCCTGGTTGTCTTTCTTTTTCTAGTTTTTCTTTTCCTGGTTGTCTTTCTTCTTTTAGTTGTTCTCCTTTTTTTTGTTGCTGCTTTTCTTCTTCTTCTTCTTACCATGTTTTAGAAAAATTATTTATTTTTCTAGGCAGATAGTCGACTCCCCTATTGCCCTTTTTTAGAAATTAATTTGAAAACTTTTTTAAATTTAAAATTTTTAAAAAAATTATTTTTGTTTTTTAATTTATTACTTTATTTTTTCACTTAAAAGAATAATGTCAAGTGTGTAAAACTAATTTTTTAGTTTTTGAAACAAAAAAAGAACAAAGTTTAGTTTTTGTTCCTTGTTTTTTAAAAATAATTAGTAAGTTTTAATAATTTAAAAGTTAAAATACTGAACTTCTTCTTCTAATTCAATCTTAAATTTATCTTTAACTTTATTTTTTATCAAATCTATTAATTCTTTAACATCTTTTGCTTTTGCATTTTTAAAATTAACAATAAAGTTTGCGTGTTTTTCTGAAACTTTAGCGCCTCCAATAATTTTTCCTTTTAGATTGCACTTATCAATTAAATAACCTGCAGGAATTGTTCCTTTTTTAATAAAGTTTTCTAATTCTGGAAATTCTTTAATTAGTTTTTTATTAAAATTAGAAACTTCTGATTTACTTAAAACATAATTTTTGAAAATACTTCCACAAGAAGCAAAGTTTAGAGGCTGGTTTTTTTTACGATACTCTAAATAATCATTCATTCTTTTTTCAATTTCTGATTTGTTTCCTTTTTTCAATTGAAGAATGCAAGATAAAATAATTAAACTCTGATTTTCTTTAAAAACACTGGTTCTGTAATTGAATCGACATTCCTTGTTTTTAAAAACTTTAATCTTTTCTTTATTTTTATCAAATACTTCAACCTGTTTTATCACATCACCTATAAAGCCTGTTATTGAACCACCAGAAGCTCCAGCATTTCCTCTGATTGCACCACCAATTGTTCCTGGTATTCCTTTTAAATATTCTAAGCCGGTTAAGTTGTTATCAAGAGCAATTGCTATCAGTTTTGGGGTTAAAACACCTGCTCCTGCGAAAATCTGGGAATCTTGAACTTTAAATTCTGAGTTCTGAATTTTTACTACAAGCCCATTAAAGTCCTTATCAGATATCAATAGCTTGCTTCCTCCTCCTAAAATAAAAAACGGCAAGTTGTTTCTTCTTGCTGACTTAATAATTTCAATTAACTCATTTTTTGTCCTGGCAATAAAAAAATACTTTGTCCTACCCCCAATTCTAAATGTTGTGTAATCTTTTAACAAAACATTAAATTGTATGCCAGGAATGCTGTTTATTGATTCCTGATCCATAGGAGTGGAAAAATGAGCATATTTTTACATTCCTATGGACCAGGAGAGTTACTCCTATTCTAAGTCTTTAGTGAGTGCTATCCTCCTGATCCATTTACATTTTAAAGTATTATTTAAAAAAAGAAAAGAGATTCTTAAAATCCTATTGTTTATCCTTTCCATTTATGCATTTAGATATTAACCAGGAGCTTGATTGAATTTTTCCTCCTCCAACATTAAAAACCATTTTAATGCCAAATTTCTGACAAACTTCCTTTTCTGGAATATTATCCAGCGCTCTATCCCCTCCCTTGGCAAATATGTCCGGTTTAATTAATTCTAAGGTTTTACAAACTGTTTTATCTTTATCAATTGACAAGACGACTTCATCCACAAACTTTAAAGAAGAAACTATTTCAGCCCTTTCTTTCTCGCTCATAAAAGCAAAACTTCCTTTAAGCTTAGATTGTTCATCTGAGTTGATTATTACTATTAATTTTGTTCCAAGCTTCTTTGCTTCTTTCAAATATCTAACATGCCCAACATGTAAGGGGTTAAAATAACCAGAAGCTACAACTATAACCTTTTTGCTGTTTTTTGATTTTTTATTGCTTGGGTTCATAAAATTAATAAATATTATAGCAAATACTAGTCTCCTGACCTAGCTTAATTATAAAGAATTAGAAAAAAAAGACAAAAAAAGAAAAAGTTGTTCTAAAAAGCAAAAGACCCTGCAAGCAGGGGCTTTTGCCGACTGAGAATGGAGTTCTATAAATAGAACCACACTCACTGATTTAAATAATAGCAAAATTAAAATGTTTTGTCAACTCCTATTGGTTAATTTTAGCTCTTGTCATTGGCCCAACAAAACCAGTGCCTTTTTCAAGACCAATAGGAATTAAGATTTCAGTGGCATATCTTTCTTGAAAACGAATAACTGCTTGTTTTGTCAAAGAAAGAAAATTACCAGTTACAAGTCCCTCAGGATAAATATCTGCTTCTTGAGATTTTAAAAATTCCTGTAAACATTCAACCTGACTATTATTCATCATTCCATAATAAAGATTTTGATCAAATCTTTCACAAGCTGCGCCTGTCCCTAAAACTGCATTTAGCTGAGCTTGCAGTCTGGCTATCTCTTTTTGTAAATCCTCTATCTGCGCTAAAAGCTTGTTTATTAACTCCTGCTCTTGATTCTGCTGATCCTCTTCTTCAATGGTTGAAGCAGACCAGAAAAAAGAAAGAGGTGTTTCTGATTCTGAAAAGTTTGATATCTTGTTTTGAGCAGAAGGAATAATTGTTAAAGAAACATTTTTAGAACCAAAATCAGGAACATAAATAATTGCTTCTCCTTTATTGTCTGGTTCCAAAAAAGTAATTGATAAATCTCCTTGATTATTTTGAACCAAGTAAGGAATCTTAAACTTAGTCAAAGGAGAAGTTATAAATTCCACTTTTAAATCTCCGTGATTACCGCCAATGAATTTGTGCCAGTTGCCTGCCCAGTCATGGGTTGTATTAGAAACTGATAAAACGCTCTTGCCAATAGAAGGAAGGTAATTAATTAAAGGATTTAGTTTTAGGCTCTTTAAATTATCATTTAAATAACAATACTTGGCAGATAAAGAGCAATCATTAACTAAAATAGCAATTGTCCAATCAGTGAAAATCTGGCTGAAGTTTTCTTTAAATCCAGTTTTAAGTAAAGTAGAATTCAAGCTGTTGATGCCTGTTTCAGAGCTCTTTAAAGAATCTATTAAGATTTTCACACCATAATGGTCAGTTAAATAATGTATAAACAAACTTGTCACTCCATAGTCATATGGAAGGCTCTTCCATTCAGTCAAAGAATCATAAGGTTTATCTAGAAAATTCTCTATCCTTCTTTGAAGATCACTTCCCTCAAAGCTGTCATTATAACCCAGCAATGTTGGAACATATTCTGAGCGTGCTTCGTTTAACCAGACTTCTTCAGAAACACCATAGGTTTTTTCTTTCTGATTAAAAGAAATAAGATGTTGAAACTCATGGGCCAGAAAGCTTTTTGCTAAACTTGTGTTTAAGTACAGGGCATTAAAATAAATCATCTCTCTTTCATTTGAAGTAAGTATTTGAGATTTTGGAAATTCATCAGCGCTGTTAAAATAACCACCAGCCTGCTCATTCATTGGATGTATTAGAATTGTAATCCTTGAGTCTTTATCTATTCCTGGTTTCCATTCAGAGCCAAAATTCTGAGTTAAAACAGGATAGATATTAGTTGTGAATTCTTGAGACAAAGCAGTTATTGCATTATTCATTTCAAGTTGTTCGTTTTCTTCTAATCCATTCCACCAATCATTATCTACATACCAATATGCTTTTTGAGAAATCTCTCTTAAAGTAGCTTGGATTTGTTCTCTTTTTAAAGAATCATAAGAAGGTTCAATGTAAAAACTAACTGAATCTCCTAGGATTTGTTCAGCATTAACAAAAATAGGTAAAAAAACAATGATTGAAATGATTAAAATAAAAGATGGATTTTTCATATATTCATTTTCATTTTCACAGAAACTAATCTAATTCAATGCCTAAAGCTTGATAGATTTCAGTTACCTTTTTAACATCTTCTGTATTTTTTCTCCAGTCATAACCAGCTGCTTCTGCATCTTTAACTTTTTCAAAAGCCTGTTCGTATCGGCCTGTTATGTAATAAACAACAGCTAAATACCAATGAGACTTATCTATTCTTGGCTCTAATTCAATTGCTTTTTTAAATAAATCAAAAACTGCTTGGTTTTCACCTTGTGCCAGCTTTACTTCAGCTAAATGCCAGTAACCCTGCTGATTAGTGGGGCTTAATTCTATTGCTTTTTCAAAAATCTGTTCTGCTGAATCCAATTTTTCCTTGTTAATACTAAAACGATAATCAGCGAAATAAAGTCTGCCCAAAAAAAGATGGGGCCGGAAATCTAAAGGGTTCTTTCTAATACTTTCCTCCATTTGTTCTTCAGCAATCTGAAAAGCTAGTCTTACAGTCTCTTTATTGTTTTGGGGATTAAAGGCAGACTGGTAAAGTTTCAGAGTAAACTGCTCTCTAATCTCATATTTTTCCATCAGAGTATTTAATGATTTTTTGTAAATTTTTGTTGTTTCATCTAAATTGTCAGAAGCAATAACTATTTCAACAGTATTTATGGCGCTTGAAAATGGCTTGATGTTGCCAAAATAAAGGAACAGGATGGTTAGTGATATAATAAGGGCAAAAATGATATTTCGTCCCAACCCCTCTCTAATGAAGCTAGATGGTTCTTCAGCTGAACCTGGAAATGAATATTCTTCTTCATTTATTAAAAAGCTGACAAATCCTAAACTTAAAAAAAATACTGTATAGCTTGAAATCATATCAAAAACAAGTAGATTCTGAGCAAAGTAAACAATTAATAAAGCTGCCATTACTAAACAAGAAATCATGTTTTCTTCTCTTTTTAAACAGATTTTAAAAAGTGCGAAAATGGAAACTGCGAAAATCAATAAATGACTTAAAAGACCGATTATTCCACTATTAACCAGAGTATCTAAAACAATATTGTGAACTCTGTCAAACCAAATCTCTCCCCCACACTCTGATAGAAACACACAGGGATTAAAGAATTTGGTAAAAACTACATTAAAGTTTTCTGGACCCCAACCAAAGATTGGTTTTTCTAAAAATCCTTTCCAGCCTTTTTCCCAAACAACAAATCTTGGTTTCATGTCTTTTAAGACTTTTTCAACCTTATTCTTAAGAAAAGAGGGTTGAACAATTAGTGCAATAATCCCTAAAATTACTAAACAAAAAATCAGATATATTCCTGCTTTTTGAAGCTTTTTTTTCTTAGAAAATATTAAATAACCCAATAATATTAAAAGCAAGCCAGACCAAAAAGAAATAATTGCTCCTCTAGCAGTAGATATTAATAAGGTTGGAACTAGGAAAAGCAGAGATACTCCAGAAAAAACTCGTAAAAACGAGCTTTTTTTTGTTAAAAACAAAACCAAAGCAAAAAAGATATTAAAAAGCAGATAAGCTGCCATAAAAGAAGTGTTGCCAATTGTTCCTCCTCCCCTGCTAGAAAGTTCATTTTTCGTTAAAACACCAATACAAAGAATAACTCCCACTAATACTGAAACAGCAAGAATCTTTTCCCAATCTTCTCTTTTTTTGAAAGTGTTTGTTAGAATAACAAAAAAAGCTAAGAGATGAAGAAAGGTAAAAATTCCTGTCATTCTTTCGTAAGTGCTCCAAAAACTCCTTTCAAAATTAATGCCTAAAATAGATGTTAATATCAATACAAAGATAAAAACCAGGATGGAAGCAAGTATAGTATTAAGTTTTGGTCGATAGCGGGGAAATAATAACATCAGAATCAGATAAGCGGCCAGCATAATCTCCACTAAAATTCTGAAATAAATTGTTTTTGGAGTAACAAAAGGAAAAAAAGAATAGCGATGAACAACCAGTGGAGCAAATAAGGCTAAATATGCTCCTGTTTTGATTATGAAAAGACAAGTTTTTTTCAATGCTTGGGTCATTCAATTATTTTAGCCAATATATGAGATATTGCAAATTTTAACGCTTTTTATTAAAATGTATCTATGTCAAATATGAGGAAAATCCTTGTTTTTTTTGGGGATATTTTCTTAATCTATCTCTCACTTTTTCTAACCTTATTACTAGGGTTTTTTGGTGGGTTTAGTTTTCAGATATTTTCTTTGCATGTTTTGCCTTTTTCTATTATTTATGTTTTTTGGTTCATTATTTTTTACATTTTTGGCCTTTATGATCTTCATTTAATTAAAACTAAAACCTCTTTTTATGGCAGCACTTTTGGAGCTCTTGCTGTAAGTTTAGTTCTGGGAATGCTCTTCTTTTATACAGTTCCTTTTTTTGAAATTACTCCAAAAACTAACCTAGCAATAAATATTTTAATTTTTGGAATCTTGTTTTTAGCTTGGCGCAGATTATTTTATTTTTTGTTTTCAGTGCATTTTTTAAACAGAACTGCAATAGTGGGAAAAGGTTCTGAAGTTGAAGTATTAAAAAAAGAAATTAATGAAAAACCTTATCTTGGTTATAAGATAATTCCAATAGATATAAATAAAGATCTTTTTCCCCAGATTCAAAAGCATGACATTGATACAGTGATTTTCACGGAAGAGTTTGAGTCAAATCCTGAAATGCTTAAAGCTCTTTATTTCTGTTTGCCAGCCAGGGTAAATTTTTTAGAATTTGCCAAAGCTTACGAATTAATTTATGAAAAAATTCCGGTTTCAATAGTTTCTCAATCCTGGTTTTTAGAGAATATAAAGGAAAGAGAAAAGAGCTTTTATGATGAGGCAAAAAGGCTTTTTGATATAATTTTAGATAGCTTTTTGTTAATTCTAACCCTTCCTCTTTGGCCTCTAATTGCCATGGCTATTAAATTAGAAGATAATGGTCCTGTCTTTTATTCTCAGAAGAGGGTTGGAAAAGACAGAAATTTTTTTATTCTGTATAAATTTAGGTCAATGAAAGTAGGAGCAGAAAAAGAAAAGGCTGTTTGGGCAGAAAAAAAAGATAAAAGAATAACCAAAGTTGGAAGATTTTTAAGACAAAGCCATTTAGATGAAATCCCTCAAATGATAAATGTAATAAAAGGAGATATTTCATTGGTTGGACCAAGACCAGAAAGACCAGAATTTGTTGAAAAATTAGAAAAAGAAATTCCCCATTATCATTTAAGACATCTAATAAAACCTGGTTTTACTGGTTGGGCCCAGATAAAATTCAGATACGGAAGATCTCTCATGGATAGCCATAAAAAATTTCAGTATGACTTGTATTATTTAAAAAATCGAAACTTTTTACTTGATATAGGAATTCTACTTAGAACTTTTCAATTATTTTTTAAAAAAGAATGAAGATCTTTGAAAAAACAAAGAATTTGATTTATTCCTTGCTGAAAAAGAGTGAAAGGTACACTCAAACTGACATGGTCTATTTAGCTAAAGGTGGTTTTTGGTTAACCTTAGGACAGATAATTGTAACAGCTGTCTCTTTTTTATTAGCCATAGTCTTTGCTAACTTATTAGACCCTACAACTTATGGTAATTATAAATACGTTCTTTCTTTAACAGGAATTTTGAGTATCTTTTCTCTTATTGGAATGAGAACTGCAATCACTCAAGCTACAGCTAAAGGATTTGAAGGAAGCTTTTATTCAGGCTTTAGAGAAAAATTAAAGTTTGGGGTATTGGGAAGCATAACAGCAATAGGTCTTGCTGGTTATTATTTTTTTAGAGGAAATTACACTTTACCCATTCCTCTTTTGCTAATAGCCATCTTTTCACCTCTAATGCATGCTTCGGGGATTTATAGCCCTTTTTTGATGGGCAAAAGATTATTTAATGTTGTTGTAAAATACAATATTGTCAGACAAATTATATTTGTCGGAGCAATGGTAACTACTCTCTTTCTGACCAAAAATCTTTTTTGGCTAATTGCAATTTATTTTATCACCAATACTTTTTTAAATTATTTTTTATATCTATTAACCAAATCAAAGTTTAAACCAAATAAAAAAGAAGATTCTCAAACCTTCTCTTATGGAAAACATTTAAGCTTAATGGCACTTATCTCAGGCATTGCCAACCATTTAGATAAAATACTTCTCTTTACTCTTATGGGCTCGAGACAACTGGCCATTTACTCTTTCGCTATGTTAGTCCCAAGCCAAACAATTAGCATTTTAAAAATTATCAATGCATTAGCTTTACCTAAACTTTCAACAAAATCCAATGAAGAAATAAAAATCACTTTAATGAAAAAGTTTTGGAAGTTATTCCTTTTAGTAGGAATAGCAATCTTGATTTACATCTTTTTCGCTCCTTATATTTACAAAATATTCTTTCCCCAATATCTTGCCTCTGTTCCTTATTCCCAAGTATTAATATTTTCGTTAATCGGCTACTCCTCAATATTATTTACCACTTCGTTTCAGGCTAAAGTTAAAAAAAAGGAGCTTTATTTGCTCCAAATACTTCCTTCTTTTGTCCAAATATTATTCTTAATATTTCTAATTCCTATTTTTGGAATATGGGGGGCAGTAACGACAGTAGTAATAACTAAGATTTTTACTTTAATCCTTTCTCTAATTTTATTTAGAAAGATTTAAGCTTTTTTTCACATTATGTGAATTTATAAAGAGACCTACCATCTTCTGCTTTTCCAATAAACTCACTCTTTTTAAAATCAGAATTTTCTATTATAAAATCTACAAACTGTTCTGGAGTATATTCTTTATAACGATCCCTAACTTCATCAAGCTTATAAGCTTCGAAAAAGAATTCTTTTGCCTTAATTCTCTTCAAAAGTTTAATAAGGTTTAAATACGTATCTTTTGTATCTAAGAAATGGTGGAACACATTCAAGGCTAAAACCACATTAAATGTTAACTCCTGATTTCTTTTGTATTCAAATATGGACTCGGGAACTATTTTAAACTTTCTATTTTCTGCTTTTTTTATCTTATTTAAAAAGTAAATACGTTTCTTGTTTTCCTCTACTGCGTGACAATCGAATCCCTCGTCTTCAAATCTACAACAAAAATATCCTAGTTCTGCTCCAATATCAAGAAGTTTTCCATGTGAAACAGATAGATTTTCTTTGATGATATTAAAACGAAGTTCTCCGTGTTGAAAAGGAATATCCTGAAGGTCAAAATGCGTAAGGGGTTGATATAGTTCTCCGTTGTTATTAGTAAAAAGCATTAATTCTCTTCTAAAATCCATCCATCTTTTATGTCTAAAAATTATTCTAACTGGGATCTTTGGAAGATTGAGCAATCTAGCTATTGAAAGTCTATGTCTCGCGTTGACAAGTAATATTTCTCCGTTTCTTCCAATAGCGACAGTTATGTCATCTAGTATCGCCATTGGCTTTTCTATTTTTTCAAGCCATCCTTTAGGAGAATAAATTTCTTTTTGTGGTTTATAACCATCTCTTTTTATTTGATAATATAGTGATTCTACTTTTTTAAGTCTTTCTTCCCATTGTTCTCTATTCGTACAGCCCCATTTCTTAAATCCATCAGACATATTTTTAATGACTCTATGATAAAAATCTGTTTCTTTCCATTCTTTTCCTTCCTTAAATTTTTGCTTAAAAGCCCGGTAAACATCTGAATTTTTAAAGAGTTTTTTTGATAAATCCCAATCCCCCTCCAATCCTTTAGAATAGTTATCCTGTTGACTAAGAGGTTTTGTTGAAAAATATTTTATTTTATAAGGGTCAATCCAGTAAATTTTCTCGAAGATTAATTTTTCTCTGCTTCCTTTCAGCATAACTTGTAATTTAAGTTGATTCTTCCATAACATGAATTTAATACTGCGAAGTACACGCCATATAGCCCATAAAGAACGCCACACAAAAGGATGTTTATCCCTAAGATTAAAAATAAAATTCCTTCTATTAAGAATAATTTTATTTGTAAGATTTCTGCAATAACTTTTTTTCATATTTTGTATTTTAAAAAATAATATAGAAAGCTGGCTTCAATAAAACGTTTGTTAAAAATATCATCTGAATAATTTTTATAAAATTCTTTAACTAGATTCATATTTCGTAGCTTCAATAAATAGGGAATGAGAATAATAATCAGCCGGGAAGGAAAGTTTTAAAGCGACTTTTTTATACCACGGCAACCTATTATAATCACGGAAAGTCAGCACCTTAGACTCAAAATTGTTTTGTTTCAATATTCTTTTTATGCCTTGAGGGATAAATTCATGGAGATGTAAATTACCTTCTAGTCCTAGCCCACAAAAATATTTCAAATAACGTTTTATTTGAAATAACCTGCCAGTTTTTCGATAATTGGTGATTAAATTTACTCTCATCTGTCCGAAAAGTTGGGGTACAATTAAAAATAGTTTTTTATCTTGTTTAAGAACCCTGTGGACTTCTTTTAAAACCTTCTCGGGATGAATACAATGCTCTAACACATCAAACATGATAGCCGTGTCGAAATGCGAATCGTTAAAAGGTAAATCTTCAGCGAAGCCTTGTTGAAAATTAATGTTTTTATCTTTATACGCTTTTCTGCAAAAATTAATACGAACATCAGATGCGTCTAAGGCTTCGACTCTCTCTTTTGTTTTTTCACTTGACAGAGCTGAAAACCAACCTCGACCACAACCAATGTCTAATACAATATCGGTTTTCTTAATTTTATTAAGTATATATTTAACAAATGGATGTTCGATATTCTTGCTTTTTCCTTTATAAAAACGGTGGAATTTATTGTAGGTATATCTAACGATCTCTTTTTTTTCTTCTTCCCCTTTACATTTCTCTAACATTATTTGCAAGGGAATCTGAATAATATTCATATCTTCGCATTTTTGACAAAAAGGATAGAAATCTTCAGAATATTCGCTCAATAAATGGGTAGATAGATATTGATGACATCTTTCACAAATAAAATAATTCATTGTTTGGTTTTATTTATTTTTTGATTTAAGATATTTACAATTCGAGAAGCCGTTTCTCCGCCTTAATGCTTTGGGATTTTACCTTTCTTTATATTTCCATTAAAAACTCTGAAATATTTTTAGTTCATTTTTCCCAGCTATATCTCAAAACATCATTAAAAGCTTGATTTGAGATTTTAGCAGAAAAATAGGATTTTTCAAGACATTTTTAATTCTTTCAGTTAATTTCTCTAGATCATCTGGTTTAACTAAAAAAGCGTTATTTTCGTTAAGTATTTCTTTAATAGAGGGTAAGTCAGAAGTCATAATCGGTCTTTTTGACGTCATGTATTCAAAAAATTTTAAAGGAAAAGTCCAATGCTTAGAAATATCTTGCTTTCCACTATTAAGTAAAATAGAACATCACCTGCTTTTAATCAAAAGGGAATTTCAGAATAAGATTTATAGCCCATCACCTTAATTTTTAATTGATTCCATTTATTTTTTTTTATTACAAACAAAAATATTTAAAAAACAAAAGTTTGGAAAGGCAACTGTTTTGTTTAAAAAATTATATAACCAAAGTGTTTTAGCAGGAAAAGTAATAATTATATTGTATAAAAAAGGGTATGTTGGAAAAAGTCCTTTTATTTTCTTTATCTGAAAACCAACATTATCTAATAATTGAAGGTATTCTCCAATCGGTCGATCTCCAGGATGTTTTTTAATATTTGCTGTTCTTTTTAAGGAACCTTTTAATAAAAAAGAGATTCTGGAATAAAAATGAGCTAAATTTGGAATTGAAATTATTAATTTCCCATCATTTTTTAATATCCTTTTTATCTCTTTTAATGCCTTTTCTTGCTCTCGAAAAGACATATGCTCAATAACATCTAAAAGTAAGATAATATCAAATTGTTTTGGGGAAAATGACGTTTCTAAAATATTTTCTTTTTTTACCAACTCTGAAGAATAATTTAAATCTATACCTAAAACATTCTTAAATCCCTGGGAAACTAATTCTTCAACAAAAACACCCTCTCCACACCCCATGTCTAAAATTTGAGAATTCTTTGATTCTTTTTTTAAAAGATTAAAGACAAATTTTTTCTTAGCTAAATAAGTAGGGTAATATGACCAATGGGGATCTAATTTTTTATGATAATCCCCTCTTTTTTTATATTCGCCATTTTTAGTTTCCATGTTAATAAAACTTATCTGAAAATTTTGGGGAGAAAATTAGGAAAGCTGAAATCTTCATATTTTAGATTTCTTTATTTTTTGGTAAATTTTTCTTAAGGTCAAAAATAAATCCTCTTAGGCTACCTGTAGTATTGCTTTTAATGTCTCTGTAAGAACGAATTTTCATAAGGTTTTAATAGTTATCACTGAAGGTTACAATTTTTACATAAGTCAAATTCTTTTCTAAGAATTTTTTTTCGGTATTTTTTATACTTGCTACTGTTCCATATCTTTTTGAAACCACCATCTTTGAAGATATTGCCAACTACCAATTTACCTTCAAAGTCATAACAACAAGTTACATCTCCATTCCATAAAATAACAGTTCGACGAACCCATTGACAGAGTTTCGGTCTGTGTTTAAGGACTGGTTTCCCGTCTTTCAAGGTATATCTTGAGAAATTGTTTGAAGGTAAAAATTTTTTTGCCAATTCTACCTTCTCAGTCATATTATGATGAGCACCCAAGGACACGGTCTTCAAATCTACACTATCTATGCCTAAATCTTTAGCAAAAGAAATAATCGCAGGTATTTCTGCCTCATTGTATCTCATTACTAAAAATTGAAGGGTTATATGTGGCTTTTCTAAATTCCTTCTTTTTTTTTCTCTACAAAATTCTTCGATATTCTTCTTTACTGATTCAAAACTACTACCTACTCGGTATCTCTCATGGCTTTCCTTGGTGGCTCCATCTAAACAAACAATAAGATTGCTCAATCCAGAATCAAAAGCCTCATCCATATATCTATCTAAAAAAACAGTGTTAGTGCTTATTAAAATTTTGATGTTCTTTGCCTCAGCATACTTTACCATTTTGAAAATATCTTTGTTTAAAAGAGGTTCACCGGCAAAATTCATGCTGACTGATTTTAAATCAGGGATATCATCAATAATTTTTTTAAAATTTTCAAAGGAAAGAAACCCCTTTTTTCTTTTCATCTTAGGAGTGGGACATATAGGACACCTAAGGTTACAAGCATTAGTGGGCTCAATAATTATTCTCCTAGAAAATCCGAAATCGCATAACCACCAAGGAAGATAAGGTAGGGTTAAAGATCCAATATTTTGCTTTAAGCTTTTTAAAATAGACTTAATCATTTTTAATAGATTTAGAATCTCGCAATTAAATATTATCTTGAAGTACTGAAGTTTTTCCGTGCTTTAACAGAAATTTTTCTACCTAAATGTTTTATTTTATTAAAAATATATTATATCCAGAAACCTGTCTTCCGCTTTGGTGCTTACCCAAAAGATTATCTAAGAGTCTTGCTAAAGTAACAAAAATGTTTACTGGAAATTTATTTTGATGGGGCAAAAAATTAGCTATAGTTTCCAAGTGACCTCTCACCGGACAAATTTCGATCTTCTTAAATCTCTTAAGGAGATATCTTATCCCATCTTCGCTAAATCGCCAAAAATCTTTTCCACCCCGCAAACCGTGGTAAACATGGAGAAACGGTACATAGATAAAACACTTTCCGCCAGTTTTTAAGATTCTATAAATTTCTTCAACTACTCGCGTTGGATCTTCAACATGTTCTAAAACCGCTTTACAAATCACTCCATCAGCAAAATTATCAGGTATTGAAAGATTATGAATATCGGCTAAAATATCAGGTTTGTATTTTGCATTTGTATCAATCGTTTTATAATCACAATCAGCAAAATATTTCTTATAAGGAACTAGTTCTTTTTGAAATCTATTTCCTCCCCCAATATCAAAAACTATTTTTTCTTTAGCAATCTCTCTAATTTTTTCATCAAAAAACTTTTCCCACTTAGTCATATTTTATGAATTCTAAAATCTTTTTTGCTCTTTTCTGCCAAGTATAATCCTGAACATCCTGAAAAGCCTGATTTGAAATTTTAGCTGAAAAATCAGGATTTTTCAAGGCACCCTTAACTCCTTCAGCTAATTTCTCTGGGTTGTCTGGTTCAACCAAAAGAGAGTTATTTCCATTTAAAATTTCTTTTATTGAAGGTAAGTTTGAAGCTACAATTGGCCTTTTTGATGCCATGTATTCAAAAAGCTTCAGAGGAGAGGTCCAGTGTTTGGAAATGTCTTGTTTACTTGAATTAGGTAAAACCAAAACATCAGCTGTTTTTAACCAAAAAGGAATTTCTGAATAAGGTTTATGACCTACTATATTAATTTTGAGTTTTGAGTTTTGAACTTTAAATTTTCTTACATCTTCATCAGTACCCCCAACAAAATAAATTTCCATATCTTCTGGTAAAAATTGAGAGCTATCAGCTAAAACTTGAGCCCCTTTCCATTCATATAAATGACCGGTGTAAAGAACTATTTTTTTATCTAGGGGCAACTTCAATTTTCTCCGACATTCCTCCTGAGTATCTTTTATATTAAATTTCTCTAGATCCACTCCATCGGGAACTACTAAAATTTTATCTGTATTTATTCTCTTCTCTATAAAAAAATCTTTAAGTTTTTGAGTAATAACTATTATTTTTTTGAATCTCTTTAAAAATGAGGAATATAAAAAATAGTTTTTAGGAAAAGTATGAGCTTCAAAAAATAGATTTTTTTTAAAAAGAATAAGGAAAAGAGAAAATTTATCTCTGGTATAAATAATGTCTGCTTTTTTGAAAAGAATATATGGAAATACAAAAAGATTAAAGGTAATACTTTCTACCCAAGACCCTAAATGGCCAATATATCTATCTAATGGCACTAAATCCAAACAAGGTAGTTTTTTAATTTTAAAATTTCTTCTAATTCCATAATATTTAAAAGAGTCTTCTTTAATTTGATTGAAGCGTTTAGGTAAAACAAGTTCAACCTCCATATTATGCAAAGCAAAATTCTCACACATTTTCATTATTTGAATACCATGAGCTTTTTCAGTTGGCATTCTAGCATTAGCAATATATATGATTTTCATGTTGCTGGACTTTTAATAAAACTTTTATACCAAATTTGAAAAGTAAGCAAAGACCAAATTAAATCTAAATTGTATTCTTTTTTAGAGATATGGTTGTCTAAAATTTTTCTAATTTGAGGAAAATTGAAATATTTTTGAGTTTCTGAACAATAATTTGGAGAAAGAACTTCATAAGCAAAATCTTTCAAGCCCATTCTTAACCATTTAGCAGCCGGAGAAAACCAACCCCTTTTTTCCTTTCCTAAAATATGAGAAGGTAAATATTCTTTCATTGCTTCTTGAAAAATCCATTTATTATTTCTCTTCCCTTTAACTTTATACTTAGTAGGAATTCTAAAAGCAAGTTCTACTAATCGGTGATCTAAAATCGGAACTCTTTCTTCTAACCCAAAAGCCATGGTCATTTTATCTGAACGAATCAAAGATTCATCAGGAAGCCAAGTTGAAAAATCTAAATACATAAGATATTTTAATTTATCTTTAAATTTATTCTCAGGATAGTATTTTTTTAAAAAATCTTTGGTTAGTTCCCCCTCAAATTTTTTATTTAAAACTTGAGATAAAATTTTTGCTTTTTGCCCCATATGCAAAAGATAACGAGAGACGCCAGGGGGAGTATTTAACTTTTCTTTTAGGTTTTTTTTCTGAAAAATTAACTCCAATAAAGAATAAGGTAAAATATTTTTCCTTAAAAAAGAGGGAAGAAGCTGAAATCTATTTATTAATTTACTGTAATAATAACGGGGATATCCACCGAAAATTTCATCTCCTCCGTCCCCTCCCAAAACTACAGCAACTTGTTTTTTAGCTTCTTTTGCTAAAAGAAAGGTGGCAATTTGGGTTGGGTTGGGAACAGGTTCTTCCATGTGCCAAATTACTTTTTCAATATTATCTCTGGCATCAATATCACTTATTAAAAGCTCGTGATGAAAAGTCTTATAATGCTTACTAGTTTGACGAGCAAACTGAAAATCTCTATTGTATTTATCCCTCTCAATATCAATATCAAATCCAACTGAATAAGTTTTAACTTGTCCTGAAATAAACTCAGAAGCTATTCCCAAAATAGACGTTGAATCAATCCCTCCACTTAAAAAAATACCTAAAGGTCTATCAGAAATGAGTTGGCGTTTTACGGAATCTCTAAGTAAGAACTTTATTTCTTCCATTGCCTCTTCCTTTGATTCTATCTCTGGAAGATCTTTAATGTCCCAATATTTTTTAATGATAATTTTTCCATCTCTGCAAATTAAATAGTGGGCTGGAGGAAGTTTTTGAATGTCTTTGAATAAAGTAAATGGGCTTGGAACAAAAAAAAGTCGGAAATAATGGAATAAAGCATCTTGATCAATTTCTCTTTTAATAGGGTGAGACAAGATTGCCTTAATTTCAGAAGAAAAAATGAATTTTTTCCCGTCAAAGTAATAATAGAGTGGTTTTACTCCAACTCTGTCTCTGGCTAAAAAAAGTTTATCTTTATTCTTGTCAAGAATTACAAAAGCAAAAATTCCATTTAAATTTTCTACGCACTTTTCACCTTTTTCTTCATAAAGATGTAGAATAACTTCGCTGTCTGAATGAGAGAAAAATCTATGACCTTTTGCCTGAAGTTCTTTTCTTAATTCTTTAAAATTATATATTTCTCCATTACAAAGGATACAAATTGATTTGTCTTCATTCCAGATTGGCTGTCTGCCTTTTTCAGATAAATCAATAATAGAAAGACGAGCCTGACCCAAAGAAATATTATCACTACAATAAAAACCTTTCTGATCTGGTCCCCGGTGCTTAGTTATTTGAACCATTTTTCTAACCAGCTTTTCATTCTTAAAATTGAAACCACAGATTGAACACATAGTATTATAAAGATTCTAAAATATAATGCTCTTGATTTTTTCTTAATGACGAAAAAGTTGTTGTATAATTCAAGCCGTATAGAAAATTTAAAACTTGTTCTTTTTTAATTCCTAAGTTTTTTAGAAAAAATGGGTGAATTTCTAAAAAAATAATCGGTTTTGATTTACTTATTGTTTTTTCAAAACCCTTTAATACATCAAATTCATATCCCTCAACATCGATTTTCATAATTGATGGTAAATATAGTTTTTTCCTTAAGACCCAATCATCGCCCCTTGTAACCTGAACTGGTATTGACTTTGAAGATTTTCTAGTAAAGCTTGGAGTCAGTGAACCTGGCTCCTTAGCATCAGTCCAGAGTTCAAGAACAGCATTTTTAGACCCCAAAGCTACAGGGAAAGCCGCAATGTCTTCAATATCGTTTAAACCTATATTTTCCTTGAGTCTTTTGAAGTTAAATGGTTCTGGTTCCCAACAATAAATAAATCTTGGACAAACCTTATATTTAGCAGCGCATAAAGAATACATCCCTATGTTAGCTCCGATATCGTAAAAAACAGTTTCATTATTGATTCTACTCAAAAATTTCTGAAGAAAAATTTTCTCGCCATCTAAAGATTGGTAAATACTAAATTCATTGGGATTAGAAATAATAATCTTTGCATTAGTATCTTGAACTTTTAATTTTAAACCTCTTTTGCCTAAAAAAACAAGGAAGAAACGATAACTGTTTTTCAAGTAATAATATAGACCAATTTTCTCTAAAAATCCTTTTACTTTCTGGTTGACTATTATTTTTGTTAAAAATTTCAAGAAGTTAGGCATTATAAATAGATTAATTTATTATTTTTTAGACTGCTTTTTCGTAACCCCCCTTACATTTTTTACAAATTTCTAAACGTAATATTCCTTCTCTTAATTCTTTTCTGATTTTTTTGAAATTTTCTTTTTGCCAAATTTCAAGAATAGATTCATTTTTCAAATTTCCAAATTTAATGCTTCCTAAATAATCATCACAACATAAAATCACATTTCCTGCGTGGTTAATAACCACGCCATTTGTAGGTAAAAAGCATTTAAGATGTGTCCGTTTTTTGGGCTTAATGTTTTTTAATAAACCCCCACGATTACATAATTTCATTCTCTTGATGTGCTTGTGCAATATAGTTGTATCATAACCATTTAATCTATAAGCATATTGGTGAAAAAAATCTTTTTTACTATAGGGTACTTTGTGAAAATTCTTTAATAATTCTTTCATTGTTAATGACATGATTTCGTCATGTTGAGTCATAATGAAAAAATCAACACCATTTTTAGATAAACGTTTGTATAAATCTAAGGTAAGAAAATCACCATTTGTAAATATAAAAATGTCCACTTTTGGTAATTTATCTTTAACATATTTAACGAACACCTCTAAACGTTCATCTAACAAGGGTTCGCCATAAAAGGAGAATCTAATCTGCCCGCTGAATTTAAGTTCAGATAATTCGTCTATTATTTTTGAAAACAATCTTTCATCCATCAATTTTTTATTCTTGATCAAACCCCTGTCATAAATAGAATTAGGACACCAAGCACATCTTCGGTTACAAGCAGTAATGGTTTCTATATCTACAGCATTAAAAAAATTAGGGTCGCCATATTTAACCAAATTACTAATCTGATAGTATAGTTTTCTGGCAAGCGGCTTAATAGAAGTTGGAATAAAAGCTTTCCCTATTGTTCTAATGAGTTTGTGAGTCATAAATAAGTTTATTAATATTAGATAAAACTATTGAATTTAATTTGTCTTGAGAAAATAATTGATTAGAGGTTTTTAACGCTTGTTCAGATAGATTCTTCCTTAAATGTATGTCTTGAAAATTAATTAAATGTTCGACAAATTCATCAGCGTCAGACGCCAATAAAACATTTTTTTCATTTTCAAAAGAATAACCAGCTACTCCTCGAGGAGACGTTATGGTTGGAATTCCTCTTGCAAGTGGTTCAAATATCTTTTGTTGCATTCCAGCTCCACACAATGACGGAATCAATGCAATATCCATATCTTCAAGAGCATCTTCTAAATTTTCAACGTAGCCTCTATAAACCACATTCTCTTTTAAATAACCATTATACTCTTTAGGAAGTTTGGCTCCAAAGATGTGAAAAGAAAATTTATTGGTTGCCATCTTATTAATATTAGGAAGAATTTCTTTTAAAATGAAATCTAATGCTCTTCTCATATGAAAAACATTATATGTTGATCCCATAAAAAATACATTTAGCTTTTGCTTATCTTTCACATTCCTTTTTTTCTTTAAACATTTTGGTAATCCCCTTAGGGGCAAAACCTCGACATTTTTTGCGCCAAGTTTTTCATAACTTCTTGCCTCTCTGGGGGTTATTGCAAAAATTAAGTTGCTTTTTTTAACAGCCATTACTTCGCCTATAAATTTAGGCAAAAACCTCAAATAATTAATAGGATTATATCCGTTTTCTTCTAAGAAATGAATGGGTTCAAAATTTGGAGATCTTGTAATAATTGGCGTTTTATAGTTTTTTGCAATTGCATATAATGGCCAAGTATAGGTGCAGTCAAACCAAACAAGAGCTGGTTGCCAATTCTCCATTTGGATTTTAAAGACATTCTTTAACTCCTGGTCATCAAATTCAGAAGCAGCACCGTCTAATATTAATGGGTTTTTAAAAAACCTTAATATATACTTTTTCAGCTTTTGAGCCCCAGAAGCTTTGGTATCAAACTTATAACTAACAGGTATTATTTCTACACCCAAATCTTCTGAAGTTTTCTGAATATCTTTGAGAGATTGATAATTGGTAATTTTAGTAATTACCTTCACGTCAAAACCTAATCTTATCAGTTGTAAAATTCCGTTTGCTCTATCAGACTCACATGCACCAGTGGGTGGAAAAGGAAACTTTATTGTAACTACTAAAATCTTTGATTTCATGCTTTTTACTAAAAATATTTACTGATAATTTTTTTTAAAAATTCAAAATTCATATTTTCCTCATAACGATAAAAAGAATAGTCCCGTAATATTCCATTGTAGGTAGCATAGTTATTATTCTCTTGATTTTATCTCTCCAGCTATCTCCTGTTTTAAATTTATTAATCAAGATCGGCTGCAATTTATGTTGTTTCTTTAAATATTCTATCACCTCAAAAGAAGACACAACATAAGTTAAATCATCATCTGATTTTTCGTATCTTCCGGTCGCCTGAGTGAAATTATCCTTTATTATTCTAAAATTGTAAACTCCAAGAAGTCGGAAAAAATAATCCTTTATTCTTAATAAAATTAAGCTAAATTTATAAACAATATTTTTATGCCGAACGGCATTGTGTGAGGAAAGGGGCATTTCTAGATTTGGTGCCATGAGAATTAAATATCCTTTACTTTTCAATACTCTGACCATTTCATTTAGCATTTCTTTTGGATTTTGAAGATGTTCAAGAACAAAAATACTCATTACAAAATCAAATAATCCGTTGGGGAAAGGTATTATATTGCTTTTCTTAAAGTGAAGAAATTCTACATTCTTTAGATTACTAAATCTTTTTGTTGCCTCCTTAATCGCAAACAGAGAGGCTTCAACCCCTACAAACTTTAAAGTTTTAGGAAAATGGTCGATCACATCCCCTATTCCACAACCTATTTCCAATAAAGAATTTCCTAGTTTAATTCTCTCTAAAATGAAGCGAAGCGCTTCGGCCCTAAATCCTTTCTTCCAATCTCCTTTTTCTCTAGCTTTTTTATAATAGAGTTCTTTAAAATTTTTATTCATAATTTAATTAATTTCACAACAAACTCTTTATTTTTTATAAAGTTTCTCTAATTGGTTAAGTGTTAAATAATAAATGATTTTTAAATTATATAAAATCTTTGCTATTTCAATTTTTACTGGCGCGGTTTCTTTAAATCCGTGAAGAATATACATCATAGGCGTCACGAGAATAAGCTTCACTGTTTTTGCTACTCTAATAATTAATACCCATTTAAGATAAGTCAAAAATGGCGAATTGCGATTTAGTTCTTTCTCCATTTTTAAATACTTTTGAACATGTCTCCATTGGTTATTTATCCTTTCTTGGGACAAAAAACCATAACGAGGATTCTTCAGTTTGCCAAGTTTGTATTTATCCTTATCATAAATTATTTTTTCATGAACAGGCTTAACAAACCTTGCTCCGCTCCTTTTATTAAAAAACCTCTCTTCGTAGCCGGGGTAAGTGGTAGAATATTTAATCACTTTTCCGTTCATTACATATTTGCCAGGAACAAAATAAACCAAAGTTTCTTTCGGATTTTTATTAATAACTTCTCTTATTTCTTCGACTAATTGTGGAGAGGCTACCTCATCGCTATCAATATAAAAAAACCAATCAAAGCTGGTCGCCTGAAGACATTTATTTCTTACTTCAGAAAAATCCTTAATTTTCTGATTAGGTTCGTCGGTATCATATTGCTTGATAATTTTGCACCCATATTTTTTAGCAATTTCCAAAGTTTTATCTGTGCTGTTTCCATCGCAAATAATAATCTCGGAAAAATCTTTAACGCTCTCCAGGCAACGAGCCAAAACTGCCCCTGAATTCAAGGTTAATATTCCAACCGAACAAGGAATTTTAGTTTTTGAAAGTTTATTTGTCATTTTGTTATTGCTGAAGAATAAATAATCTATTTTGATGCCAGTAGCTTATCTATTTACTTTTGTAATCGTATTGAGAAAAACTGTATTTTTAGAGTTTTTATTCCTATCTGAAGCTTTTAATTATTTTATCAATTAGATTATCTAAATTATGATTTTTTATTACTATTTTTCTTAAATTTTTATCCTCTTTTGCACTTTTTAAGTTAATAATCTTTCCAACTAAATCTTGAAAGTTTTTCTTTTTAAATAAATATTTATTATCTAGAATAGGTTCAAATGCTTCATTGCAAGTTAGAACTAAACAACCTGAAGCCATGCCTTCTAGCACTACTTTGTCAACACTTCCTGTATGACTAAGATTTATCACTAAATCAGAATCTTGATAATATTTTGGCATTTTATCATAAGAAACACTTCCTAAAAACTTAATGTAATCTTCTAACTTTTTTTCTTTAACTAAATTTTTTAATTTTTTAAGATATTGTTTTTCATAATCTTCAATAGAACTTCCAATAAATTGCAACTTAATATCTGTAATATTCCTTTTATTAACCAAAATGTCCATTGCTTTAATCAAAGTTTCTTGATCTTTAATCAGAGAGATTCTCCCTGGAGAAGTAATTATGAAGTCCTGGAGTTCTGGTTTTAACTTTTGACTTTTTGGTTTTGGACTAAATGTCTCAGTATCTATGCCATGACCCACAATCTCAATTTTCTTCCTATTTTTTAAACGACAGCTTTGTTCAGAAGCAGTTAAAATTTTATCTACACACCTCTCAGCTAATTTTAATTTCCAATTTATCGATTTATGAACGTGCCATAAAGTCATGTTTTTGTTAAAAATTCTTACTAAAGGAAAAGATGCTATGGCATATATTGAGCACATATGGATAAAAACACCATTAATTTTAGGAAGAATTTGAATTAAATTTTTCTGAAGACAAATCCACTGGCTAAGCTTTGAAGCTCCTTTTTCCTTACCCAACGAATAAATACTGACATTTGAAAGAAGATTATAGTCTCCCTGGGTAGGACAAATTACATAGAGTTTGTCTAATTTTTCTGAAAATTTTTCAAGCCAGCCATGGAAAAAACCAAGGTTATCATCATTCATATCTACTTTTTGAGTAATTATTAATAATTTCATTTTCTTCATTTCCACATTCATTTCTTAATTTCTATTATTAGTTGAGTACCAAAAAGAGGCATAAGCTTTTCAAGTTTATTATCAATTCTCTCAATCAATTTCATCATTGATAAAGGATCTCTAGCCCAGGGAAAAAATACAGTAATCGGAGAAAGACCATAAATATTAATTGACTGAACATCTATTCTTTTAGTTAATTCCTTTATCTTTTTAACGCTATAGAAATTAAGCGGCGTTTTCCGTTTTAAAAATGATATAACATAACTAATAAGATTTGGCATTGAATACCATGTTTCAACAGTAAAAATTATCTGGCCTTTGTTTTTCGTTACCCGATACATTTCATTGAGAACTTTTTTGGGATTATCTTTTGGTCCATTTAGATTTTCTAAAAGATATGAACAAGTAACCACATCAAAAGTATTGTCCTTAAAAGGTAGATTTTCTGCATCAGCCTGTATTAATGTCGCACGACCATTGGTATTTTTTTCAGCTTGTTCTAACATTGGCTTGCTTATATCAACTCCCACTGCTTTTCCTAAAGATAAGAAGTGGGTAAGATAACGCCCTGTACCACAACCTACATCAAGGAGAGTAAATTCTTGGTTGCTCTGTTGATTTCTTTTTATTAACCCTAAAAGTTTTTTTGTCTGCCTCTCCATTCTATAACGAACAAGTGGACGGTATCCTACAAAAAAATCCCATCTAACAGGCGAAGTTTTCTTTCCATATCTTTTAAGTAATCTCTTTAATCTTGGATTTGTGTGATTGGTGGTCATTGTAATTTGAATAACTAATCAATTTTTTTAAATAAAATGTATTTAAAATATTTTCGCCAAAAAAGAAAATATTTAGAAAGCCAGAAATAACGTCTGGGAGAGAATAACGAGAAATTCTGGCCAAATAAATCAGGTGTATTTAAAAAATAAGGAGTAAATTCTCCCTGCTCCCATCTTTCTCCTAAAGTTCTTATATTCATAAATTCTATATTATTAAATTGCTGAAGAAATGCAAAGTATTCTTTAAGGCGTTGAATTATATCTTTTCTAAAACTATTCGTGACTGGATCTATGCACTTCCAGGAATGAGTGCTAAGAAAAATGATAATTGGCTGCTTAATCTTTTTTGATTCAGAAATTAATATATTTGTTCCTTTTTTCATCAATTCTAGCGAAATAGAACTATCAAGGATGATGCCTAACCGCTTATTCGTAATAGGAATCATTAAAATGCTTGCATTATCAATCCTTGTTATGTCTTTATAGCTTGGGTGATAGGGAGAATCAGCTATATCATACCATCTCATGTTGCCGATTGAAGTATTCTTGTAAGGAGAAACATCATACTTAATACCATACTTTTCTAAAATCTTAATGGTAGCTTCACTGGTGAAATACTTCCCTGCCCTAAAAGATACAATTTTGCCGTACTTTTCTTCTAAACGTCTGATACCAGAAGTTATTTCTCTTTCACGAGATTCTGGATCATAGCCTTTTTGAAAATGAGTATGGAGCCCAATTTCATGACCATCCTTTTGGATGGCCTCTACAATGTGAGAATATGTTGCAGAAATGCTGTCATGAATGTCTGATTGCTCCTGAATATGAAATGTAGCTGGAATCTGGAATCTTTTAAAAAGACTCAAAAACAAAGGAATTCCCTTTTCAATTCCAGGATTTTTAGAACCATATGGTTTGCCGAATCTTTCATTATCAAATTCCACATCCAGATCTATTGTGAACCAAATAGGCATATTTTATCTACTTTTTGACTTATAATTAGAAGCTTCATATTTTTTAAATTCTAGGAAACAATAAAAATATGCCAAAAATGATTAGAAAGATTCCTAAAATTTGCCACTGAGAAATTTGTTCTTGAAAGAAGGCCCAAGAACCGATAGTGACCAATACAATTCCGGCACTAACCATGACCGGATAAGCTAAATTTAACTGAAGTTTAGAAAGAACAAAAAGATAAAAAACAAAGCTAAAAATGAATAACGAAGATCCTAAAAAAAGCCATTTGTTCTGAAAAATAGAAACAAACAGCTTTAAAAGGCCAGAAAAAGACAGGTCTAAATCAGTTAAATTTAAAACCCCTTTTTTTAAAAAAAACTGGGCTGCGCTGGCAGTCACAACAGACACCAGAAGAGCTAAAATAGTTGAAAAAGACATAATTTTATGAGTTTATATGGGTTTATTTTACTTGTTTTTTCTCTTTAAATCAAGCTTAGTTTTTTAAAAATCCTCAACTTTTTTTAAGCATTTATCATTGAAATATAGCTCTTAATATACTTTTCATTAGAGAAGTTGACTCGAACAAATTCTCTTCCTTTTTGACCCATCTTAATTGTTAAATTTCTGTTATTCAATAAAATCCTTAATTTTTCTGCTAGTTCATTTGAATTTCCTTTCTCAAATAAGAAACCATTTTCATTATCTTTTATTAAGTCCGGAATCCCGCCAACTCTACTTGCGACAACTGGTTTTCCTAAAGCCATAGACTCCATTAAGACTCTTCCTAATCCTTCAGATAAAGAAGGTAAAACTAAACAATAACAATTTTTCATAATATTTTTTGTTTCTTCTAAGGATAATCTACCTTTAAATTTCACCTTATCTTCTATGTTTAAACTCCTAATTTCTGACTCTAGATTCTCTTTTTCAGAGCCTTTACCGATAATCACTAATTTAAATTGAGGAAATTCCTGTTTAACTTTGGAGAATGCTTTAATTAAATATTTAACTCCCTTAACTTTTTCTAAGCCTCCTACAAATAAAATGAAGTTTTCGAATACGGTTTCTTTTTCCTCTAAAAAAGCGTTGATATCAGTAAAGGTAGGAAATACAAAATAAGGTTTTATTCCCGATAATTTTATAGCTTCTTTCTTGGTAAAACTTGAGATAGCTCTAATTTTATCTGCTGACTTTAAACTAAATCTAGCTAATATCGGTACAACTTTTTTTTGAAAAAATTTAAATCTTCTTTTTTTTGAAAGAAATGGTCCCCTCTCCCAGTCTCCATGGATTTCAATAATTAATTGATTTTTAAAAATCTTTTTTAGAATTGAACCTGTTAATCCTTCCATTAAAGGTGATTGAGCTATAATTACATCAATCTTTTTATTTAGACAAATGTAAAAAGCAATGAAAAAAGCAAACAGCCAGAAAATACTGTACGGTAAAAGATAAAATTCACTGTTCCAGGTTTTTTTATGAAAAGGCCTGCCCCGAGCCAGAATGTATGGTTTAATATCTTTGCTTAGTCCTAAAAACTTTGCCTTAAGGTGTAAAGGAAAAGATTGTTTAAAGTCATAATTTGTTACTCCAATGAATAAGACCTTTTTCATAATTATTTGTTAGTTAGAATTTTTATTGTTTTATTGACTAAATTCTCCCAATTGAATTCTTTTAATTTTTCTTTTGAATTTTCAACAAACCTTTTTTGAAGATTTCTATCTTGCCATAACTTCAGCAACTTATTCTTTATCTGTTCTTTGTTATTGTATTCTATTAAAAATCCATTAAAACTATCTTTAATCAATTCTGGATTTCCTCCTTTGTTTGAAATAACAACCGGCACCCCAAGCTGTATTGCTTCCAAAACTACGTGGGGCAGACCTTCATACCCAGAATTTAACATAAAAATATCTGCTGCTTTAAAGTATAACGGAATATCTTGATGGCTAATCTTCCCTATCAATTTCACATTATCTTTTAATCCCAATTTTTCAACTTGCAGCTCTAGCTTCTTTTTCTCTTCTCCTTCACCAACAATAATTAATTTAAAATCAGGGTTTTCTTTTAATAGTTCAGGGAAAATATCAATTAAAGCTGAAAATCCTTTCCAAGGAGCTAATCTGCCAATTGACAAAATAATATCTCCTTCGACTCTGATTTTCTTTTTAATTTCCTCTTTGGAAACATGAGGTTCAGGTAATTGTTCCAAAGCATTGTAGATTACTTGTATATTCTGCTTTGGCACACCCCAACCTTTAACTATGTTTTTTAGATATTGGCTTGGAGTGATTATAGTATCAGCATTTTTTGCAACAAAACTTCTTGTTTTTCTTATCAGTTCTGTAAAAAAATCATATTTTTTTTCTTGGAAAATCTCAATATTGTCAAATTCACTAACTCTGTTCGCATAGCTCTCCCAGGCTGCATCTCCTACAACTTTTAAAATAAGTCTTTTTTTAAGAAGTTTAGAAACCAAAATACTTGGAAACCCTGCACTTGTTTGGTTTTGTGCATAAATTATATCTGTACTTTTTGCCATTTTTAATAGTTCCAGAAAGTATATAAAGTGTTTTATTCCTTTAGGATATTTATTTGAAATCCTTATAACAGGAAAATCATAATTCTTTTTTGTTTTAGTGTTAGAAAAAGTGATTACTTTTACCTCAAAGCCTTTTTGGAGCAATTGATTAGCCAACTTCTCAACATAAGTTGCTGGTCCGCCAATATCAGGAGGAAAAATACCAGTAGCAAATATTATTTTCATAAGGTTATTTTATAAACTTCATAAACTTGACTGGCAATATTTGACCAGTTGTATTTGTATAAATTGGCAGATGCGTTTTTGGTTAGTTCTTCAACAAGTTCTGGTTCTTTGTAAATCTCAAATATCTTACTAGCAATTTCTTCTGACTTTTTTGATTGAACCAAAAGTCCTGTTTTTTCATGTTCAACTATATCTAATATTCCCCCTACTTTTGTAGCCACGACCGGCAACTTGGAAGCCATTGCCTCTAAAACAACAATGCCAAATCCCTCTTTTAAAGATGGTAAAACAAAACAATCAGCAGCTGATAAATACTCTGGAACTTTCTCGTTCCCAACTTGCCCTAAAAATCTAACTTTCTCCCCTAGTTTAAGTTTTTTTACCAAACTCTTGAGATTTTTTCTCTCTGTGCCATCACCTATTATTATTAATCTAATATTCGGAACTTGGAATTTATTATTTAAAATCTCTATAGCTTTTATTAAATATCTTAATCCCTTAACTTTTTGAAGTCGCGCCACTGAAATCACTGCAAATTCACTATCTAACCCAAGTTCTTTTCTGTTTTTTTCTCTGTTTAAGTTTTGAAATCTTTTCAAATCAATACCGTTGGGAATTACTTCTATGTTTTTACATTCAATCTGTTGGAAATATTCCTTAATTTTATTGCTTGCAGCAATACAAACTTTTGCATTGTTATAAACTAATTTTCTTAAGAAACCTTTACTTTGCTCTAGTCTTTGGACTGTAACGATATAGGGAGTATTTGTTAATTTAGACAGCAAATATCCTAAAAATGCGCTTAAAAAACCTTGAGAGTGAATTATATTAATCTTTTCTTTTTTCATAACACTTAATGATTTAAAGAAAATAAAAGGCAAGGCTGTAATAATATATAGAAAAGAAGAATATGAAAGATTTGTTAAAGAAAGCAAAGAACTTCTAAAAATATTTACCTGATTAAGATTTTCTTTTTCTGACTGGCTCTTTACCTTGCCAGTAACAACGAAAACCTCTGCTTTATCAGAAATTCTTTCAGCAATATTTTGAGTCCAGGTTTCCAGTCCTCCAATCACAGGCCAATAATGTAAAACAGGCATTAAAACTTTCATAATTTTTTTACTGTTTTTTCTATTATCTTTGACATGATTCTAATGTCTTTTTCAGTATAGTAATTTTGTAAAGGCAAATTAATTATTCTTTTGGATGCTTCAACAGTATTTGGGAATTCATTTAAATTAATATTGTATTCTTCTTGAACTTTTGGATTAATAATAATTGGAGTATGCCAGATTCTGGTGCAAAAAATTCTTTGTTTTTTTAACTTATTAACAAATGTATCTCTTTTCTCTTCTAATCTTTTGGGTATTAAAGCTGAAACGTAACAAAAAACATTGTTTTCTGATACTTGAGTTCTAAAACCTAATTTTTCTAATTCTTTTTGAAACAACAAGGCTAATTTTTTTCTTTTTTCAAGTTGTTTTTCAAAATCCTCTAAAAACTGGGAAAAAATATTCAAAGAAACATTATTAATACCAGCTGGTTTTATTGTTTTTTCTTCTCTTATGAAATTTTCAGCGAGGCGTGGAGTTCTTGATCCAAACGATTTAAACATAAAAGCGAAAAGAGGAAATGAGTTCAGTAATGAAATAAAATCTCTGAAACTAAAACTAGTTTTAGGAAGTTTAATTTTCCAATCTTTTGGACAAACTAACATTCCTCCTCTTAAGCTTGGAAACTGTTTGTAAAGACTAAAAAAAGAAACAGCGCCTAATTTTCCAGCCTTTTTAAAACCAAACGAATGAGCACAGTCTTCAATAATTGTTAAATTTCTAATCTTATCAATGTTATTAATCAATCCATATGTGTGTGAAATTAAAACAGCTTTTGCTTCAGGGGTAGCAACACTTAGAATTTTATCTTGACTTGCATTAAAAGTTTGAAGATCAATATCTACAAAAATTGGCTTAATGTTGTATGTTTTGAAAATCGGATAAAAGATATCGCAAATATATGCTGGAAAAATTATTTTTGAATTTCTTAAATTCAGTTTCTCAATAATAATTTTAAAAGCTGTTCTACCCATGTCAGTAAAAACAATTTGCTTGTCAGGAAAATATGAGTAAAGCTTTTTCTTCAAGTAGTTTAGATTTGGTTTTTTAAAAAAACTTGAAAAAACTTTGCTATTCAATTTAATTTGAGGGTGAACAAAAAACATCATAATTTATACTTTAAAAAATATGGGCTAATTTTTTCAAACAAGAAACAAGGTAAAAATCTAAAAACATTTCTTAATTTTGATGTTTTCATTCTCTTTTCTTGAAAATTCTTTAATTCAAAAATTGTGTATTTCCTTGTCCCCCATCCTCTCTTAAAAATTTCTAATTGAGAATTTCTGCCCGTTCCCCCTAAGTCAAAAACTTTATGCTCTTTTTGAAGACAATTTTTAATTTGATTCCACAAGATTAAATACGTTGGTTTTTTATTTCTATAATTATAATCTGAAGCATTTAAAAAATAATGAACAAATTTATTGTAAAAGAGAAAAATGCTGCCAGCTATAATTTTATCTTCATATTTTGCCAAAACTATTTCAGTATCTGAGGAATTTAAAAAATACTTAAAAAAAGAAAAAGGATAAGCTATGGTTTTGTGCTTTTTAATAGTTATAAGATAAAGATTGTAAAACAATCTTAAATTATTCTGGTTTTTACATTTCTCAAGTTTAATTTTTTCATTTTCAGCTTTTTTTATTGAATGCCTGAGAGTTTTCCTAAAAGAAGAATAAATCTCTTGTTCGCTTTTTTTATCTATACCTTCAATAAAATAAGTGTCTTTTGTGCCTTCTGGTTCTTTGAGCCCGAATTCCTTGAAATGTTTTGGGATTTCAGGGTGGAATTTAATTTTTAATTCATGTTGAAATTCTTCAAAAAGCTTAATTTTTAACTCTCTGCCACTGATACCAGTTTTTAAAGGTAAAACCCCTCCGTATTCGCAAAAAGGATGTGAAACAAGTTTTTCCTTTCCTAAAAAATTATATCTGGCCAAACTTAAAATAGCTTCATCTTTATATAAATAATGCTCAAACTTTAGCCATTTAAATTGACTTTCTAAAAACTCTTCCCATTCCAAAGAATGAAAAAAAGTTTTAAACAAAACCTTATTCAACAACTCAAGCCATTTTTCCTTGTTTTCAATTCTTTGAAAATTGTTCATGGATTTGTTTTCCATCTAAAAAAATATATCCTTTGTTTTTTAATAACTTTATCAACTTTTCTAATTTAATAATAACCTTATCATTCAAACTATCCCAGGAATGAAGACTCAAGCTTAAAAAATCAGGGTTTTCAATCCTAAACAATAATTCATAAACAAAAAATGGTAGTTTTGAAATCCAAGTGCCTGCTAAAGGAAAGCTTAAAACTCCTGATACAGGGATTTCTAAGATTCTCATTTCCCCCTTTTTCATATAATCCTGATAATTTGGAAAATATGGGCTTAAAGGTGCTTTACCTCTGTATCCTCTGTAGTTTTTTAAAAAAGGAGAATGCGGCACAACGCTAGAGTCGTATGAAAAACCTTTTTCTTCTAAAAGCTTGAGTCCAGAATTATCAATAATATGAGAGGGTGCACGAAATCCTTTTGGGTTCTTGTTAAAAATTCGTTTGTAGAGGTTAATAAATCTATCCAGCTCTTCTTGTCTTTGTTCATTGTTTAAATTATTCCAAAACTGGTGTGAAAAGCTATGTGAGGCAATTTCATAGCTTTCTGCCCAGCCTCTAATCCGGTTTTCACATCTTTCAAGCACATTTCCACTGATAAAAAGCGTAGCTGAAAGATTATGTTTTTTAAAAATATTAAAAATCCTATCTAGATTTTCCACTCCTTCAAAGCTTTGCGGTTTAGCTAAGTCAGACTCAACATCAATTGAAACAAAACAAATTTTCATAATCTAATAAAAGACCTTTAAGCTTGTTGCTGGTATTTTATTATTTTTTTAATAGTTTCTTCTAAGCTAAACTTTGGCTCATAGCCAATCATTCTTCTGACATTTGAAATATCTGGCACTCTTCGCCTAAGATCTTCAAACCCATCAGGATAAGCTTGATTATATGGAATGTGAGTTATTTTTGAAGAACTCTTTGTTAATTCTTTAACCTTTTTAGCTAAATTATTTATGCTAATTTCTTTGTCTGCTCCCAGATTAATAACCTGACCTTCTGCTTGTTTGGTATCCATTAGTTTAATAATGGCTCTAATAATATCATCCACATCAGCAAAACTCCTGGTTTGATTACCATTTCCATAAACAGTAATTGGTTCACTTTTAAGTGCCTGCTTAACAAAATTAGGAACAACCATGCCATATCTTCCTACTTGTCTTGGTCCAATAACATTAAAGAATCTGACAACAATCACAGGTACATTTTTTTCTTTGTAGTAAGCCAAGCCTAAAAACTCATCTACCCCCTTTGAAAAAGCATAAATCCAGCGATTATTGTAAACAGAACCATATACTCTGTCATCTTGTTCTTTAAAAGGAACTTTATCACCTTTTCCATAAACCTCAGAAGAAGAAGCAATTAAAACCTTAACTTTTCTTTTTTCTGCTTGTCTTAATACTATTTCTGTTCCATTAAGATTAACTAAAAGACAGTCCAGTGGCTTTTCTAATATATGTTTGACTCCAACTGCTGCTGCCAGATGATAAATTTCATCTACTTGAGCTATTAACTCTGCCATTAATTTTTCATCTAACACAGAACCTTTGACAAAATGAAGTTTTTTGTTGTCTTGAAGGTGTTTAATGTTTTCTAGTCTTCCAGTAGAAAGATTGTCAATGATAAAAATCTCATTTCCTTGTTCAATAAGTTTTTCAGTCAAATGAGAACCAATAAAACCAGCTCCACCTGTGATCAAGATTTTTTTATTATTGTTCATCTTTCAATTGGTTTATGCCTTGTTCTAGACTTATTTTTGGCTCCCAACCCAATAATTCTTTGGCTAAAGTTATATCTGCTAAAGTATCTCTTACATCACCAGGCCTTGGAGCAATATGTTTAGTTTCTCCACCAACTAATTCTGCTATTTTATTAACAGTACAATTCTTACCAGCACCAATATTAATTGCTTCACCCTTACCAACTTTATCTGATTTCATGGCTAAAATATTAGCATTCACCACATCAGAAACATGCGTGAAATCACGAGTTTGTTCACCATCTTCAGTAATTGTTAAAGGTAGTCCTTTTTTCTTCTGCGTTAAAAAAAGACCAATAACTGGAACATAACTTCCCTCTTCTGGCTGTCTTGGTCCATAAACATTAAAGTATCTTAAGGAAGCTGTAGGTAAATTATAGAGGTCAGAAGAAAAGATTTTACAATAAAGTTCGCCTACATATTTTTGCAATGCATAAGGACTTATAGGAGAAGCTGTCATGCTTTCTTTTAAAGGAAGCTCTGTGCCTGTTCCATAAACTGAAGAAGAAGAACTATAAACAAATCTTTTTACCCTGGCATCCTTTGCAGCAACCAATGCATTTAAAGTTGCTGTGATATTCATTTCATTGCTTTCTATTGGCTTGGCAACTGACAAAGGAACTCTTGGCAAAGCAGCTAAATGAAAAACAAAATCAATATTTTCAAACAATGGCTTTATTTTTTCAAAATCTCTTAAATCAACCTCAAAAAATTTAGCTTTTGGATTAATGTTCTCTTTTTTACCAGTAATCAAATTGTCGATCACCAAAACCTGATGACCTTGTTTAATCAATTCATCTACTAAATTGGAGCCGATAAAACCAGCTCCGCCTGTGATTAGTATTTTTGCCATATTTAAAAATTGATATTATATAATTCCTTTAAAATGGATCTCGTTTGCTGTATTTTTCTGGATCATCAATACCTTGTTCTTTCAAAAGCTTTTCATTAATATCATCAACCACTTTGTGAAGCTTTAAATCAATTCCTTTTTTCTCAGCAAACTTAATAAAAGCTTTTATGTCTTTTGGTAAACAAGCTCCCGCATATCCCCTTTTGCCTTTATGCCAAATTGTTAAATGAGTTCTGTCAATTCTTTTATCAGCAGCCGCAGATTCCATAACCTTGTCATAATCAACCCCTAATTTTTGACACAAATCAAAAATCTGGTTTGCAAAAACTACTTTTGTTGAAAACCAGGTATTGCCAAAATATTTCACTGTCTCAGCTTCAGTAACCGGCAAAATTCTTTCAAATGGAGCTAAGGGCAAAAGATTCATAATATCTTTAGCAATATTAAATGATTTTTTTGTATAACCAATAATTTGCCTGTCTGGATAAGACATATCTTGGTCAGCTGTAACTTCTGTTAAAAATTCTGGGTTAAATAATATCTTGTGCTGAGGATATTTTTTTTGTAAAGATTCAGTGGTACCAGGTAGAACCGTAGATTTAATTACAATAACTTTTTTACCCTCAACTTTTGAAAGGGCATCTTCAATATAGGATAAATCAAAATAGCTCTTTTCTTTATTAAATGGTGTAGGAACACAGATAAAAATAATATCAGCTTTATTGATTTCCTCAATAGAGCCCAGGTTTTTGCCTGGATCATATAAAAAAGGCTTTATGTTTTTATTCTTTTCAAAATAGCGCCTTAAAGCGCTGCCAACCATGCCAACGCCCATAATTCCTGGTTTTTTAAACATATTTTATATATATAAATGAGATTGATTATTTAAATTTAATAATCTATTATAGAGAAAGCAAGTTAAAAGTCAATTCTCTAAAATTGACTTTAAAACCAATAAAAAAGCTTATGAGCGCCTCATATAAATAGGACGTTAAAAAGCCTGATTTATTACACTAAAAACAAATGTTATTTATCAGTACATCAGCAAATTAGTATTTAAAAATGCAAACTATCAATAAAACTAAAATTCTTTTTATTGTCACCCAATCAGAATTTGGAGGAGCTCAAAGATATATTTTTGAGCTGGTTTCTCATTTAAACAAGGAAAAATATGATATTTTAGTAGCTGCTGGCCAGGGAGACAAAGGTTTATTTAATAAGCTTCAGGGATTGAATATTGAAACGATTCACTTAAAACACTTAAAAAGAAATCCAAATCCCCTAGAAGCAATTTTCTCAATATCAGAAATACTTGGTTTATTAAAAAAGAAAGGGCCAAATATCCTTTTTTTATGTTCAACCACTGCCGGCATATTAGGCTCTACTGCTGCTTCAATGTATAAATTATTCAAGATTCACGATTCAGAGTTCAAGATTGTTTATAGGATTGGTGGCTGGGCATTTAATGATCCGAGAAACTGGCTTTTAAACAAGCTTATTTTGTGGGCTGAGAAATTAACTGTTCCATTTAAAGACAGAGTTATTGTTAATTCTGAATATGATTACCAAGCTGCAATAAAAAACAAAATCTGTTCACCAGAAAAAATAGTTAAGATTCATAATGGCATTAATCCTGAAAAACTAGAATTCTTGCTAAAACAAGAGGCAAAAGCATTCTTGTTCAATAAAATTCCTAAATACAAAATACAAGATGCTAAATACATAATTGGAACTGTGGCCAATTTTTACAGGACAAAGGGTATAAATTACTTAATTAAAGCAATAAGTTCACTAGAAGCTGAATACAAGCTTCTGGATGTAAAATGTATTGTTATTGGAGATGGCAAACAAAGACCAGAATTAGAAAAACTGATTGAAAAACATGGTCTTAAAAACAAGGTTTTTCTTATAGGCAGGATTCCTGATGCATATAGATATTTAAAAGCTTTTAATGTTTTTGTTCTTCCTTCTTTAAAAGAAGGCTTTCCTTGGATTATTTTAGAAGCAATGGCAGCTGAAATCCCTATTATAGCTACTAAAGCAGGAGCTCTAGAAGAAATAATTGAAAACAATAAGCAGGGAATTTTAATTAAACCTAAAAACGCTGAAGAATTAGCGGGGAGCATAGCTAAGCTAATTAAAAATCCTGAATTAGCCCAACAGTTTAAAAAACAAGCAAGAGAAAAACTAAAAAGATTTTCTTTATTTAACATGGTTAAGCAAACAGAAAAACTGTTTTAACAAGATCAGATAATTGTATACTAAACCGAAAACCGCCCCATATGGAGCGGTTTTTTCGGTTGCCTTTACAAGGAAAAGGCATTTTCAGTTCAATCTTTACTTACTAAGAGTCTTTGTAGGGGTTGATATACCAGAAACTTTGAAGTCGTGAGTCCAGTCAGCACTGCCTGCAGAGTGAACACCACCAGCTCCGGACCTATCTGTCCAGACAAAGGTAACACCAGCGGTACCGGCAACAGTCGCGTATACATCAGTAAGAGCAGTACTAGACCTGGATGCAATCTTGGTTAACATTGAACTACCAATCTGACCTGAGCCCTGCAGAACAGTACCAATCAACTTATATGTCTTGGTGGTTCCAATAGAAACCTGTTGTTCAGCAGAAGCTACAAAGCTAACCCTAGCTGTTCCAGCAGAAGTGCTTTGGTCAACTGTCCAAGCAGTAGCAGTTGTAGTAGCAATAACCTGAGTATTGCTATCAACATCCCAGACCTGCATTGAGGTTGTAGCTATTAATTGAGTAGCTACAGGATCAGTACTGCTGGACATGTAAACACCATCTGTCTCTGCAGTACAAGTACTATTACCGGTTACACAACCAATGGTATAAGAAGCACCTCCAGAGGTAATAATCACTGAACCCGAGATGTCAAACACAACCTTTTCCCAACCAATATCACCAGTAGGAGAAGCTGATACAGTCCATCTGATAAGTTCTTGAGTTCCAGCACCATAGGTTCCAGAAGTTGGACTAGCCAAAGCAATAGTTGGTTGTGACTGTCTCAAATACTGGATGTTACCAAGTTTATCCTGTTCTCCATCACCATTTGGTGCTACGCCAGAGGCTACACCTTCAGACTCTACAGTATCAACACCAAGTTTCGGAGCATCACCTGTTGATGCACCAGAAACGCCAGGACTTTTAATTCCATTAAGGTCAGCTTTTATGGTTAAGTACTTAGCTCCACCAGCTGGAATTCTCCAGTAATCTTCTGTTGCAAAGTTGAAAGTACTTGAACCATTACTCAAACTCTGGGCTGAACCTAATTGAGTGCTTCCGTCCCAAAGCGTAATATACGCAAAGTCAGCATCAGCACCACCTGATCTTGTGACACTGATTGATTTTATATCAATGTCTTCATAGGTAGCTGCAAACTGGGATTTGTGGAAGGCGACTCCAGTAACTACAGTTGGGGATTTACTTACAGACTGAATTGCGGCAATAGGAGTATCAGCAGTAGTGCTTATAGTCAAAGTACCCTTTTCAGCTAAAGTAACTAGATTAAGGGCACTATCACCTAAAGCTCCAGCGTCATAGTTGGCTCCAGTTAAGTCGGTTGTTGCTCCTGTAACAGTTGCGTCTGGAGTTGTGTTGGAAGAAAGACCAACAAAGGTAACACTACCAGCATGAGCAATACCAAAACCAATAGTATTAGTACTGGAAGCAGTAGAAGGAACATCAGCTTTAACTGTAATTCTCTTTTGCTGTCCTTTGGTGATTGTAATTCCTGAAAGGTTTAGGAAGTCAGAAGCTGAAAACACAACATAGTGATTTTCAGTTGTTGATGCTGTCAAACTCTTTTTAGCGGTCAATCTTGTAGCTCCATCATAAAGAGCAATATGAGCCACATCAGTTGTTGTTCCTCTATTATTGGTAACAGAGTTTAGCTTTATTCTGGTTATCTTAACATCTTCTGCTGTTCCAACTGAGAATACCAAATCAACAAAGGAAGCCTGACTAGCTCCAGCAATCATAGTCTGATCACCAGGAGTAGCAGCAGCAGTAACAGTTACTGTTCCTGCACCAAGGGTTATTAACTTACCAGTAGCAGAACCCGTCTCTACAATGTCAGCTGCTGAAGAGATACCTGTTGAGGCAAGCTCATCTTCAACAAGCGCACCTGCTATATCCGGTATATCAAAGTGAACAGAAGCAGCTCCACTTCCTGTAGGAATATCAGCTACAACACTTAAGGTTTCAGTTTGAGCAGCAGCCACAGTTAAGTTTCCAGTAAAGGAAGCAGAAGCTGTTGGAGTGCTAACTGTTGAACCATATTGGCTTCCATTTGATTTCAGCAATTTAACATTAGTAGTAGTACCATTAGTACATGGAGTTCCAGTACCAGTGCCTACATAACATCTAACTGTAATAGAGGAAATAAGAATGTCTTCTCCAGAACCAGCAGTCAAGTTAATCTTGGCAAGCACTTTGTTAACAGCACCTTTCACAATGGTTTGAGCAGCAGGAGTATCAGCAGATAAAGAAACTGCTAAGCTACCGCTATCTGTGATAGTATGGAGATTTCCAGTAGCTGTACCAGTAATACTTGCTGAAGGTAAGTCATACTGTGAGTCTAAACCATCAGCCCAAACATCTGAAGCTGCAGCAATACTCAATTTTATTTCATTGGTAGCTGTAGCTCCGCTCGGAATATCAGCCTTAACTACTAGCGTTTTATTCTGTGAGGCCTCTATGTCAAACAAACCACTTACATCCCAACCAACAGTATTAGCTCCAAAAGTAACGTAAGAACTAATGGCGCTGGCAGGACCTGCAATCTGAGTAGTACCGTCCCAAAGAGTGATATTGGAAATATCAGTGACGTTTCCAGTTAAGGTAAGTCTGATCTTTGTTATCCTTACTCCCTCTCTTGAACCTGTAGAAAACTTTATAGCAGTAATAGGTCTGTTTGAAGTTCCTTTAACATAATTCTGAGATGATGGATTTTCAGCGGCATCCAAAGCAATTGTCAGAGCACCCTGACCAATGGTCATTAGTGCTCCGGTCTGCTTTGCGTAAGCAGTACCAACACTTTGAGTAATAGTAGTTGCTCCACCCGAATTAGCCCCATAGGCTACAACATCAGTGTATTGAGTAATCTCAAATTTCACTGTTCTTTC
>JAUUXB010000018.1 GCA_030588745.1 bacterium | reverse complement strand
TTTTTTAACCTCTAAATGGCTTATTAAAATAATTTTTGCATTTTGTTCTATCAAATATTTAATGGTGGGAATAGTTTTTCTGATTCTAAAATCATCTAAAACTTCCCCATTTTCTGACATAGGAACATTAAAATCACACCTTAGAAGAACAGTCTTGTTTTTAAAATTAAATCCATTAAATTTCTTCATTCTTCTTTTTTAAGAGCTTTTTCTAAACTCTTTTTTAGCTCTTCAATATCAACTTCTTTTTTCTATCTTTTTGGTTTTTCTTTTCTAACAGCTTTTTGGGAACGAGAGAATGAAACTGGTTCTAATTTTTTTACCTCTCTTAAAGAAAAAGCTTCTTTTTTCTTTCGCAGATTCTTAAGACATTGCCTGCAGTAAACAGGCCTTCCTTTTTCCGGCTTAAAATTTAGTTTTGTTTTTTTTCCGCATGAAGAACATATTGCATCGTAGAGCATGGCTTGTTCTGACTGAAAGGTTTCAGGAAGTTCTGTTCCTCCCATCCATCGTTTAATCTTATCTTCAACAACATGTCTTTCAGTACCATATCTTTCTCTTGCAAGCTTAATGATTTTTTCTTTATGCGAATCCTCAGTTAATTTATAGGGCTCAATGGTGTGGGCTGAAAAAGGTCTTCCTGCTATTCCATCAACCATTAATTTTATATAAATATTATATTTAGCCAGATTAACTAAATCCTCTGCTATAATCTCTGGCACAAATTCTTTTTCCAAATATTCAGCATCCTCTGCTCCTACTCTAAAAACAACAAAAGTACCAACATTGCCAAAAACAGCATCTCTTACTTTAGTACTTCTTCCTAAAGCTGTCATTTCTTCTAACTGAGCCATGTATTGATTAGCTAAAATCAAAGATAATCTGTATTTTCTTGCCTCAGATAAAATATTGGCAAATGCTTCAGTAGCAAAATTCTGAAACTCATCAACGTATAAGAAGAAATCCTCTCTTTCTTCTTCAGATACATCAACCCTGGACATTGCTGCTAACTGTAGCTTCGTTATAAGGAGGGCACCTAAAAGCCTTGAATTTTCTTCTCCAATTCTGCCTTTTGACAGATTGGCTATGAAAATCTTTCTTTCATCCATCATCTTTCTTATATCAAGCTTTGATTTAACCTGACCAATAATATTTCTGATTAAAGGGTTGGAAATCAATTGTCCTATTTTGTTCTGAATAGCAGCAGTTGCTTCAACCTCATATCTTTGGGTATAACGGGCAAATTCATTAACCCAGAATGATTTAATCATTGGGTCTTTTACTCTTTCAACTATTTTTCTTCTGTAATCAGGATCAGCTAACATTCTGTTAACACCTAAAAGAGTTGAGTTTGGGTCTTCCAAAAGTGCTAAAATAGAATTGCTTAAAATATATTCCATTCTTGCTGACCAGACATCTGGCCATATCTTTTTAAACACATCCATCAGGCCTGAAGCAACCAAATGCCTGTTTTCAGGAGTAACTTTCTCCATCACATTAAAAGGCATTGGGAAGTTTAAATCAGCCGGATTAAAATAAATTACGTCGTTAATTCTTTTTGCAGGAATAAAGTTTAACAGCTTTTCAGCAGCTTCTCCATGAGGATCAATAATGCCCACTCCCCTTCCAGCCCGAATATCTTGAATAGCCATGTTTTCCAAAAGAGCAGTTTTCCCCATGCCTGTTTTTCCAATGATATAAACATGGCGACGTCTATCGTCAGTCTTTATACCAAATCTTTTTCTTTGGTTTCTGAAAGTTGTTTCTCCTAATAAAATTATTTCTTGGTTTTCTTTAGCCATAATTATTTTGTAGGTACTTCTGGAGGTGCAGTTCTTTTTGCCTCAACTCTTGAAACAGTAGGAACTGGTGCTGCTCTGTAAGAAGGAAAGTGAAACAAAGAAGCTAATTCTTCAGTATTTAATTTAAACTTTACCTCTTTTGGTGGTGTTCTTGGAAAAAGAGGATGAAGCCTGGTTATATAATTTCTAAACATTCTTCTATTTCTTAAATACAATCTTCTAGGAAGTAAAGCATTAACTGGCAGAAACCTGCTTTTTTTAATTTTACTTAGGGTTGGACCATAAGGAACCAAAGCATTAAGATGAGTAGTTGCATAACTGCCGAAAAAAGCAAAACCAAGCCTGAAATTCCTTTTATTAAAAATATCTCTTTTACCAAGAAAAATAAACCTGATATTGGTATTGAAAATTGGTTTAGATATTTTCTCCTCTATACCAGAGAGTATTATTCTTTCTCCTGGGGTTAGTTTCATTTCAGGTGGAATTATTGGCACTTCTTTTTTAACTTCTTGTTCTGGCACTTTACCAGTTACAAGAACATCAACTGCTTCTAAGAGCATTGGTTTTGCTACTGTTGATGGCTCCACCTCTCTTTTGGCCAGTTTATCTCTTTCCATTTCAGCTTCTTTGCGCCACGCCTCAGCAGGTTCTTCAGACATAGGGCTGCACCCCATTTGAATCCAGAACTGCTCGCCTGGCTTTACTTTTGACAATCCTTCTAAAAGTGTTGCTATTGGGTCAACTCTTTTTTCTTCAAGAGTTTCTCTTTCCGTTTCAAACTTCTTATAAGTTGCAATTGGGTAAAAATCAGCTTTCACCAACTTATAATCTGCTGCCCACATATTCCAATTATCATTAGGAAGATCCTGGGGAACAGCTTTTGCATAATCCTCAGCAGTTGTAATTTCTGCTTCGGGATACTGGGCATAAAGACTTGCCTCAATTGCATCCCTATAACCTTCGTGACACCTAATAAAAAAATGAATGTTTCCACCTAAAGAAACAATTTCAAAAGCAATTGATGTCTGAACTTGGCCGTCAATATTCCTTTCCCACCAATCAGGCGGATGATAAATAGAGCTGTGAAAACTATTCATCACATCTTCCATGGCTCTCATTGGTTTAACGCTTTCTTTTGGAAGCTTAACTTTCATAAGAATTGGCTTATAAACTGTTCTTAGCCACCAATATACTCTCCACTGCTTCCATAAATATACAAAGGGCTTCCATAAAATAAATGGAGTAGGCAACCACCACCAAATTCTAAATACCTGCCAAACATACTGAAAAACAAAAGCTGCAAAAGAAGAAATTGAAGGGGCTGTTGGTATCATAAATTATATTGTTTTAATTACTATTACCTTATTATACATATCTAAAAACAAAAGAAAAAGAGCACTAAAGATAGAGCTCTTTCCCTTTATTTCTTTAAAAATTAAATTTCTTTTATTGTATATTTCCCTTTAGAGTTCTTTAAAAAGTGATTTTTATTGTTTAAGTTCAATAAAATAGTGTTTTCCTTTACAATTCTCTGCCTTAACACTTCTTTTAAAATCTCATTTTTAGCTAAAGGTCTTTTAGCCTCCTTTAAGATGTTTAAGATTACATCTTTTACCTGGCCTGGATAATAACCCCATTCTGATAAAGCATAGGTTCCTCTTCCAACTAAAATAAATCTTGGATCTTTAATTAGTTCATTGTGTACGGTCTGAACGTGGCTGTTTTCAATTAACTCGGTCACTTCTCTAAAATGAAGTGGTTTATTTGCTTTTTTAAATACTAAATAAGCCTTGTCTTTTATACCTCTAGGATTAATCTCAGCCCAAACTGAAAGACCATATAATCCATCTTCGTTTTGCTGGATTTTCTTAGAGGCCCTTAAAAGAGCAGTCAAAGCTTTTTCTCTTAAGCTTGTTTTTAATTTTTTAGCAGGCAATGGTGTCTTTATTTTTTTAAGCTGTGCGCTTAAAGAATCAATTGTTTTTTTAAATAACTGAAAATTTGTTTTGTTTGTTGTCCAGCAAGAATAAAAATCATTATTTTCATTAATTCTTTGAAACGGCTCTTTTATAGATAACAGAAAATAAACTTCATTTTTATTGCTATTACCACCCAGCTCTTCTAATAAAATATCTTCTCTTTTTAGTCCTCCAAAAGATTTTAAATAATTTAAGAAAAACTGGAAAACCTTATCATATTTTTCAATTTTTTGTTTTATTCTATCTAAACCAGCTACTTGAATCTGGCGAACCCTTTCTCTACAAACACCAAAATCCTTGCCAATTGCTTCCAAGGTTTCTTTGTTAGTTTTTCCCAGTCCAAATCTACGGAGTATTGTTTCTTTTTGTTTACCAGTTAAGCTGCTAAGTAAATCAGAACAGATTTTATTGTAATTAAAGTTTTCCATAACAATATTGTTTTACCACTTTTTTAAAAATCAGTCAACCTTTCTAAAATCCTGATAACAAAGCTGAAACAAGACCTGTTAAAAGTATTCCATCAAACACCCCTGCTCCGCCAATTGAAAGGTATCCTCTGTAATTTTTAATCTTCAGGATATTTAACAAATCAGCGCCAATTAAAGTTCCTAAAATTCCTGAAATAAAAGCACAGGGCGCAGCATAGTTAGGTGCTAAAATTAAGGAGAAAAGTGCTGAAAAAACAGGTGGTATGAAAGCTGAAACAACAACTCCTTTCCCCGGAATAACTCTTGAAAAAAACTTAGACACAACAGTCATTAAAGCTGTGGCTATGAAAATTGGCTTTAATTCGAAGCCTTGAGAATTAACAATAAGCAGAAAATAGAAAGAGAGAAGAACTGGAATGATTCCTCCACCTAAATTAATTGCCAGGTATTGCTGTTCTATTTTTGGTCTACTAAATAACCCGAAAAACCTTGATTCTCGCACCAAAACTAATTTCTTTTTTGTTAAGGGAATATTAATCAAAGAACCAATTAAAATTGAATAAAGAATCAATAGTGTAGCCTGAAGAGAAATTCCCAAAGATTCAAAACCAACCACAATAATGTGAAAATAGCCCAGCAAAAACAATACAGGCAAAAGCAGTATAAAAAGAATAAATAATAGAAATGTAAAAGGTAGAAAGAACATTTATTTTGTATATAGTATTTTGTATTTAGAATTTATAAGTGTCTTCGCGACGACGATCAATAGCAAGTATAAAAATATCGTCATTCTCAAGACGATAAATAATCCTTAGATTACCCTTCTTCACTCGGAAAATATCTTCTCTGATTTTTAATTTTTTAATATCTAAACCTTGAAATTTTCTAGAATATAATCGATTCAAAATCTGCTTGATTTGTTTTCTTTCCTTGACACTAAGTTTCTGTAATGCCTTGTCAATCTTATCCATATTAAAACTATAAATGAGAGAGTAGTTTCTTAATAGAAATTCCTTTTTTCTTCATCTTGGTAAAATCAACGACACGTTCCCAAAGCTCAGGTTCATCTTCAGGAGAAGAAATTTTAAGCACTGGCTTTGAACGACGAACCACAATAAAAGATTTACCTTTTTTTACTTCAGAAAGATAAGTTTCTATATTTTCTCTTAATTCTTTTAATCCCACAATTGATTTTTTCATAAAAACATAAATTAATACTAATACTTAAGTTTATCTTAAGATAAACTTTTGTCAAGATAAACTTATTTATTCATACAACATTTTTTATATTTAATTGGTTTTCCTGTTTTTTGATCTTTTTTTCCACACGGACAAGGATCATTTCTTCCCACTCTTTTTTGAGCTTGAGGAACATACCTTTTTGCTGGCACATTAGGAACCGGTCCAAGCTTTGCATTCATAATACTGAAAGCAACTGTTTTCTCTAAAGCGTCAAGGAGTTTTTTAAACATTTTATGTCCCTCTTTCTTATATTCTACCAAAGGATTTCTTTGTCCGTAAGCCCTTAATTTTACTGAATCTTTTAAATATTCCATGTTTTCTAAATGACCCACCCAGAGCATATCCAAAACTCTAAAATAAAGGGTTCGTATAATATTAACCATGTTTTCTTCTCCAAATTCTTTTTCTTTTTTCTCATAATCCTGTTCTTTTAATCCTGTTTTTTCGAAAATCTCTAAAATAAATGGTTTTATTTGTTCTTTTTTGGTTTTTTCTAAAACCTCTTTTCTTTTTTTGTAAATTACATCACGATGCTTGTTTATTACATCATCATATTCTAAAACATGTTTTCTAATATCAAAATTCATGCCTTCAATTCTTGACTGAGCATCTTCAATTGCCTTTGAAACTAAATTAGCTTCAATTGGTTGGTCTTCTGGAAGATTTAATTTTGTTATTAAGTTTTTCAATCTTTCTCCTCCAAAAACCCTCATCAAATCATCCTCTAAAGATAAAAAAAACTGACTTGAACCAGGGTCGCCCTGCCTTCCTGATCTTCCCCGAAGCTGATTATCAATGCGCCTTGCTTCGTGTCTTTCTGTTCCAATAACATGAAGTCCTCCTAATTCTTTTACTTTTTTAGATTGGCCTTCGTTGAATGGATTTCCTCCTAAAACTATATCAACTCCTCTGCCTGCCATATTCGTAGCAATTGTTACAGCATTAAGTTTTCCTGCCTGAGCAATAATCTGACCTTCTTTTTCGTGATTTTTAGCATTTAATATT
>JAUUXB010000023.1 GCA_030588745.1 bacterium | reverse complement strand
CTCCTCTCAGCGTGTCAGGTAAGCCCTTTAGACTGACCTTCATCCTGCTGTCGGTCCTGGTAAGGTTCACGGTGTATAATCTAATTGAACCGCACGCGTCACCCGTTGTAGTGCCTCCCCGCCAATTCCTTTAAGTTTCGGCCTTGCGACTATACTTCCCAGGTAGCACACTCTCCGGCTTCCCTTCAGCACCAATACCTCTCGAGGAGGTACTAATGTTTAGTGTGCAGTGTTTACTGCTAGGACTACACAGGTATCTAATCTGTTTTGCGCCCCTAGCCTTCATCCCTTACTGTCAGAACTGTCCTCGTAGGATGCCTTCGCTCTTGTGAGTCCAATTAGGATTAACACATTTAACCGCTACTCTGATTGTACTTCCTACGTCTTCCAGTCTCTAGCTTGACAGTACTTCTTGCACGCCCTATCTTTGAGAGATAAGATTTCACAAGAAACTTATCAAGCAAGCTACGGATGTTTTAGACCCAATAAAAATGGCTGCGACTTGGACCGCTAGTATTACCGCGGCGGCTGGCACTAGTCTTACCCAGTCCTTATTCGTGAAACTTTTTGCATTTCACAAAAGCTTTTCAAATTGAAAAGCACTCTGGCTCAATTTGTCACGCTTGCGCGCATTGCAAAATATTCCTAACTGCTGCACCCCGTAGGGCTGGGAATAGTGTCTCAGATTCCCTCTCAGGGCCTCTCCGCTAAGAGCCCTTACAGATCACAGGCTTGGTGGGCTATTACCCCGCCAACAACCTAATCCGCCGCAGCCCCATCCTTAGGCACGAGTTTCAGAGATAAATCTTTCCAGGGTAAATCTCTTATCAAATATTAGCCTCAGTTTCCCGAGGGTATCTTTGACCTGAGGGTAGGTTAGCTACGTGTTACTGAGCAGTTCGCTTTTCCTTAATTCCGAAGAACCAAAAAAATAACTTGCATGTCTAAGTGCAAACCAGAGAGCCGCAGCCGCCAGCAGGATCAACTGGATTTAATAATTTCATAGAATATAAATTCTCAATTACGCATTCTTGATATAAGATACAAGAACACTTCACACAATTCCTAACTATTGGCTGTTAATATTAGAACTACAACTATGACTGCTTTTACATACATCATACCTTACGGTCTAAAATTTTGACTTTTATTAAGGCAATCATTTTAGTTATGAAAATTTTAGAAATAGAATGTATTTAAATGTTTTGATAGGAAATTATTTAATCCTTTATTCCTTCTCTAATTCATGCCAATATTCGTAATCCACAAACATCACGCAAGAAATTTACACTGGGATTTGAGATTAGAAATGCAAGGAGTGTTGAAATCATGGGCTATTCCAAAACAACCTCCGAGGACAAAAGCCATAAAACGATTAGCAATTCAGGTTCCAGATCATCCCAAAAGCTACGCTGATTTTGAAGGAGAGATTGAAGAAGGTTTGTATGGTGCAGGAAAAGTAAAAATCTGGGACAAAGGAACTTACAAACTTGAAAGCAAAAAGGAAGATAAAATTGTTTTTGAACTTAATGGAAAACTCCTCAAGGGGAAATATGTTTTAGTAAAAACAAAATATGGAAATAAGCCTGAGAAAAGTTGGTTGTTTATGAAGGTTTGAAATTGCGCTCACTTCATTCGCGATATTGATATAAATTATTATCAAAAAACGTGTGAAAATTTATTGTTAATAATTATATTCTAACGAAGCATCATGGCAAAGCCTGATGCATAGCAATTAATCTCTATTCCCTCTCGCTAACCCACCAATCCAGCTCAGGAATATTCGCCTCAATTCCTTTTGCCTTGCAATAACCTCTCGCCAACAAGTAAAATATAACACCCAAACTTTTTGCGCTTTTATTATTCCCAATTATTATCTGGTCTGCTCCTTTAGAAGAATTGTTTGTATCACAAATCATCAGAACTTTTTTATTAACTTTTAATGTATCATTAAATGCATTTTTATCAAGCCATGCGTCAGTTATTATTGTTAATTTATTTTCAAAAAATTCTGGAAGTTGGGTGTTAGTCAATATTCCAGCAGGATATTTTTTTGTAAATACTCTGATACCTGTTAAATTTGAAAACATGTTTGCTGCTTTCCATCCTGCTTGTCTTTTACAGACGAGAATAATTTCTTCTGAACCAAATTTAGATAAATATTCAATTCCCTCTTTTAACTTTTCGTCAATTAAATCTGTATTAAAGATAGCCAATCCATCAGCTCTTCTCCTATAAACAAAAGGTCTCATGCCAGGAGTCACAACCTTGGTTCCTAAATAAATTCCAGCCTTAACATACTCTTCAAGAGGAATGAGCATATCTATTCTTTTTTTAATCTTAATTTGTTCTTTCAGCTCTTCTGTTTTTATAACATCAACTTTTTCAGAAATCTTTTTTGCTTTTTTTAGAAGTTCTTTCTTTTTTTCATCAATAGTTTTCTTAGGTTTCTCTGTTGCTAATGATTCGGCTTCAGCTTTTTTTGCTAAATCAACTCCTTCAAATTGCTCCTCGCTCTGCTCGTCGGATTGATTAGTATTATTAATGGAATCCAATGATTCTTTTGTTATTTGTTTTTTTATATCTGAATCTTTCTGAGATTTAGCATTTGTTTTATCTTGTTTAACTTCTGCCATGAGAATTCAGAGCAGAATTAGTTTTTAAAGGTTTTTCTATTTGGTTTTTGTGAAAATAATTATTTCTTGTTTGATTATTTCACTTTTTATTTTATTAGAAATAGATTTTCCCCAGAATTCATTAAAGATTTCTTTTGCTTTCTTCATATTTTTGAATTTAAAATAAGTTTTGATTTTTCTTTCTTTAAACCCCTGTTTCCTTAACCAATTATTATGATATTCGGTTCTTTTAAGATGTCCCCTCATCTCTTCAAATTCCCCTTTTGAATCACCCTCCACTACAAAGATCTTACCACTTTCTTTTAACACTCTATCTATCTCCTGTAAAGCTTTCTTTTTCCTCCGAAATCCTTTAATCACACTTATAACCCAACTAGAAAAAACCACGTCTACACTCTTATCTGACAAGGGAATTTTTTCTGCTGAAGAATGTATAAATTTAACTTTTTTTACGTTTCCCTCATTTTTCTTAGCTAATTTTAGTTGCTCTTCTGATACATCTAGCGCAAAATATTTTTTTGAAGAAGGTCCAAAGATTTTCGCATATTTTCCTACCCCACATCCAACATCTAGAACAATTTTATTTTTAATATAAGGCAATGTGAATTTCTCAATTTTTCTAGGGTGGTCTTCAGCCTTAACAAACTCCTCATAAGTCTTTGTTTTACTTTTATAAACTTCTAGGTTTGCTAGACTCTTTTTCTTCATTTCAACCCCCTCTCAATCTCAACCAATCTCTTCAACTTCGCCTCCCTCTCTTTACCATCAATTCCGCACTTAAAAAAATCAGCACCAAAACCAAAAGCCAAGTCAGCTAAAATACTTTCTTCTGTTTCACCGCTTCTGTGAGAAAAGACAATTTTAATATTATTCTTCTTAGCTAATTCGCAAACTCTTTTTACTTCAAGCAAACTTCCGCATTGATTAGGTTTCATAATTATAGCATTTATACTTTTCATCTTAATTGCTTTTTCAAGTCTCTTGTGATTTGTAACAATCAAATCATCTCCGACAATAAGTTTTTCAGGAAACTTTTTAAGCAGTTTTGCAAAACTTTCAAAATCTTCCTCATGAAATGGATCTTCAATATAAAACAAATCAAAATTTTTAATAAGATTAATTAAATATCCTAACTGCTCGTCATCAGTT
>JAUUXB010000012.1 GCA_030588745.1 bacterium | reverse complement strand
AACTATTGTTTTTGTTTTAGAGATTATTCCAGAAAGCTTTCTTAAAGCTTGGCTCATAAGTCGGGCTTGAAGTCCTATTTGAAACGCGCCCATTTCTCCTGCAATTTCAGCCCGTGGAACTAAAGCTGCAACTGAATCAATAACAATTACATCTACTTCTCCGGATTTAACCAAGGTTTCGACAATCTGAAGCGCTTGTTCTCCGGAATCAGGCTGGGAAATTAACAAATCATCAGTATTAACTCCAATTCTCTTGGCATATTCAGGATCCATAGCATGCTCAGCATCAATAAAAGCTCCAACACCGCCTTGCTTTTGAGCTTCAGCTAGGATGTGTAATCCTAAAGTACTTTTACCAGCCATTTCCGATCCGTAGATTTCAATCACCCTGCCTCTTGGCACGCCTCCTATACCTAAAGCCAAGTCCAAAGAAATAGAACCAGTTGGAAGCGCAGCAACATTAGAAAATGTAATGTCTTTAAGCTTCATAATTGAACCTTCACCAAATTTCTGCTCTATTTCAGCCAATGCTTCATTTAAATCTTTTCTCTCTTTTTTTACTTTTTTATTTTTTGCCATATTTAATATAAATTATTATGTCTTATCCAGTAATTATTATATTTTATCCAGTTAGGTTTAGCCTGTCCAAACTTAAACTTGCTCCCAGCCCTCATTTTCATCTTCATCAGTATAATCTTGTTTTTCACCAGCCAGATAAACATCTCTTGCTTTAGCTCCTTTGCTTGGGCCTACTATTTTATTGCTTTCTAACATATCTATTAACCGGGCTGCTCTTGCATAACCCACTCTTAATTTCCGCTGAAGTAAAGAGGCAGACGCTCTTTGGTTTTCAATAACAATAGCTTTTGCTTCTTCATATAGCGAGTCATCAAAAGTAGAAGCTGATGAATCTTCCACTAGCTCTGAGTCAATTTTGTCTAAAGCTTTTGTCAAGCTGTCCTGAACTTCTTCTATTTCTAGTCCCGCCTCCTCGGCTATGTATTGGTCGTTTTTTGTTTTTATCCAGCTTGTTATTCTTTTAACCTCTTTTTCTGAAACATAAGCGCCTTGAAGCCTTTTTGGTTTAATATTGTCAGCTGAAATAAATAGCATATCTCCCAGTCCAAGAAGCTTTTCTGCTCCTGATACGTCTAAAACAGTACGGGAATCAATCTGCGAAGCAACTTGAAAAGTTACACGGGAAGTAATGTTTGCTTTTATTAGTCCAGTAATGACCTCAACAGAGGGTCTTTGAGTGGCAACTATCAAATGTATTCCAACTGCTCTTGCCATCTGAGCTAATCTTACAATCGCACTTTCTACTTCTCTTCCCTTTGACGACATTAAATCAGCCAATTCATCAATTACTATAATAATATAGGGAAGGGGTTCTGTTTCATTTTCAAAGGCCTTTTCATTATAACTAAGAATGCTTTTTGATTTTGATTTAGCCAGAGATCTAAAACGCCTGTCCATCTCTTCAGTTAACCACTTTAAAGCATTGGTTGCTCTTTGAGGATCAGTAATTACTGGACACAAAAGATGAGGCAGTTCATTGTAAATTATGAATTCAACTCTTTTGGGATCAATCAAAACAAATTTTAAAATATCAGGCGAGTTCTTGTAAAGAAGAGAAATAATTAAGTTGTTTAAAAAGATTGTTTTACCAGTTCCTGTTGAACCAGCAACCAGTAAGTGAGGCATTTTTGCCAGGTTATTATAAATAGTTTCACCAGAAACATTGCTTCCAAAACAAACCAAAAGATTAGAAGGATTGTCCTGGAATTTTGGATTAGAAACTAATTCTTTTAATCTGACAAAAGCTCTTACCTTGTTAGGAACTTCAATACCCACCAAGCTTTTACCTGGTATTGGAGCCTCAATTCTTATTGGATGAGCAGCTAGCGCCAATGCAAAGTCATTTGACAAGGAAGTAATTTTGGAAAGCTTTATCCCTTCAGCTGGTTTAAAAGAGTACTGAGTTACAGTTGGTCCAATATTTACTTCTGACATTTCAATTGGGATATCAAAACTCTCAAGTGTCTTTTTAATAATTGCTGAGTTTAATTTAATATCACCTGCAGATGGTTTGCCTTTTATTGAATCTAATAAATCAATTGGCGGCAGCTCATATCCATTTATTGGAGCATGTTTGACTTTCTTGGGTTTTAAATCCAAATACTCTTCTTTTTCAGACTTTTTTGGCTCTTTTGGAGATTGTGCGGATTCAATATGCTTAACTTTAAAAGAGGGTGCGAAAATTTTTTTAATGAAAGATGGTTTTTCTTCCTCGTCAATTCTTTCAGAAACTGTTTCTCGTTTTAACAAACGCCAGAAAATAATTACTCCTATAATAATAGCTGCAGCAAACAAAATCTGGGTTACCCAAAGACCAAAAAGTTTTAGAAGTGGCCAGGTTAAAACAGAACCCAATAATCCTCCTTGTTTTATGCCGGGATTTAATTTTTCCAATGCTCCAGAGACACCTAAAACCATTAGCAGGATAGCTAAAAATGAAGGATTTAGAACTTCCTTGTATTCAGCTAAAAAGAATGAAAGTCCAGCAAGAAAAAAGAGTAAGGGAAGAATAAAAACAGTTTTACCTATTAAGAAATTAAGGCTTGTAAAAAGGAATCTTCCTGCTATTCCTGCCTTTTGAAAATAACTTAAGACAAAAATAATTGCTAAAAGAAAAAACACAATAGCTAAAATATGCCTTTGTGTTTCTTCTGGTAAAGAAAAGGAAAGATTGACAGAATCAATTGAAAAAAGTCCTTTATTCTTGTTGTTTCTTTTTCTTTTTTTTCTTGCCATCTTCAAAACAAGGTAAGGATTTAAGATAATGCTTTATCTTAATCTAAATCAAAGCCTAAAATCAAGGTGCCTGTTAAAAGCAAGGCTCTTAAGTATTATATAGGTTTTAATTGCTTTTTAAAACCTGTTCCTGCTGGTATAAGCTTACCAATAATAACGTTTTCTTTTAATCCCTTAAGATTATCTTCCTTGCCCTCAATAGCTGATCTGATTAAAACACGAGAGGTCTCTTGAAATGAAGCAGCAGATAAAAATGAGTCTGTTGTTAAAGCTACTTTTGAGATTCCTAAAAGAACTGGAGTGGCTTTGGCCAGTTGAATGTTTTTATCCTTTTTAGTTTTCCTTAACTCCTTTAATCTAATATTCTCTTCCATTAATATGGTTCTTTCAATAATTTCTCCAGTAGTGAAATTACTGTCCCCTGGTTCTTTGACCTTAACGCGGGAGAGCATCTGACGAATAATAACCTCAAGATGTTTGTCATGGATTTGAGCGCCCTGGGAGAAATAAATCTTTTGAATTTCTTTTATTATGTATCGCCAGGTTTTTTCCTTGTTGGTAAATTTAAACAATTCCTTGATATCCAAACTTCCTTCACAAAGCTGCTGGCCTTGTTTTACTATTTGTCCTGGCTTAACCCAGATTGTTGTCTGAGGAGAAATCTTATATTCTAAAATATCAGTCTTCTTTTTTTTGGATTTCTGGTCTTTAACTTCAATTTTTATCACTTTGTCTTGAGTAATCTCCTTAACTTTACCATCAGCTAAAGCTATTTCTGCTTTTCCTGCAGGAATACGAGCTTCAAAAAGCTCTTCTACTCTTGGAAGACCAGAGGTAATATCTCTTGCGCTAGCAACTCCTCCAGTATGAAAAGTTCTTAAAGTTAACTGGGTGCCAGGTTCTCCTACTGCTTGAGCTGCCACTACTCCAACTGCCTCACCAAGTTTTACTAACTTGTTATCTCCCAAATCCAAACCATAGCACTTTTGGCAAACACCTCTTATACTTTTACAGCTCAAAGGAGAACGAACTGTTATTTTTTCTGTTTTTGATTTTGTAATTTTTTCTACTTTTTTCTTGTCAATTATTTCTCCTTTTTTACAAACTCCCTTTATGCTTTCTAAAGCAATCCTTCCTGCTATTTTAAACATAAAGTCCTGACCAATCTGATCAGCATCTTCTTTAAAAACTTCAATGCCAGTGTCATCTTTACAATCTGGCTCTGAAACAATTACTTCATGAGAAACATCAACTAATCTTCTTGTTAAATATCCTGCAGTTGAAGTACGCAGCGCTGTATCAGCTGTTCCTTTTCTTGCACCATGAGTAGAAATAAAATACTCTAAGACAGAAAACCCTTCCTTATAGGAGCTTTTTACAGGTAATTCAATTATTTCGCCAACTGGGTTAATAACTAAACCTTTCATTCCACACATCTGAACAATCTGTGACCATGAACCTTTAGAACCAGCATCTATCATTTGAAAAACTGATTCTTTTTTAGGTAATGATGTTCTTACTTTCTTTTCTATGTCCAGCTTTGCTTTACTCCAAATTCCTATTATTTTTCCAGATCTTTCTTCTGGGGTAAGTAAGCCTTTTTTAAAGTAGTTTTCAACTTTCTGTTCTTCTTTTTCAGCTATTTCTAAAATCTCATTTTTTTCTTCTGGTAAAACCAAGTCTTCCATTCCCCATGTAATACCAGATAAAGTAGAGTATTCAAAGCCTAGGTTCTTAATTTTATCTAAAGTTTCCTCAACAATTTTAGTTGGATGCTTTTCAATCACTTCTCCAACAATCTTTTTTAAATCTTTTATTTTAATTAAGTTGTTTTGAAAAGGAAATTTTGATGGCAAGGCCTCATTAAAAATGATCCTGCCTACTGAAGTTTCTGTAAAATTATTTGATTTTTTAGATGTTTTTAATTTAATTTTTGCTTTTAAATCAATTTCATTAAACTCATAAGCCAAAATAGCTTCATCTTCACTTGTAAAAACCCTTCCTTCTCCCTTTAATCCTTCCCAAACACCAGTTAACCAATAACAACCTAGAGCAATATCTTGGTCTAAAGAGACAACAGGAAGTCCTGTTGCTGGTTTTAAAAAGTTTGAATTGCTTAACATTCTTTCTTTAGCTTCTTTCTGAGCCATCTCAGATAAAGGAACATGAACTGCCATCTGGTCTCCATCAAAGTCAGCATTAAAAGCCTTACAAACCATTGGGTGAATTCTAATTGCCTCTCCTTCAATTAGTATTGGATAAAATGCCTGAATTCCTAATCTGTGAAGGGTTGGTGCTCGGTTTAAAAGAATTGGTTTGTCTTTTACTTCTTCTTCTAAACAAGACCAAACTTCATCAGTTTCTTCATCGATCAAGCGGGAAGCTCCTCTAACATTGTAAGCAAGTTCTTTCTGCAGTAATTTTTTAATAACAAAAGGTTTAAAAAGCTCTAAAGCCATTTTCTTTGGCAGGCCAACTTGATGAATCTTTAAATCAGGTCCTACAACTATTACTGACCTGCCTGAATAATCAACTCTTTTTCCCAGCAGGTTCTGTCTGAATCTTCCTTGTTTTCCTTTTAAAATATCAGCTAAGGATTTTAATAATCTTCTTCCACCAGTTGTTGCCTTTGTGGTTGTTCCACGCCGCATTCCATTATCAATCAAGGAATCAACTGCTTCTTGCAACATTCTTTTTTCATTTCTAACAATTACTTCTGGAGCACCAATTTCCAGCAAGTATTTTAATCTATTGTTTCTATTGATTACACGCCTGTACAAATCATTCAAATCAGAAGAAGCATATCTTCCTCCATCAAGCTGCACCATTGGACGAAGGTCTGGAGGTAAAACTGGTAAAACTGTTAAAAACATCCATTCAGGCCGAATCTTCATTTTTTTCATTGCCTGAAAGATTTTTAATTTTCTTAAAAACTTTTTTTTACTTTGGGCGCTTACTTGTTCAAATTCTTCTTTTAATTTTTTAACTTCTTTTGACAGGTCAATTTTTTGACAAATCTTCTGAAGTGTTTCAGCTCCTGTTCCTGCATCAAAGATTTCTCCATATTTAAATGAAAAATCACGGTATTCTGCTTCAGATAAAACCCTTGATGGATTAATTGATAAAACCTCTTCTTTAGCCTTATTTCTCGCAGTTTTTAACTCCTGAAGTTTGAAATTTATTGTCTTTTTTGAGGTCTTTTTTCTTTTTTTCTTGGCTGTTGTTTTTGATTTTAATTTTTTATTTTTTAAAGGATTAAGGTTTTCACGAAATGAGGTTTTTATTTTTTTAACTTTCATTTTGTACTCTTTCTCAATGTTTTCCAAAACCCCTTTTTTTGCACTTTCATTTACATCAGTAACAATATATGAAGCAAAATAAACCACTTTTTCCAAATCCTGCATTGGAAGACTAAGAATCATCCCTATTCTTGAAGGAATACCTTTTAAAAACCATATATGAGAAACAGGGGATGCTAATTTAATATGACCCATTCTTTCCCTTCTTACAGAGGACTTTGTTACTTCTACCCCACACCTATCACAGATTATTCCTTTGTAGCGAATTCTTTTGTATTTTCCGCAATAACACCGGTAATCTTTTTCCGGACCAAAAATCTTCTGACAAAACAATCCGTCTCTTTCAGCTCTTTGGGTTCGATAGTTTATTGTCTCGGGCTTAGTAACTTCACCATGGCTCCATGACAAAATCTCTTCTTCAGATGCTATTTTTATTCTAATTGCTTCTAAATTTTCAACTTTCATGATTTATTGACTTTCTTTTTTAGATTTTTCTTTTATTTCAACATTTAAACCTATTGCCCGCAGTTCATTAACTAATAAATTAAATGAAGCTGGGAGATTAGGTTCTTTTATTTTCTCTCCTTTTAATATGGATTCATAAGTAGCTGCTCTTCCTGCAACATCATCTGACTTTATAGTTAGCATTTCCTGCAAACAATGAGCTGCACCATACCCTTCCAAAGCCCAAACTTCCATTTCTCCAAAACGCTGGCCTCCAAACTGAGCCTTTCCTCCTAAGGGTTGTTGAGTAATTAAAGAATAGGGACCAATAGACCTCATATGAATCTTGTCTTCAACCATATGAATTAATTTCATTATATAAAGATAGCCAACAGTAATTCTTTTAGGAAATGCTCGTCCAGTTCTCCCATCAAATAAAACAACTTTTCCATTTTCAGGAAGCCCTGCTTCTTTAAGCTCTTTCTTAATATCTTCTTCATTAGCTCCAGAAAGAGCTGGAGTAACAGCGTGATAATCAAGGTTCTTTGCTGCCCAGCCAAGATGAGCTTCCAGTACCTGACCCAAGTTCATACGCGAAACAACTGTTAAAGGATTTATAATCATATCAATAGGCGTCCCGTCCTCCATAAACGGCATTTCTTCTACTGGCAAAACTTTAGAAATAACACCTTTGTTTCCATGACGACCAGCTAATTTGTCACCAGCCTGGACTTTCCTTATTTGAGCTATTTCAACCTCAATTCTTTTAATAACTCCTGGGGCAAGCTTATGCCCAAGCTCTCTTGAAAAGATTTTTACTCCTATTACTCTGCCCCTTTTTCCGTGCTCCATCCTTAAGGAACTGTCTTTAACTTCTTTTGCTTTTTCTCCAAAAATTGCTCGAAGTAATCTTTCTTCTGAAGTCAATTCTGCTTCTCCCTTGGGAGAGATTTTTCCAACTAAAATATCATTTGGCCCTACTTCAGCACCAATTCTGACAATTCCTTCTTCATCTAAATCTTTTAATTTTTCCTCTGAAACATTGGGAATATCACCGGTTGTAACTTCTGGTCCCAGTTTGGTTTCCCTGACATCAGAGGTAAAGCTGTCAATATAAATAGAAGTATAAACATCATCTTTTACCAATCTTTCTGAAATAAGTATTGCATCTTCAAAGTTTCCTCCACGCCAAGGTAAAAAAGCAATTAAAACATTCTGGCCTAAAGATAAATGTCCATTTGAAATACTTCCACCATTAGTTAAAATCTGGCCTTTTTTAACTTTTTGTCCTTTTTTAACAATTGGCTTTTGATGAAAACATGTGTACTGGTTTGTTCTAACAAAGGTTTTTAATTGATAATTCTTACTGCCTATTTTAATATGCTGGGCATCAACTTCCTTAACTGTGCCATCTGTTTCACTGACAATAACTTGTCCAGAGTCCTTAGCCACCCTTTCCTCTACTCCAGTCATAACCAATGGAGGTTCTGGAGAAATCAAAGGAACTGATTGTCTTTGCATGTTTGAGCCCATTAAAGCCCTATTGGCATCATCGTTCTGTAAAAATGGAATTAAGGAAGTGGCAATGGAAATTGATTGCTGAGGAGAAACGTCAATAAAATCAACTTCATTTTTATCAACTATATCTGGAGATCCTTTTACTCTTGCCTCAACATTCTGAGGTATAATGTTTCCTTTTTCATCTACTGCTATGGCTCCTGAAGCAATATTGTATTTTTCTTCTTCATATGCAGAAAGATACTGGACTTTTGAGGTTACTCTTCCTTTTTTTACTTTAAAATATGGTGTTTCCAAAAAACCATAGGAATTAATTCTGGCATAGGAGGCAAGATGACCAACCAAACCAATGTTTGGTCCTTCAGGAGTTTGAATGGGACAGATTCTTCCATAATGTGATGGTTGAACATCTCTTACTTCAAATCCAGCTCTTTCTCTTGTTAAACCTCCTGGTCCTGTTGCTGTTAATCTTCTTTTATGTTCTAGTTCAGCCAAAGGATTCTCATTATCCATAAACTGACACATCTGACTGGAAGTAAAGAATTCTTTTACAATAGCCATAACAGGTCTGGGGTTAATAACTTGAACCGGGGCCAAAGTAGCAGTATCTAAAGTAGACATTCTGTCTTTTACAGTTCTTTCCATTCTCATCAGTCCTAATCTCAATCTATTAATAAGCAATTCTGCAAAAGGCCTAACTCTTCTGTTTCCTAAATGGTCAATTTGGTCAGGTCTTGCTTCTGGATCATTATTTAAGCGAATAATCTCTCTTAAAACTATTAAAACATCTTCTGGTTTTAAAACTCTATCTTCAATCTCTATTTTCTCATCTAAGCTTTTTTTCTTTGTTTTTGTAGCTGAACTCTGTTTTAATTCAGACAGTCTTTGCCACATACGCCATCTTCCAACCTTTGATAAATCATATCTTTCAAAATTAAAAAACATGTTCTCTATTAATTCTCTAGCAGTATCAGGAGTACCCAAATCACCAGGCCTTAGCCTTTGATAAACTTCAACCAAAGCCTCTGTCTGATTGTGAGAAGCATCTCTTTTTAAAGTTTCCTCTATATAGTCCTTTTCTCCTTTATTAACATCCTGAAACTTTTCTTTGATATCCTTATCATCAACAAAACCAAAAGCACGAAGCAATGTTGTTGCAGCTACTTTTCTGCGCCTGTCAATCTTTACTCCTATTGTGCCTGATAATTCTGTTTCAAATTCCAGCCAGGCACCTCTATTAGGAATAATTTTTGCTCCAAAATAGTTTTTACCGCCTATTCTTCTAGCAGTAAAAAAAGCTCCGGGTGAACGGATTAATTGGGAAATAGCCACTCTTTCTACTCCATTTACAACAAAAGTTCCTCTTTCTGTTGGAAGAGGTATATCACATAAATAAATCTCCTGTTCTTTAGTTTCTTTGGTCTTTAAATTAACTAGTTTTGTCCTTACCCTTAAAGCAGCTTCATAAGAATCATTGTTCTTTTTTGCTTCAATATATGACTTGTATTTTGGCTCATCTAACTTATAATCCAAAAACCAAAGCTCTAGCTCTTTTTTTGTATGGTCCTTAATAGGAGAAATTTCCTCAAACAAGGATTTTAGGTCTTTTTCCCAGAAAAACTTCCAGCTTTCCTTTGTTAGACCTAATAAATAAGGTAAAGGTAAAAATGTTTTTGATTTGGCAAAGTTTTTTGTTTTCAGGCCTGCCATATTAAATGTAAAATGCTCCAAACAGCCAAAAAAAACCCTGTTTCGTTGTGGGGTAAACGTTTTTATCTAAATTTTCCAGCCGAAGGGAAGCAAATTGAAATTATATATAAAAAATTAATAACAATATATAAAAATATAGTCCAAGGACTGTAAATGTAATTTTAGCCAGTTTCTAAAAAAATGTCAACCTTCGCACCATAAAAAACATGACTTATACAATCTTTTAAACTATTCCTCCTCTGATTCCTTTGACTCTTTTAATTCTTCCAATTTCTTAACAATATCTTGATTAGTAGGATTTAATTCCAAAACTTTTTCAAAAGTAGAAATTGCTTTCTCTTTTTCTCCTTTAGCTGCGTAAGCTACTCCAAGAGAATAAAGGCTGTTGGAGTGATTTGGCACTATGCTAATTATTGCTTCAAATTGAGCAATTGCTTTATCTAATTCGTTGTTGTTAAAATAGAGCCTGCCCAAATGAAACTGTGTGTCAATGTTAAATGGATAAGCTATAGCTAATTCCTCCATTTGTTTAATGGCTGTGTTTAAGTTCCTATCCCTTTCATATAGTAAAGCTTCCTGAATCAAAGCATCTACATAATTTGGTTTTAACTCTTTGGCTTTTGTAAAATTCTCTTTTGCTTTTTCAGTGTCACCTGAGGCCAAATACAATTTGCCCAGTTCTGTATGAAGAATCGGATTCTTGCCTTCAAACTCAATAGCTTTTTCAAAAGATGCAATCGCCCAATCAGTAGCACCATCAACAAATATCTGTATATCTCTGTAAATCATTCCTAAAGATTCCCAAACAACAACAGTATTAGGAGAAAGCTCGCTTGCCTCTTTCCCATAATCAATGGCTTTTACCATAAAGTTTTGGATTTTTACAGCATCTTGCTGGTCTACGGGTTGGTTCAATGACCCTAAAAAGGAAGCCAAACAAACCCTGGCTAAAATTATCTGGTAAGTGACTAATTTAGGATTTAAGCTAACAGCTTTTTCTATTAACTCTATCTTCTCTTCTAAATTAAAGGTTGCTTGGGCTTTAGCATAGTTAACATCAGCCAAATAAAACCTTATAGCAGAATAATAGCTAATTGAAACACCTAATAAGATTAGAACTAAAATTGTAGAAAAAACCAAACTTAATTCAGGAAAATCTTTAAAAGATATAATCTTAAAAGACTTAATTGTTTGCTGCCAGGACACAATACTCAATCCCAAAACAAACCAAAACGTAAAAGCTAAAATAGTGTTTTGGTAATAAACGAACTGGGCTACTACTAAAGCAGTAAATGCCATTATAAAAGGAAAGAGTTCTCTTTTCTCACGCAAAACCCAGAAAACCAAAAAAAACATCACAATTATTAACAAATAAGAACCGAGCCCTAAAATTCCTGATGTAGCAAGAAGTTCTGGAATATAGCCCCCTGCCCTGTCAAACCTAATCTGCCATAAAGGACTGTCATTGAATTCAATTGGTTTGAATCTTGAAAAGACATAGTGCCAAGTTCCAATACCTTGACCAAAGAAAGTGCTTCTGAGATTGTCTGTAATTGATTTAAAAGCAGTTTTCCAGTTCATCGCTGTATTTAAAACCTGTTCTTGTGGCAATGAGATTCCCGTCCATTGATTGAGATTGTTTACAAATAAAAATGTGATTGAAATTAAAATCAAAATCATTGGTAGCAAAAGCCGGTTAATATCTTCTCTAAAAGTTCGTGTTATAAGGGCAAAAACTAAGAATAAAACTAAACTGATAAATAAAACAAGCCAGGAAGTATTAAAATCAATAATTATCATTAACACTATCATTGCAATCAATAATGCAAATAATGGTTTCCTGCTTTTCTCTTTCTGTTCTGTTAATAATTTACCTGTTAAAAGAACTGTTATAACTGAAAGAAATATTGATAACCCCTCTAAAGATCCTGACGCTGGATTAAATGTTTTCTGTGTCATGAAAAAAGGCAGTGAAACAGGGATTTTCTGCCAAAGCCCAAAAATTGAAAAATAAGTTATTAAGACAACAAAGAAAACTGACCATAAAAACAGATTGATAAGGGTATTAGGATTAATCAATGAAGAAGAAACAACATTCATTTGTTCCTGGTTTTCTGCTTCCTGTTCTCTGCTTCCCACATTATTAATGATTAAAAAATAAAACAATCCAAGACAAATCAAGGCAATTAATCCATTAGAAAAACGACCGTAAAAACCAAAAACAGAAGAATTCCTGTCTACAGAAAAATAGGCTGAGATTATTGATATCAATAAAAATACAAAAACCACAATGTTTAAGGGTGTTTTGCGAAAACGAATTTCTTTATCAATAAAAATCATTTTAGTCAGCCAGGCAACAAAACCAATTGAAACTAAAAAGAAAATTAAATATTGTTTTGAGAATTCATAAACCTCAAAAGAAAATGGCAGTAAAAACAAAGGCACTAAAAATACCAATGAATATATGCTGAATCTTATAATTTTTTCTAAAACTTTGTTCATATTATTCTTTTATTTATTAATTATTATTTATTTTAAGGTTTTAAGTCAATTCCTACTTTTTTAGCAATTTGATGAATCCATTTTTCCATCCTGTCAACCTTACGAGACAGAGCAACCATTTCTTGAAAATACGCATCTGCCTTTTTGGCGTAAGCATCAACTGAAGTTTGTAGACCAGAAAAACTTTTACGCATTTCCTCTCTAAAACTTTCAAAATCTTCTTTGGTAGCAAAGACTTCACGATTAGCTTTAATAATTTTTTGGATATCTTCTTTTCTAAACATATTTCTATTTCTATGATATTATTTCTTGAAAATATGTATCAGCTTTCTTGGCGTAAGCATCACTGGTAAGCATAAGCATTAATCTTATATATTTATTTTAATTATTTTAAAGAAATCAATCAACCTTTTTATTATATCATATTTATCTTAAAAATAAGAGGTAGAAATTGCCGTTTCTTCTTTGAATAAGTTATTCTTACGATAAGTTAAGCTTATCGTAAATTATAATGTTGGGTCAGTGGAGATTGTGGTTTGTTTTGTTTAATTCATACACTGCGTGCAAGGGAAAAAATTCATAATAGTTTTTATCGTCAAACCAAGCACATTTAAAATCCTTTATCGCTAGCTTTGTTCTTGAACCTAGAGCTAAAGCATAAGCTATCAGTTGCTCAAAAGGTGTTACTCTTTTTGCCTCTGGCTTATAATCAAGGATATAAACAAGGCCGTTCCTGATCTGGAGTAAATCAATATGACCTGTAATAGGAGTGTGGGAGTTGCTGAAATTAAATTGAAATCCCTTTTCTTTAAAATATTCAATATCATCATTTGTAAGATAAACAGGAACTTCTGTTGCTACAGTAACAGAGTCATTTATCAACATAAAATCTTGAATCCTTTCATGTCTTTGATAATTTGTTTTGGCTAGTTTTAGTCCATATTCAGCCAAAGAGTTAGCTAGATTGTTTTTAGTTATTTTAAGGGGAATAAATCTTTTCATTTTTATTTGAGAAGCTCTTTGTTTTAATTCTTTGTTTTTTTCGCTAAAAATATGATGAGGGAATTGTCTTTTGCTGTTTGTGCCAGGACAACTTTCTTTTTCTCTAGCAATCCACTTTAGATAATCTTTGAGTAGTTGGAATTTTCTTTGGTTTCTATATTGAAGTTTTAGATCTAATTTTGCTTTGTGATATTGAAATTTATATTTTTGTTGATGTTTAAACTCTCTGGAGAAGAGAATGTTCTGGGGAGAATAATATTTCTTTCCCTCCTCTCTTAAATCTGAGTATCTACAGATGTTCTTGTGTTTTTTTATCCAGGAAGAAAGGGTTGATAAGGGAACTTTTGTTTTGAAACGCTTTGCGATTTGCTTTTTTACTTTTGTTAATGGATAACCAAGATTGTAGGTTGAAACTGCATTAAGAATTATTTTTGGTTCATAGGTTTTATACTTCATTTGCCGATTGGAAAAGAAATGCTCACATTGTTTACATTTATAAATCTGAATGTCCTGAGATTTTATTTTTCTCTTCCCATGTTTGGTAAATTTCTTAGAGTCACATTTAGGACAAATGATTAGTTTTTCTTTGTTTTTAATTTTAGTCATTATTTTTGTTGCTTAAGGTTTTTCTAAACTGCAAACCATAATAAGTATTAGGGTTTGATTGGTTAAAACCAAACGGATTTTGGATACGAATTACCAAACGGATTTTGGACAATATTGGGATGGGTGTTCTTTTTGAAAGTTTGGTAGTTTTGTTGGGTTTTTGTGTCTAATTTGAGAGTATTTGGCTTGTGGGAGTTTGTGTGAAATTCGTTTGGCGGTGTGAGGGTGTTATAGGATTTGGTTAGTTGAAGATGCGACTTGGTTAGTAGAGGTAGTGGTTAGTGTGTCTGCGGTAGTTGCTGTGTCTGTGGTAATAGTTGTTGTATCTGTGGTGCTGAAAGTATCTGTGGTGTCTATGATTATTATATCTGTGGTGGTTACTGTATCTGTAACAGGTTCAGTTGGACAGTTTTCATCTATATTGCCATCACAATTATTATCTATATTGTCACATACTTCAGTGGCCATGGGATTAATGTTGGGGTCAGAATTATTACAGTCAGTATTGTCTGTGGTGTAATTGAGAGGTTGTTCACAAGTTGAGGTAGCATTGACTGGATTACCATATCCATCATTGTCTGAATCAAGATAGAATGATTGGAGCTGACATTCTTCGGTTGAAGTCGCTGTTTCATCAGTAGAGGTGGCGGTCTCATCAGTTGTAGTAGTTGTAGTGGTGATTGTGTCAATTGTAGTTGTGTTACTTACAATGTTTTCTTCAATAATGAGCCAAGAGAAAGTGGCTGGTGTGGCATCATAAATTCCCTGAAGGTTGGTGGCAAAAACCTGGAAAGTATAATCTCCGGGAACTAATCCTGAATATGTTTTGGGAGAAACGCAATTCTGCCAATCTCCTAAATTAATCTTGCATTGGAAAAAGGCATCTTGGTCAGAGGAATGGAAAGTGAAAGTGGCTTCAAGAGAAGTGGTAGATGGTAAAGGATGGGTGTCAATAGTCGTGTCTGGTGGTGTATCTTCTGTGGTAGTAGTTGTATTGTCATAAGTTGTTCCAGCAAGAACTACAGTTGTGGTTGCTGATTGGCATTCTCCAGAAGAAGTTCGCAATGCACCATGAGCAACATAAACACAATAAGGTTCTCCTATTGCTCTATCGTAAATCGTAATACCGGTTTTCTGGATATCTGTATTCTGAATTTTTAATTCTTCTGTTTGAACTAATTTTGCTTTCAACTTGTTAACTTCTAAAACACCATCTTCATTAACTATCAAGCCGAGCGAAGCGAGGGCTATTTTTAATTGGACTGGGTCAATTTGCACAATTTGGCCTTCTTCATTCTCTTGAACAAATAAATCATTTCCTAACCAATGAGGATTGACAAAGACCATAATCTCTCCAATTCCTTCACTATCATATGATTCTAAAGCTATACCTATTACTCTCCCAGCTTTGGTTGCTTTCATTACTGTTCCAGATTGAGAAGAAGAAGTTAAATAATCACCTATCTCAATTACTCCATTCTCATTAGAAACTTTAATTGGTGTTCTTCCAGTCAAAGTCATTCTAATTGCATCTTCACCAGCTATTTCCATGCCCATAGTTAAATGAGGATTAGTGGAAACTACACCAATTATTTTCTCATCGTAGGAAGTTTGGCAAATCTCTATTGTTTCTTTGGCAACCGAACTTGCACAAATTACTTCTCCTGGTTGAGGTTTAGCTGTTGAAGCATTATATTTTATCCATTCAGCCACATCAACGCCTCCTCCTGACCTAGTAGTAGCATAAAGATCACCAGCTATTTCAGTGATTGGGCAACTAATGTCACCTAAACTACAAACTGCTGCTCCGCCTTGAACGGTTAATTCTCTAACAGTCGTTGTAGTGCCTATACCAACACCACCTGACTTAATGGCGAAATTTGTACCACTAGCAGTAAATTCTGTCAGGCGTTGTTCCAATATTTCGGTTCTCTCCACTGTTTTTTGCACTCCTTTAAGTGTCAGTATTGCTAATCCATCAGTATCATAGTGCTCATCGCTTATGAATTCATACT
>JAUUXB010000025.1 GCA_030588745.1 bacterium | reverse complement strand
GTATTTTTTGGTATCGGCAGATTAACAAGTCCCAAGTCAGAGCCAATTCAGATTATGAATTTGGATAAGGCGTCAGTGGAAGATATCAAAGCCCCTGCCCAAGAGCAGGGGAGTAGTGACGTGAATTACGAAGGCAAGGTTTTGGGTTCGGTTAATAGTGATAAATATCATTTACCTGATTGTCCTGAGGCAAAACAGATTAGTGAAAAAAATAAAATCTGGTTTGACTCGCCAGAGGAGGCCGAAAAAGCTAGCTACAAACCAGCTGCTAATTGTCCAGGATTATATTGACAGCATTTTTGTTATTTGTTATCTTAAAACAAATAAAAGGAGGTAAAATGCCAAAAAAAGAAAAGAATACTTTATATAAGGCATTGTTGTTGTTGGTAAAAATTCTTTTAAAGTCAACCTTAAAGGTTGTCGGAACAGAGAAAATACCAAAAACTGGGGGTTTTATCTTGGCCTCTAACCACGGAAGCGTATTTGATCCACTTATAATCATGTCAGCTCTTTACAGATTGATTAAAAAATTCTTATTACTAAACAAAAAAATGTACTGGATTACGAACATTACTGTGTTAGATAGGTTTTATCTGTCTTTTTTAAAGAAAAACTGTGGGTGTTTACCAAGCACTGGAAAGGGTCTTCTTAAATCCATATCCTTGCTAAACAACGGAAATCCAATAGGAATCTTTCCCGCAGGACCAGACCTGGATAATGAAAAAAACATAACAGGAGGAAAAACAGGAGCAGCATACATGGCATTACTTTCCGGGGCATCTGTTGTACCCGTTGCATGTAAGTGTCCAAAGACCAATACTTTTTTTCAAGGACTTTTGGGTTTCTTTTTGTTAAAAAGGGTTGAATTTGGTGAACCAATATGTTTTCCTAAAAAAGATAGGTTATATTTGAAAAAACATCCCGATGTTGTTGAGAACACAATAAAGATTATTATGCACGAGATTGCTAAAACCTCTGGGGAAAAATACGATCCGTAAAAGGGAGCAGTACAATAGAACTGACTCCCTTTTTTATTTCTTTTATTTTTTCACTTTTTTTACAGTTGCTTTTAAAATCTTGTATTTTTTTTCAGAGCGAGGGAGAGCTTTAATTGCTTGTTTTAATTTATCTTTATCGTAATTATATCGTGTTTGGGTTAAACGGGTAATATAGCCAGATTCTCCAAAAACTCTTTCTAATTTTTGCTTATCTAAATAATTCTCAATAATCTCTTTTAATTCGTTTAATCTCTTGGTATTTTTCGTATTTTGCTCTTTTAATTCAAAATATTCATTAACTACTTTTTTAACCTGCTCATCATCAATACTGAACTGCTCTTTGTATAAATGTTTCCACATTGGGCAGATTTTTTTATAACCGCACCAATCACAAAGAGGAGAGGGAATTGGCTTAAAATCACTTTTTTCAATCTCGGCTAATTTTTGCCAAACCTGTTCTTTAATACTATCTAATTGCTCTTTGGTTCTGCTGGTGCTCATTAATTCTTGATGTTTTAAAAAATGAAAAGTTAGTTTAATATTTTCCAATCCCTGTTCAGCAAATTGGGGCCAATGACCCAATAATCCTAAACAATAAAGAGAAAGCTGAAGATTATTATCCATATCTTGTTGAGAGGGAAGCCTTTTAGCTGTTTTGTAATCAATAACTTCAATGCCATTTTTGGTTTTATCAACTCTATCAATAAATCCAACTAAAAGACATTTTTTATCCTTGTTTTCCAGTAATACTTCAAATCTGGTTTCAGTGTTTAAAATAACTGGTTTTTCTTTGATTTTTTGATAAAAATTATAATAATTTTTTAATATTTTAATTGCTTCCCCAAAATAAATCATATCTTCCTCTTGGTTTAAAAATGGCTCACTGTCCCAGTTATCTTTTAAAAAATTCTGCAACTCATCAAGAGTAGGGGATACTGGTTCTTTGGAATGGAAGTATTGCAAAGCTTTATGGATTTTATTGCCAAAAACCATTTCTTTTGATTTAGGAACTCTTATTTTATCTATTTGCTGAAATTTATACTTCAATGGACACTGCTTAAAAGTATCCAGAGCAGAAAAGGATGTTCTAATTATTTCGTTCATGTTTTTATGATACAGGAAAACAGAGGATAAAAAAAGAGGGAAAGAACCTTGCGGAACTTTCCCCGTATTCTCATCTGGTTAGATGATCTACCCTGGAAATAATCTCATTTGCGCTATTTATTACTGTATTTGTATTGATATCACCTGAGCTTAACATTGCTTGGATGCCGCCTGCTGTGCTTCTTATCTTCCTTAATTCTTTTACAGGCACAGATACCATTTCTTTTTCTTCTTTCTGAAACCCTTCAGTTTTTTTACCCAAGAATTTTTCAATCGCCGATTCTAATTCTATTAAATCCTTATCAGTCATGTGTTCAAGACGTGTCTCTGTCAATTTCTTCTCTACGACTGGCATAAGGGCCAAAATACTAGCTACTTTTTTATATTTTTCCATCACATACCTCCTTTTAATGAATTATTGGTTTTTTTCCTTTCTGTTTATGAACCGTCTTATCAATTAAATCAAGATCCTCTGTTAATGTATCTTTAAATTTATGCAATGTATTCTTGTATCTATCCAAGCCTTCCCCAAGAGCTCCGAGAAATCCTTTCATTTCTTCCATCTGTTCAATCATTGTTTCTCTGAATTTTCTACGAATCCATTTTTTGAAAAAAATCTTACCAACCCTATTATTGAACAATCTCAAAATCCATCCAGCAGTTCTTTGAGAGATTCCTGCTAATTCATTAGAAAACTCCTCTCTAGTAAATCTTTCTACTTCTTTAACTTTCGGTTCATCCTCGATTTTATCTTCAAATAACCCCGCTTCTTTTAAAACTTCCATGCTGAGACTACATAAAAAATCATTTAGTCGCTCTTTTTTGTCTTTATTCATTTGTAAATATCTCCTTTTTATTTTTCTTTAATATAGCAAATCTAATGGAATGTGTCAATACTTTAACGGCTAAGGGGGTTAACCGTTAGAATAAAAAAAGAGCAGTTTTGTGTGATGCTCAGCACCTTGGTCCGCTCTATTTTTTAAAGGTATCGCGCAAAAAACTTCTTAGGGTATATCCGCCGGGTTTAGACTCGCGTTCTCGTCGCGCTTTTTCTCGAGCGTCTTCGGCTTCTGATTCCTTGTGAATCTTCTCTCGTTGAGAACATTCGTGTTTTCCTCCATACCCGATACGAATCCCACAATAGAGACATTTCTGCCCAGGATTT
>JAUUXB010000002.1 GCA_030588745.1 bacterium | reverse complement strand
AAATTAGGAGTTGAACCAATTTTTCTTGACGAAGTTCCGAACAACACAGCTCTGACTGGCTCTTTACAAGAATCTATACTTGCGATTGAATTCCACTGGGAGTTTGGGAAAGAAATATTTGAAAAGATTGAAGAAATATTGAAGTATAATATTACAGGAGTCATTGAAATTTCTTCTTTTGCTTGTGGTTGTGATGCTGTTTTAAAAGAATTTATTGAAAAAGAATTTAAAAACCAGAAGATCCCCTTTTTATATCTAATAATTGATGAACATACAGGGGAAGCAGGTTTTCAAACACGACTAGAGGCTTTTGTTGACACACTTCAATAATTTATATGAAACTAAAAATAACTTTTCCTAGATGGGGTAATTATACTATTGCTTTCAAAACTCTTTTTAAAGAGTTAGGTTTGGAAGTTATTTCTCCTGAGAAGACAACTTCCCAGACAATTATTGAAGGAGCAAAATTAGCCCCTGAAATGTATTGCTTTCCTTTAAAAGTGAACATCGGGAATTATTTAGAAACAATAAAAAAAGGAGCAAACACAATTTTTATGGTTACTGCTCTTGGCGGTTCTTGTCGTTTGAGATATTATAGTGCGGTTCAAGACAAGGTTTTACAAGAAGCAGGCCATAACGTTAACTTCATTACTTTTGACCAGAGCCCCAAAGATATTTTTTCTAAAATAAAAGAAATTTCTGCAGCTTCTCCTTGGCAGATTTTTAAAGCAGTTAGATTTTCTTTCAAAAAATTAAGACTTATTGAAAAACTGGAAAAGATAGCTCAATATTATAGACCAAGGCAAGTTGAAGGAACAATGACTGATAAATTGTTAATTGAGGCCCTGGTAGGTCTTGATAGAACAGAAAAAGAAAAAGATTTTCCAAAATTTAAGAAAGAAATCTTAAAAAAGTTCGCAAAGATTAAAATTGAAAAAAACAAAAATATGCCTAAAATTGGTTTAATTGGAGAAATTTATACTGTTTCTGATCCAATAATCAATTTTGAGGTTGAAAAAAAATTAGGACAAGAAGGAATAGAAGTTCATCGGGAGATGGACTTGACCTATCATCTAAAAAAGAAAATCTTCTTTTGGAAAGATTGGGTAATCCAAAAAAAAATAAAACCTTATTTAAAATCAACTGTTGGCGGCCACGGCAGAGACGCAATCTATGAAATGTTAGATTATGTAAAAAAGGGCTTTGACGGAATAATTCATTTGTTGCCAGCTTTTTGCATGCCAGAGGTAACAATACGGCCAATTTTGGAAAAAATTCACCAAGAAAGAAAAATTCCCTTTTTATCATTATCCTTAGATGAACAAGTGGCTGAAGCTGGAATTAATACTCGTCTCGAAGCCTTTGTTGATGTAGTTAAAAACTATTATAAATATAAAAAGAAAAGATTATGAAAACTTATTTAGGCATTGATGTTGGTTCTATTTCTACTAAATTGGTTTTAATTAATGAACAAGGTCAGATTTTAGCCCACTTTTATTTCCGGACTGGAGGAAATCCAATTAAAGCTATTCAGGAAGGACTTAAAAAATTAAAAAATCAAATTGAAAAAGACAATTTGAGTGTTCAAATCTCAGGAGTGGCAACCACTGGCTCTGCTCGTTATCTGGCTGGAGTTATTACTGGGGCTGACCTAATAAAAAATGAAATTACTGCTCACGCTAAAGGAACTTCTTTTTTAGTTCCTGATGCAGGAACTATTATTGAAATCGGTGGGCAGGATTCAAAAATTATTATTTTAGAAAACAAAGTAGCAGTTGATTTTGCCATGAATTTGGTTTGCGCTGCAGGAACAGGATCCTTTCTTGATGCACAAGCATTTAGATTAAAAATTCCGATCGAAGAATTTGGAAGATTAGCTTTAAGCTCAAAAAGTCCAACTACCATTGGTTCCAGATGTACAGTATTTTGCGAATCAGATATGATTCATAAACAACAAATTGGTCATAGGGTAGAAGACATTGTAGCTGGTCTTTGTCAGGGTCTAGCCAGAAACTTCTTGGCTAATGTAGCCAAGGGTAAGAATATAAAAGAGCCCATTGTATTTTTAGGAGGTGTTTCTGAAAATATAGGAATGAGAAAGGCTTTTGAAAAAGCTTTAGGGCAAAAAATTCTTGTTCCAGAATACAATACTGTAATGGGTGCTTTTGGAGTAGCTCTTTTAATAAAAGATAATCCACCTTCCCAAACAAAATTTTCAGGATTTGAAGTTTCAGACAAGGATATCAAATGTACCTCTTTTGACTGTAAAGGCTGTCCAAATCAATGCGAGGTTATTGAAGCAAGAATAGATGGAAAAGTTATTGCTCGTTGGAATGACAGATGCGGTAAATGGAGCAATTTAGCAGTTGATGTTTAAGTATGATTGATGAATTATAATTATTATTTTACAATTATTAAAGTAAAGCTTGACATAGTTTTATGCGTGGCTATAATGAATATGTTAAATTACTATGGCTAAAAGAAAAAAACTGAATCCTTTTATCGTTACATTTCTTTCCGTTGATTTTGTAATTTGTTTTTCAACTGCAATTTACAAAACAAGGACAATGGCGGGTTCAGTAGGATGACGAGTGTCTGAATTTAAATAAAAGAAATCTACTGGACCTCTAAAACAAGAGGCCCTTTTATGTTTATATGCCAGAAAAATATTATCTAACAAAAAAAGGAGTAAATAAAGTAAAGAAAGAATACGAAGATTTGAAAAGAATCAGAATGGCAAAAACAAAAGGAGAATCTCCTCAGCTTTTGCAATCCGACGATTTAAATCCTGAATACATTGTTTTTCGAGAAGATTTAAGTTTCTTAGAAAGCAGGCTTGTTGAGTTAGAGCATATTTTAAAAAATATTGAACTAATTAAGCTGCCTCCAAAAAACAAGCGCAATATTGTTCATTTAGGCGCAACAGTTACCTTGGAAGAAACTGATGGCGAGATTAATGAATTCACAATTGTTGGAACCCTGGAAGCTAATCCTGGTGAGGGTAAAATCTCATCAGATTCTCCAATAGGAAAAATCCTATTAGGCCACAAGCTTAATGATACAGTGGAGGTCGCTTCTCCTATAAAAGTGATCTATAAACTTAAAAGAATTAAATATTCTTTGTTTTAGCTCATGAAAAATGCTCTTAATTTCTTAATTGAGGCAAATAAATTAAAAGAAATGCCTCGAACAGGTTGGGTTCTGATGCAAGTTAAAAATCCAGAATCAATTGCTGGTCATACTTTTAGGGTTGCAGTTACTGCTTGGTTAATGAGCGAAAAGGCTGGGCTAAACGTAGAAAGAGCAATTAAAATTGCTCTTTTTCATGATCTTGGCGAGGTTTATACTGGTGACGTAACTCCTTTTGGTTATTATCAAGGACTTTCCAGGAAAAAGAAAAAAGATGAAAAGCTATTAATGAAATGGGTGCGTCTTTCAAGAAATGAAAAAGAAAAAAGAGCCAAGATAAAATTCAGGAGAGAAAAAAAAGCCTTTTTAAAATTAACTGGTTCCCTTGAAACAAAGTTAAAGAATGAAATTTATTCTCATTGGTATGATAATGAAAAAAGAATAAGCAAAGAAGCAAAATTTGTTAGGCAATTAGACAGAATTGAAATGTTACTTCAGTCAATTGAGTATTTTGGCAGTGATAATGCTACTGGAGGAACAAGCTGGTGGGAAGGAACTGAAGAGGTGGTAGAAGACCCTTTGCTTCTGGATTTCTTGGCTGTTATTAAAAGAAGACTTTATCGTCGTTACAAAAGGATATTTGGGGAAAAAATTAAAGTTTCAAAATCTTTTAAAAAAAGAGAAAAAGAACTGACAAATATTTTAGAATTCCTTTTAGAGATAGGAAAATTAAAACATATGCCTCGTTTATATTGGACTATTAGAGATGTAAAAAAGCCTGAAACAGTTGCTGGTCATATTTTTACTTTGAGTTTAATGGCTTGGCTTTTTGGAAGCCCTAAAAAAAGAACCTATAATACAGAGAAACTTCTTAAAATGGCTTTAGTCCATGAGATTTCTGCTGTTTACACTGGTGACTCAACTCCTTACGATAGAATTTTGAGTAAATCAAAAGGAAAAGAAAAAAAGATTCTGAAAAAATGGCCACGGCTTTCAAGGAAAGAAAAGATGAAAAAATATATTGAGGACTTTAAAAAAGAAAAAAAAGCTTTTAAAAGGCTTAGTTCGAGATTAAAGGGTCCTTCCAGAAAAGAGATATTTGATCTTTGGCATGAATACCGGACTAAAAGTAGCGCTGAAGGACGTTTTCTTTCGCAATTAAATGTTATGGCAGTCTTACTTCAAGCGCTTTTGTATGAAAAAGAGAAAAAGAAACTTTCTGCTGCTCCAATCTGGGAGTGGGCTTTCGAGATATCTGATAATGAGATAAACTTCGAGCTTATGGACGAAATGAAAAAAAAGTTCTATAAATAACTGATGAACAGAAAAAATAAAAAATTAATTACTGTCATAATCCTTTTAACAGGATTGTTTTTTCTTTTGGGAGAGACTCCTGATAATTCAAACTTTAAAAGTGTTTTAAGTTCAGTTCCAGAAAATAATATAGTTATTATCTTTAATTCTGGTGGCTGGGGAGATACTCCAGTAAAAGAAGCAACTGATTTTGCTCCAATTATTAAAGGCATTGAAATGACTTTGAGTGATTTAGGTTACAACTCAATAGTTGTTCCTTATACAAGAACCAAAGAGAGCTTTTTGGGCAGAGTTGAAGGATTTAAAGAAACTTTAAGCTTATTTCCCAAACAGTCCCAGAAACTAGCCAGCGAGATTGAATATTTTATTAAAAATCACCCTGAAAATAAGATAATTATGGCTGGATTGTCAAATGGAGCAATCTTTGTCAACAGAACAATGGGGAAGGTTTTAAAGGATAAAAGAAACAATGTTTTTGCTATTGAAGTAGGCATTCCTTTTTGGGAAAATGTTTTAAAATCCGACAATGTTCTTTTATTGGACAATAAAGGAAAAGACGCTCTTTTTGAAATGGATTTGAAGACACTTATCTGGGCACTCTTGAAAGCTCCTTACAAGTGGCTTTTAGCACAGGTTTCAAGAAAAGAACTTTCTTTTTCACAGGCCCTTTATTTGCCAGGTCATTATTACAGTTGGGATAGTGTTTCTCCAGAAGTAAAATTCTTTCTTGAAAGCAAATTTGCATTATTCTAAATTATTGATAATGTTTAATAATGATAACTACATCTTCTCCAGGTAAAATTATTCTGTTTGGGGAGCATGCAGTTGTTTATGATAAATTAGGCATTGCCTGCAGCATTGATAAAAAGTGCAATGTCAAGCTTTTTTCTTCTGATAAGAAAGCTATTTTAATAACTTCCAAGAACTTGAAGTTAACTCGCTCTTTAAAAGAAAAAGAGCTTTTTGATTTATATGAAGAAATAGATGTTTTTATAAAGAAAAAGAGTTTTGATAAAATTAAAGAAATTTATAAAAACAATGAATTGATTCCGAGTTTTTTTGTTCTTGCCAATATTTTTAAAAAATATGGTTTCAAAGGTTTAGAAATTGAGATTGATTCCCAAGTGCCCAAGAATTTAGGCTCAAGCTCATCTGTTTTTTCAGCCATTAGTTTAGGAGCATTAAAATATTTAACAAAAGATTTTTCTAAAAAAGACGTTTCTGATTTTACCTACTTGGGTGATGTAATAGCTCATGGAGGAACTCCTTCTGGTATTGATAATAATGCTGTTACTTATGGTGGTTATGTTAAATATAAAAAATCAGAAGGCGTAAAAGCTTTAACAATTGATTTTGAAATTCCCTTATTGATAGTTGATAGTGATAAAAAAGTGAAAACATCTGAAATGGTTTCTTATGTTAGAGAACAAAAAGAAAAAAAACCCCAATTCGTAAATTCTGTTTTAAATTCTCTGGACAATATTTCAAAAAAAGCTTTAGAGGTTTTAATTTCAAAAAACCTCAATGATTTGGGAATATTAATGACAGAGTATTATAAAGAGTTAAAAAAATTAAATATTTCAACTTCTGAGTTAGATAAAATAGTCGAAATTGCCATCAAAAACAATGCTTTAGGGGCTAAGCCAACCGGAGCTTGGGGTGGAGGGTGTTGTTTAGTTTTAACAAAAGATGAAAAAGATATGCTTGACTTGAAAAATTCTTTTGAGCAAAATGGGTTCAAATCTTTTCAAGCAAAGATCGGAGTTAAAGGAGTTAAAATCATATGAAAGCAACTGCAATTGCTAATGCAAATATTGCCCTAATAAAATATTGGGGCAAAAGAGATCCAGAACTGTTTTTACCCTATAACAGTTCTATTTCCCTGACTTTAAATGGGTTGAACACTACTACAACTGTTGAGTTTGGTGGATATGATCAAGACATTTTTATTTTAGATGGTCAGGGTATTAAAGAAGGAAAAGAGTTGGAAAAATTGGTCCGACACCTAAATTTGATTAGAAAAATAGCAAGAGTTTCTGAAAAAGCAAAAATTATCAGTAGAAATAATTTTCCAAGGGCAGCAGGATTGGCGAGCTCTGCTTCAGGATTTGCTGCCTTCACTTTTGCTGCAACAGAAGCGCTTGGGATGAGCCTGGATTCAAAAGAATTATCTATAATCTCTCGTCAGGGCAGTGGCTCAGCAACAAGAAGCTGTTTAGGTGGATTTGTAGAATGGACCAAAGGAAAAAAACAAGATGGTACTGATAGTTATGCAGAACAAATTGCTTTACCAGAACACTGGCCAAACTTTAGGATGCTTGCTACCATTGTTTCAACTAAAGCTAAAAAAGTCTCTAGTCGTGTTGGTATGGCTCAAACAATTGAAACTTCTCCAATGTATTCTGCTTGGCTTGACACAATAGAACAAGACCTAGAGAATGTACGGCAAGGTATTTTAAATAAAGATATTGGTTTGGTTGGAAAAACAGCTGAAGCGAATTGTTTAAAGATGCATGCCACAATGATTACAACTGTTCCGTCAATAATTTATTGGATGCCAGCAACTTTGGAAATAATACATTCAGTTTTAGAGTGGAGAGAGAAAGGTTTAGAATGTTATTTTACTATAGATGCTGGTGCTCAAGTGAAAATTATCTGTTTAGAAGATAAAGTTTCAGAACTCACTCAAAAACTAGAGAATCTTGGTGGAGTTAAAAAAGTTATTGTTTGTAAGCCAGGTCAGGGACCAAAACTAATTAAAGAACATCTTTTTTAGTATGATCAAGGCTTCTGCGCCAGGAAAACTGATGTTATTTGGAGAGCACGCTGTAATTTATGACAAACCATGCATTGTGGCTTCTGTTGACCATAGAATCAGCGTTTCTTTGAAAAAGAGAAATGACAACAATATTATTCTGACTGCTCCGGAGTTAAACATTGAAAATGAAAATATTTCTGATTTAGAAAAATCTCACTTTAAAAAAGTGAGTTTTCTTTTAACAGCAATCAGGAATTTTTTTAAAAAATATGATGTAAAATCTGGTTTAGATATTAAAACTCAAAGCGAATTTTCAGATAAGGTCGGTTTAGGAAGCTCTTCTGCTGTTGTTGTTTCAGCTATTAAAGGCTTATCAGAATTATTTAAGATAAAGATGAATGAAAAAGATGTTTTTGATCTTTCGTATCAAACAGTTTTAGATGTTCAAGGCCTGGGTTCAGGATTTGATGTAGCAGCTGCAGTTTATGGAGGAATCTTATTTTTTAAAACAGCTGGAAAAGTTATTAAAGCAATCAATGTCCAGAATATTCCTTTAGTTATTGGTTATACAGGCATTAAGGCAGATACGCCGACTTTAGTTAAAGTGGTTCGTGAAAAAAGAACAAAAGAGCCCAAGAAAATAAACCACATATTTAATGAAATTGAAAAAATAGTTAATTTAGCAAAAACTGAAATAGAAAATAAAAACTGGAAAGAAGTTGGAAGATTAATGAATTTGAATCAGGATTTATTAAGGAATCTTGACATAAGCTCTAAAAAGCTGGAGAATTTAATAAAAGCAGCTTTAAATGCAGGGGCTTATGGAGTTAAGCTTTCTGGAGCTGGTGGCGGGGATTGTATGCTCGCTATATCTAAAAAAGATAATTTAGATAATATTAAAAAAGCAATAGAAAAAGCTGGAGGCTCTATTATTAATGCAAAGATTCCAACTGAAGGGGTTAGGATAGAGTGAATCTTTCTAGAAAGAGGGAATAAAAAAAGCAAAATGTTTTTTCTTGACGAGACTATTTAGTGAAGATAAAATGAAGTTGAATTCATCAAAGGTCGGAAAATTAGAATTAATGAAGTAAAAAGAGAAATATGAAAAAAATAGGTTTAGGAATTTTAATTGTTTTAATTGTCTTATCTGTTTCTGGTGTGGCTGGGGCAGGAAGGCTGATTCCAGCAAATGAAAAAGCAGAAGGCAGAGCCAAAATAACCCCACCCGGACTGGAAAAGGCTGTATTCATTCATTATAAAAAGGGTTTTGTAAAGCCAGGGACAGAATGTGGCAATGGCATCTGTGAGCCGAGTGAGAATATCAATAAGTGTCCGGAAGATTGTGGGGGCGGTGGAGAAGACCCGGATACAAGCTCTTGCTATGCCTTTTTGGGAAGAGGGGTGAAATGGCAAGAAGGGCCTGTAAATTATGTTATAGATCCTGATAATTCTGATAATTTAGCAGAAAGCTTTGTGGTTAGTGCAATTTCAACAGGAGCAGAAGAATGGGATACACATACAAACGCAGAACTCTTTGGAGATTATTCCGTTGATTACACTGCAAGTTGGGACAGTGATGCTCCCGATGGTAGAAATGAGTTAGTGTTCGGAGATTATCCGCAGGATGGTGTAATAGCAGTAGCAATAGTTTGGGGATACTACACCGGACCTCCTGGGCTAAGAAGGATTGTTGAATTTGATATTTTGTTTGATACTGACTTTACTTGGGGAGATGCAGTTAATAATCCTTTAGTAATGGATCTTCAGAACATTGCTGTTCATGAATTAGGACATGGAGTTGGTTTAGCTGATTTATATAATACGGTTTGTTTAGACGAAACAATGTACGGTTACTCTAATTATGGTGATATAAAGAAAAGAGATTTAAATACTGGAGACATTACTGGTATTCAGAAACTATACGGTGGACTTTAATTATTAAGGCCTAAAGAAGACAGAACTCCTTGACTTTAAGGAGTTTTGTTTTACTTTTTATTGTTGATATAATTTAGAATAATGAAAAAGTTTTTTCTTTTTTTAATTTCTCTTATCATTGGAATAGTTCTTTTTGTTTGGATTGGCAAAACTGTAGGCTGGCAGGAAATAAAGAATGCCTTTTTAATTTTTACTGGTTGGAACGGCATAGTAATTTTTATCCTAACTTTTTTAATAATGCTGTTTGGTGCTTGGAGATGGCAGGAAACTTTAAAAGCTCAGAATGTTGAAATTTCTTTTTTTGAACTTTTTAAAGCTTTTCTTGCAGGTTTTAGTGTTATCTTTTTAGCACCCGTTCTTTTATGGGCAGGAGAGGTTTTGCGAGGCTATGTGCTGAGAAGAAAAAATAAAGTTTCTTGGACTCAAGTAATGACTTCAGTTTTTATTGACAGGATTTTGGAGTGGACTGTTAATCTAATAGTAATTGTTTTAGGAAGTTTATACTTTCTTTATAAAATAGGGCTACCTTCCAAAAACTTATTAATAATTTTTGGCGGTGTGTTTTTATTTTTCTTTTTTGTAATTTCATATTTTTATTTCAAAGTTTTAAAAAGAGAAAGCATAATCAGGTTTATTTTTAAGATCAGTGGTTTTAAAAATTTTGACCAAAGAAACTTTCTTTTGGAGGCTGAAAAGCAAATTTTTAATTTTTTTAGATGGGAAAACAAAAAATTACAAAAAACTTTTAGCTTGTCTTTTTTAAGAGCCGGAGCAATGCTTTTAAGAGCCTATATTTTAATTATTTTTTTAGGAAAAAATATTGGATTGTTATCGAGTTTATCTGTTTTGGGTTTTACATATTTAGCAGCAATGATTCCAATTCCAGCTGCTTTAGGTTCTCATGAAGCAATTCAAACTTTCGCTTTTAATTCCTTAGGTTTAAACATTTCTATTGCTGCTGCCTTCACAATGATTATTAGGGCAGCAGAATTGTTATTTGCATTAGCAGGACTCACGATTATTTTTAAAGTAGGAGTATTTTTTGTAAAAGACATGTTTTTTAAGAAAGTTGAGAAATTAGGAAAAATGATTAATGAAAATGATTTGTGATATGTCCTTCATTTTTTTTATTTGAGCTTAATGAAATAGACCAGTATAATAAACAATATGTCAAAATCTATTAACAAGGTCATTAAGACTTTAATAGTTAGCGATATTGCTCTAAGTGGTGGCTGGGGTTTGCTTGGTCCTGTTTTTGCTATCTTTATTGTTAAAAATGTTGCAGTTAGCGGCATTGCTCAGGCTGCTGAAGTGGCTGGCTTTGCCTCTTTAACTTACTGGGTTGTAAAATCTTGTTTACAGATTCCAATTGGCAAGTATTTAGACAAGAACCATGGTGAGCAGGATGATTTTTGGTTTATGTTTACTGGGACTTTTTTAAATGCATTTGTTCCTTTTGGTTATATGATTTCATCTGAACCTTGGCACATTTATGCTTTCCAAGTTTTGCATGCCATTGCTATGGCAATGGCTGTACCTTCCTGGGCAGCTATTTTTACAAGACATATTGACAAAGGAGATGAAGCCTATGAATGGGGCGTTAGAAGCACTTCCTTGGGCTTTGCAGCAGGAATAGCTGGTGCTACTGGTGGAATTATGGTTGCTTTGTTTGGTTTTAAAATAGTTTTTATTTTAGTTGGTGGACTAACGTTTATTTCAGCATTTTTGCTTTTAGTGATTAGGAATGATATAGCTCCTCATGATAAGGTTCTTCCAAGAGTTCCTCGTTCTCGTTTACCATTCTAAACAATATGAGAAATCAGGAAATTGCTAAAATATTTTATGAAATTTCAGAATATTTAGAAATGGATGAAGTTGCTTTTAGGCCTTATGCCTATAAAAAAGCAGCTTTAACCTTGGAAAACTTAGAGCAGGACGTGAGTGATATTTATATAAAAGAAGGCTTAAAAGGGCTTAAGAAAATTCCTGGAATAGGAAAACACCTTGCTTTAAAAATTGAAGAATATTTAAAAACAGGAAAGATTAAGTATTTTCAAAAACTGAAAAAGAAATCCCCTGTTGATGTAAGTACACTTACTGCTGTTGAGGGATTAGGTCCAAAAAAGATTAAAACTTTATACCAAAAACTAGGAATCAAAAACGTTAAACAGTTGGAAAAAGCTGCTAAGGCGCATAAAATTGCGCCACTTTTTGGTTTTGGAGAAAAAACAGAACAAAACATTTTACAAGGAATTGAGTTTTTAAAGAAAAGCAAGGGCAGATTTTTACTAGGAGAGATTTTACCAATTGCCAGAGATATTTATGAAAAACTAAAGAGATTAAAAGAGGTTGAGAAAATTGATATTGTTGGTTCTTTAAAAAGAATGAAAGAAACTGTTAAAGATATTGATATCTTAATAGCTTCTAGAAAGCCAAAGAAAGTAATGGATTTTTTTGTATCTCTTGATGGTATTGAAAAAGTTTGGAGCAAAGGAACTACCAGGGCATCAGTAAGAATGAGGACTGGTTTTGATGTTGATATAAGAGTTGTTCCAAAAGAAAGTTATGGAGCAGCTCTTCAGTATTTTATTGGTTCAAAAGAGCACAATATTGCTACAAGAAAAGTTGCGATAAGCAAAGGATTAAAATTAAACGAATATGGTTTATTTAAAGGAAAAAGAAAAATTGCAGGGAAGAATGAAAAAGAAATTTATAAGTTATTGGGCATGGATTGGGTTCCACCTGAAATAAGAGAGGACCAAGGAGAAATTGAGGCAGCTTTAAAAGGCAAGCTTCCTAAATTAGTGCAGTTAAAAGATATTAAAGGACATTTACACTGCCATTCAAGCTGGAATGGAGGTGAAAATTCCATTTTAGAAATGGCTAAAAAAGCAATGGAATTAGGTTGTGACTATATTGGCATTTCAGATCATACAAAGTTTTTAAGAATTGAATACGGATTAAATGAAAAACAATTATTAGAGCAAAGAAAAGAAATTGATAGGTTGAATAAAAAGCTTGGCAGGAAAAAATTCAGAATACTTCAAGGTGCTGAAACAAATATTTTAAAAGATGGCTCAATTGATATTAAAGATGAGGCTTTGAAGAAACTGGATTATGTTATTGCTGGAATTCATTCAAGTTTTAAAATGGAAAAATCTGAAATGACAAATAGATTAATTAAGGCAATGAGAAACAAGCACGTTGATATTATCTCTCATCCAACAGGAAGACTACTTAAACAAAGAGAAGAGTATGAGATTGATTTCGATAAAATTCTAAAAGCTGCAAAGGAATTTGGAACAATCTTAGAAATAAATGCTTACCCTATAAGATTGGACTTAAATGATTTAAACATTAGAAGGTGCAAAGAAGCGGGGGTAAAAATGATTATTAATACAGATGCGCATCACAAAGAACAAATGAAATTTCTGAACTTAGGAGTAGCTCAGGCCCGTCGTGGTTGGGCAGAAAAAAAAGATATTATAAACACTCAACCCTTAAATAAATTACTAAAACATTTTAAATAGCGTGCCAACAGAAAAATCAGCTGGGGTAGTAATCTTTAGAAAAGACAAAGGTAATATTTATTACCTTGTTTTACATTATGAATTAGGGCACTGGGATTTTGTTAAAGGCAAGATTGAAAAAAATGAAGAGTTAAGACAAACAGTCACAAGAGAGGCTAAAGAAGAAACTGGGATTGATGATTTAAAATTTATTGGAGAGTTTAAAGAAAAAATAGAGTATTTTTTTAAAAAACAAGATAAAACAATTTTTAAAACAGTAATATTTTTCCTAGCTGAAACCAAGACAAAAGAAATTAAACTTTCTTATGAGCATGTTGATTTTAAATGGCTTTCTTATGATAAAGCCATAGAGCAGTTAACATTTGAAAATGCCAAAAGAGTCTTAAAAGAAGCTAATGATTTTACTGTTAGTAATAAACTGTAGGTATTTTAAAACCGCCTTTTAGGCGGTTTTTCTTGCTTCTTTTTTAACAATTACTTTTTCAAGAATCTTTTCAAATATTTTAGGATGTTTTTGCGCTAATTGAGATAGGATTTTTCTATCAATCTCAATTTTGTTCTTTTTCAAAAGATTTATGAATTTACTGTATGAAATTCCTTTTTCACGAACTGCAGCATTAATCTGGATTTGCCAGAGACCTCTGAAGTCTCTTTTTTTAGTTCTTCTATGTTTGTATGCATGAGTCCAGGCATGAAACAAGGCATCTTTTGCTAACCTATATTTTGATTTTCTTCCCCAACGATAACCTTTAACAAGTTTTAAAACACGCTTTCTTCTTTTATGTGCAGTTGTGCCTCTTTTTACTCTTGTCATAGTTACCTTTGGTATTTAAGAATCTTTTTAATTTTTTTTGCTTCAGCAGGCGCTAAAGGGACCAACTTCCTTCTTTTTCTGATTTGCTTCCCTGATTTTTTTGCTCTGTAATGGCAAAGACCAACTGCCCTTCTTAAAACCTTACCAGTTTTTGTGATTTTAAAACGCTTTGCTACTGATTTTCTTGTTTTCATATTATTTATGTATTTTCCTTGCTTTTTCCTTCTTGTTTTTGATCTCTTGAAACAATCATTATGAACTTATTGGGAGTTCTTTTTAAGCTACTCTCAATTTTTATTGGAATCTTTTCATTTAAAGTCTGTACAAAGTTGTTTATTTTTTCTCTAGCAAATTGACCAAGTCCCTTTTCTCTTCCTCTTAAAAGCATTTCTATTTTTACCAGATTTCCTTTTTTTAAGAATTTTTCTGCTTGATTGGCTCTTGTTTCCAAATCATGAGGGGAAATATTAAACCTCAATCTTAATCCTTTTATCTCAGTACTTTTTGTTGTTTTCTTCTCTTTTTCTTTTTTTTGCAATTGATAAAGATATTTTCCGTATTCAACAATTTTACAAACAGGAGGATCAACTTTATCAGTAACCTGAACTAAATCTAAATTACGCTCTTTGGCTGTTTGAATTGCCTCTTCTAAAGGAACAACTCCAATTTGTTTTCCAGTTTCATCAATCAATCTTACTTCTTTAGCTCTTATATATTCATTAGCCCTTACTTTAGGACCTCTGTGTCTTTGATTATATCTTTTTTTATTTCTCAATTTATTCTTAACCTATTTTTATTAATTAATCTTGTGGAGACGAAGGGGGCGAACCCTTGTCCAGAAATTATTCTAAAATAACTCTACAAGCTTAGCCCAATTGGTTGAACTCAGAAAATTTAAACTGGGCAAAATTTTTCTGATTTTTGTTCTGTTGATTTTTGATAATTTTCCCAGTTCCCAAAAAACTATCTATCTCGATAATATCACGCCTACTTTTACCTATCGAGAATCAGTAAGGTAAACGGCATTAAGCAGTAGCTAATGCAGGTGCAAATAAATTATTGGCACTTAATGTTTTTTCGAAGATTTACGAGATTCGAAGCTCGACTTGCATTTTTTATTCAAATTCCTGTCGAATCTTACGTCCCCATTTTGTTTAACGGAACTCTTTTCCAATGTTCTTTCTTATTTCTCTTTCAATCTCCCTCTTTCTTATTATTTCTCTTTTATCAATTTTTCTTTTCCCTTTAGCTAAACCGAATTGCAGCTTTATTTTACCTTTCCTAGTATAAATTATTAATGGTATCATTGTCAAACCTTTTTGTTTTGATTTTCCTATTAAATATTTGATTTCTTTTTTTGTTAAAAGCAATTTTCTTGATCTTTTAGAATTATAATCCTTAGGCGCATTTTTTGGCTGATAAGGAGGAACATTAGCTCCAACTAAATAAACCTCTCCACCCCTTAAAACAACATAAGACCCGGCTAAGTTAATTCTTCCTAGTTTTATTGATTTTACCTCTTGTCCAATTAAAGAAATGCCTGCTTCAAACTTTTCCAGGATTTCATAGTTAAAATATGCTTTTTTATTTTTGGTAATGATTTTCATGATTTATAAATGTCTTTTCTGTGACCTATGCTGAAAAATATTGCATCTTTGTTTCTGAAATAAAAAAGCACCCTATATCTTCGAGTGATTCTGAAAGAAAAACATCCAGGCAACTCTTTCATTCTTTTTATGTGCAGTCTTGGGTCAAGCCAGTTTTTGATAAAAACACCCTTTTGTTTTTTGAAAATTCTTTTTATACTTTTAGGCAGCTTTTCAATATTTTTTATAAAGCTTTCTGTGTGCCGAATATTCATTATTTTGGAGGGTATTCTCGTACTGCCTTTAAGTAGGCCTTTTTAACCTCAGCTTTATTTTTATAATCACCCAATGTTTCTTCTGGGATTATAATCAAGAGTTTTTGAAGCTGATTTCTAATTAACTTCAATTCCTTAAGTATTTTATCTGTTTTTGTTTTTTGTAGAGTTTTTTGAGTCATTATTTGTATAATAAGTATAAATTTTATTGCTGTCAATTTTGATTTTAACAGAAAAATGAGATAATCTTAAATTGATGAATGAGAAGAAAAATAGCAGAATCCCTGGATTTTTTAAATTAAACAGAAAACAAAAACTTAAAAAAGTAAAAGAGTTTGCTGATTTAACTGATAAAGAGCTTGAAATCATTGAAAAAGGCGCATTAAAACCAGAATTAAGAGATAGGATGGCTGAAAATGTGATTGGTACTTTTTCTCTTCCTTATAGTATTGCTGTAAACTTTTTAATAAATAAAAAAGATTACCTTGTGCCAATGGTAACTGAAGAGCCTTCTGTGGTTGCTGCAGCTTGTTATGGAGCAAAGTTGCTAAGAACAAATGGAGGAATTAAAGCTGAGAATTTGGGCAATCAGATGATAGGACAGATTTATTTAACAGGCTTAGAAAATGTCAAAAAAGCTAAAGAAAAAATTTTAGAGAAAAAAAAAGAAATTATTAAGCTTGCTAATTCCAAAAAGCCTGATTTGATTAGGATGGGGGCCGGTGCAAAAGACCTAGAACTAACTGTTTTAAATAATAAAAACATAGGGACGATTTTAAGAATTCATTTATTGGTAGATACTAAAGACGCTATGGGGGCCAATACAGTAGATACAATGATTGAGGGCATTTCTTCTTTAATTGAAAAGATTGTAAATAAAAAAGCAGTTTTTAAAATTATTTCCAATTTAGCTGACAAAAGATTAGTGAAAGTTAAAGGAAAAGTTTTAAAAGAATCTTTAACAACAAAAGGATTTAAAGGTGAAGAAGTAGTTGAAAATATTATTAAAGCTCAGGCCATAGCTGAAACTGATATTTACAGGGCAGTTACCAATAACAAAGGCATTTTAAATGGAATGGGAGCAGTTGCTTTGGCCGTTTCAAATGACTGGAGAGCGCTTGAAGCAGGAGCGCATGGATATGCAGCAAAATCAGGAAGATACCTGCCCTTGACTAAATGGACAAAGACTAATAGTGGTGATTTGATTGGAGAAATGACGCTCCCAATAGCAGTTGGAGTGACTGGAGGAACAATATCAGCTTATCCAGTAGCCAGAGTTTCTTTAAAGATATTAAATGTAAAATCAGCCCAGGAACTAGCTTGTGTCATGGCTGGTGTTGGTTTAGCCCAGAATTTAGCAGCTTTAAGAGCTTTAGTTTCAGAGGGAATTCAAAAGGGTCATATGAGGCTTCATAATAGAATAGAAAAACTATTAAAAAATGATTAAACAAGAAATAAAAAACCTGATACAAGAATCAATAAATAAGCTTCAGAAAAAGGGGCTTATTGATTTTGATATTGCTGAAATTAAAGTTGAATATCCTGAAAAAAAGATTCATGGAGATTATTCAACTAATATTGCAATGATAATTGCAAGAAAAACAAAGAAAGATCCAATGGAAATAGCAGAATTGTTAACTGAGAATTTCAAGGCTAAAATATCAAGTTTATTTGAAAGAATTAAGATAGTAAAACCGGGCTTTATCAATTTTTTCATTTCAGAAAAATATCTCCAAGAACAAGTTGATAAAATTCTTAAACAAAAAGATAAATTTGGTCAATTAAATATTGGGAAAAATAAAAAAGTTCAGGTTGAGTTTATTTCTGCAAACCCAACAGGTCCTTTAACAGTTGGTAACGCCAGAGGTGGGCCATTTGGTGATGTTTTGGCAAATGTTTTAAAAAAAGCCGGTTACAAGACAGAAAAAGCTTATTATATAAATGATTATGGAATGCAGATTATGACTTTAGGACACTCTGTTTTAAAAGACAAAGAAGCAAAATACAAAGGAGCATATATTGATGATTTAAACAAAAGAATTAAAAGCAAAGATGTATATAAGGCAGGGGAAGAGGCAGCGAAGATTATTATTAAAGAAATGATTAAAAAAACCACTGATAAGATGAGTATTAAATATGATGAATGGATTTCAGAAACAAATTTTCATAAGTCTGGATTAGTTGATAAGGTAATAGATAAATTAAAGAAAAAAGGCTTTTTATACGAAAAAGAAGGAGCTTTATGGTTTAAATCAAAACAATATGGTGATGATAGAGATAGAGTAATAGTAAAATCAAATAAATGGAAAACATATTTGGCAGGAGATACGGCTCTTCATGAGTATAAATTTAAAGACAAAAAGTTTGACAAAGTGATTAATATTTGGGGAGCCGACCATTATGGAGATGTAGCTGGTCTTCAGGCAGTTGTTGAGGCTCTTGGTTATAAGGGGAAACTTGATATTGTTCTTCTGCAATTCGTCACCCTTTTTGAGAAACAAAAGAAATTAAAAATGTCAAAAAGAGCAGGCCGTTATGTAACAATGGATGATTTAATTGATATGGTGGGCAAAGACGTTGTTAGATTCTTTTTTTTAACAAGATCAGCAGATACTCATTTAAATTTCGATTTAGATTTAGCCAAAGAGCAATCAGAGAAAAATCCGGTTTATTATGTTCAATATGCTTATGCAAGAATCTGCAGTATTTTAAGAAAAACAAAAGCAAAAAAAACAAGACCTGATTTTTCTTTGCTAAAACATTCTTCTGAAATTAAATTAATAAAAGAACTTGTTAAATTTCCAGAAATAATTGAAGACACAGCCAATGATTATCAAGTTCAAAGACTGCCTCAATACATGATTGATTTAGCTACTGTTTTCCATAAATTCTATAAAGACTGCAGGGTTTTGGCTGAGGATGAAAAGTTACAGCAGGCTAGAATAGCTTTAATTTTGGCAACTAAAACTGTGCTTAAAGAAACCTTTGACTTAATGGCAATTTTGGCTCCTGAAAAAATGTAATTTCTTAGTTTTTTGTAATTGAATTTGTGCTTTGTACAGGTTTTTTTATTTGAAAAAAACAATCTAAAGTGATATTTTAGATATATACACATGAAACTAGACTTACCTAAAAAGCAAGTAAAAGTTTTAAAGTTCTGGAAAGATAAAAAGATATTTGAAAAAAGCATACAACAACGAGCTAAAGCTCGTGATTTTGTGTTTTATGAAGGTCCTCCTACTGCTAATGCTCCTCCAGGACTTCATCATGTTTTAGCCAGGGTTTTTAAAGATATAATTTGTAGATATAAAACAATGAAGGGTTTTAGGGTTTTAAGAAAAGGTGGTTGGGATACACATGGTTTGCCAGTTGAGCTTCAGATTGAAAAAAAGCTTGGCTTAAAATCAAAAAAAGATATTGAAAAATATGGTATTTCTAAATTTAATAAAAAATGCAAAATATCTGTCTGGAATTTTACAAAGGCCTGGGTAGATTTAACAGAAAAAATTGGTTATTGGGTGGATATAGATAATCCTTATATCACCTATAATTCTGAGTATGTTGAATCATTGTGGTGGATATTAAAGCAAATCTGGCAAAAGAAACTTTTGATTCAAGATTTTAAAGTTGTTCCATATTGTCCTAGGTGTGGAACTCCTCTTTCAAGCCATGAGGTGGCTCAGGGGTATAAAAAAATAAAAGAACCATCAGTTTTTATTAAATTCAAGATTATTAGCCCTAATTTTAAAAATACTTCTTTTTTGGTATGGACAACTACTCCCTGGACATTGCCTGGTAATGTAGCTGTAGCAGTAAATCCTAAATTGGTTTATGCAAAAGTTAAAGTTAATGATGAGTATTTAATATTAGCAAAAGAAAGAATTAAGAATTTGGACCTTAAGGGTGAAATTGTTGGTGAATTCAAAGGAAAAGATTTGTTTAATTTAAGATACGAAGCCCTATATCCAGCAGAAGATGAGGTTTCAAGAAATGCCTACAAAGTTATTGGAGGAGATTTTGTTTCTCTGGACGAAGGAACAGGTCTTGTTCACATTGCCCCTGCTTATGGAATAGATGATATGGAGGTTGGAAGAAAGAATAAACTGCCAATTTTATTAAACATTGATGATGAAGGGAGGTTTAGATTAAATGTTGAAAAATGGGCAAGAATGTATTTTAAAGAAGCTGACCCTTTAATAATTGAGGATTTAAAAGAAAGAGGGTTGTTGTTCAAGCAAGAATTGTATGAACATGATTATCCATTTTGCTGGAGATGCAAAACACCGCTTCTTTATTACGCAAAAAAAAGCTGGTTTATAGAAATGACAAAAGTTAAAAAGGATTTGATTGCTAATAATGCAAAAATAAATTGGTATCCGTCTTATCTTAAAAAAGGAAGATTTGGCGAATGGTTAAGAGAGGTTAAGGACTGGGCAATTTCAAGAGAAAGGTATTGGGGGACTCCTCTTCCTGTTTGGCAGTGCGCTCATTGTAAAAATCAGGTGGTAATTGGCGGTATTAGTGATTTGTTAAAACAGAAGTTTAGCAACAACAATTATTTTATAATTCGTCATGGTGAGAGTATAAAACAGGCAAAAGGAGTTACTTCATGCTGGCCTGAGAAAATTCACTGCCCTTTAACTGATAAAGGAAAAAAAGAAGCTAAAAAAGCAGGAGATAAATTGGCAAAAATGGATTTGGATTTAATTTTTTCGTCAGACTTACTGCGAACAAAACAAACTGCTGAAATTATAGCTGAAACAACTAAAGCTTCACTTAAATTCAGCAAAAGATTAAGGGAATTTGATATTGGTACTTTTAATGGTAAAGCACCTGGGCTGGTTTGGGAGTATTTTGAAAAAAAAGGAAATTTGACTGAAACAAAAGCTCCCAGAGGTGAAAGCGTGAAAGATTTGAAAAAAAGAATGTACAACTTTTTAAAAGAGATTGATAAAAAGTATAAAGGAAAAAATATTTTAATTGTTTCTCATGAACTTCCTTTAGGTGTTTTTAAAAAAACTTTAGAGGGTTGGTCTCTTGAAAAAATTTTAAACTGGCGTAAAAAAGGAAACAAAATGAAAACAGGCAAACTGGAAGAGATAGAATTTAGAGTATTGCCTTTTAATAAAAACCTAGAGATGGATTTACACAGACCTTATATTGATAATGTGAAATTTCAGTGCTCTGGTTGCGGGGCTTTAATGGAAAGAGTTCCTGAAGTAATAGATTGCTGGTTTGATTCAGGAGCAATGCCTTTTGCTCAATATCATTATCCTTTTGAAAATAAAAAGCTTATTGATGAAAACAAGCAATTTCCTGCTCATTATATCTGTGAAGCAATAGACCAAACAAGAGGCTGGTTTTATACTTTACTTGCTGTCTCTACTTTGCTTGGAAAAGGACCATCCTATAAAAACGTTGTTTCTTTGGGTCATATTTTGGATGAAAAAGGTGAAAAAATGTCAAAATCAAAAGGAAATATAATTGATCCATGGCATATTATTGAAAAATATTCAACTGATGCTTTAAGGTGGTCATTTTACACTGTTAATCAGCCCGGTGATTCAAAGCTGTTTTCAGAAAAAGAACCAGAAAATAGTCTAAGGAAATTCATTCTTCCTTTATGGAATTCCTATGTTTTTTTAAAAACTTACACTGATGGTGAATCCTTAAGTTTTAAAAATCCACCTTCCAAGCATATTTTAGACAGATGGATTATTTCTAAACTTAATGAACTGATTGTAAAAACCACTAAATTGCTAGAAAATTATGATATAACTGGTGCAGCTAGAAGCATTGAAAAATTTGTTATGAATGAACTTTCTTTATGGTATATTAGAAGATCTAGAAAAAGATTCCAACAGCCAAAAACTGATATGGAATTAAAAGATGCTGCTGGAACTTTGAGCTTTGTGATTTTTCAGACAATAAAGCTATCAGCTCCTTTTATTCCCTTTTTTACTGAATACATATATCAGGATTTTAAAAAAGCAGGGTTTAAAATTAAAGATTCAGTTCATTTAGAAGATTGGCCCAAAACAACTGAAAAATCTGTTGATGAAAAATTGAATAAGAAAATGGAAAAAACTCGGGAAATTGTTACCCAAGCTTTAGCTGAAAGAGCAAAGCATGGAATTAAAGTAAGACAGGCATTACAGGAGTTAATTATTAAGGATAAAGAATTAAAAAATGAAAATGAGCTTTTGGATTTAATTAAGCAAGAAGTTAATGTTTTAAATGTTGGTTTTGGAAAAGAAATAAAGCTTAACACAAAAATTACCAAGCAGTTACAAGAACAAGGAATAGTAAGAGAGGTGATTAGAAATATTCAAGAAGCAAGAAAAAAACAAAAACTGACTCCAAAAGATATTATTATAATTCAGTTTAAAGCAGAACATGATATGAGCGAGCTTTTATTAAGAAAAGAAAAAATAATTATTAAAGAAACAAAAGCAAAAGATTTGGATTTGGTTAAGGGATTAAAAAAAGGGAAAGAATTAAGTATTAATGGTCAAAAAATACAATTATTTATTAAAAAGGTCGGGAACTAATTTATATATATAATTATGGTTTTAGAAAATAAAAGCGGACAATTTGGACGAAAAATGTGGGGTGAGCCACAAGGGCCACCAAGAGAATATAGCTTACCACCAAAGGCAAAAAAACCGGAAGTTAAAAAGACAGAAGTTCCAAAAGGAACTACTGGTTCAAGTGTTCTTAAAAAGCAAGAATTTTTTGAGAAAAAATCTTTGATGGGGATATTAAAAGGTAGAGAAGATTTTTATAAAGACACTAATATTCAAATGGGTGAAGCGCAAAGAAAGAAATTTGCAGAAAAACTTAAAAATTTACTGCCACCAAACAAAACTACTTTCAACCCAGGTGATATTAGGGCTATATATAAAAAATTAGGCAAGGAACAATCTTCGTTTAGGGGTACACCAGAAGAGTCTGTGATAAAAAAAGAGCGTGAAGCACTAAAAAAACTTTTTGGACTTCAAAAATAGAATGTTCGTTCATTATAGGACCCAAGGTATTATTTTCAGAAAGGTGGATAGAAAAGAAGCTGATCAGCTATTTAGTGTTTATACAAAGGATTTTGGAAGATTAGAGATTTTAGCAAAAGCAATACGTAAGATGACTTCAAAATTAAAATCAGGGATTGAGATTTTTTATTTATCAGAAATTGAATTTATCCAAGGAAAGAATTACAAGACATTAACAGATGCAATCGCAATTGAAAAATTTAAAAATTTAAGGGAAGATTTAAAAAGACTTGATATAACCCACAGCATTAGACAGGTTTTAGATGATTTAATTAAAGGGCAAGAGTCAGATGAAAATATTTGGAATTTATTGTTAGAGGTTTTTAGAAAATTAGATGACAGAAGTTTTAAAAACACAAGAATAATTTATTATTATTTTCTCTGGAAATTTTTATCTGTTTTAGGTTATAGGCCTGATTTATATAATTGTTTGGCTTGTGAAGAAAAACTAAAACCTGAGAGTATTTATTTTAGCCCTAAAAAACAAGGTATAATTTGTAAAAATTGCCTTTCAAAAGATAAATCAGATATATTAGTGAGTCCAGAAACAATTAAAATAATACGTTTTATCAGTGAGAAAAAACTAGAGGTAATTTCTAGATTAAAAATAAATGATAAAGACTTAAAAGATTTAGAGGAGTTTTCAAAACATTATTTATCTTTTATCCTAGAAATAAGTGGACAAATTTAATGAATATGAAAAAGATTTTAAATTATTTCATTATTATAGTTATTTTAGCAGGAACAACCTGGTTTATTTGGAATTGGCAAAAAAACGTTTATTCAAAAGAACTTTTAAGATTGGATATTTTTGGACCATCTGAAATCACTTTAGGTGAGGAAGTAGAGTATGTTGTAAGGTATAGAAACAAAGGAGAGTTTCGTTTAGATAATCCAGAACTTGTTTTCGAGGCGCCTGAATATTCTTTAAAAGACGGAGAGTTTTTTGAAAGACAGATTTTAGGTCCAGAAGAATTGGGCGAAGCAATTTATCCGGGCGAAGAAAAGACATTTTCATTTAAAATAAGTATTTTGGGAAAAGAGGGAGATATTAAAATTACTAAAGCATCTTTGAGTTATAGGCCAAAAGATTTAAAAGCAAGATACCAGCTATCTTCTGACTTTACCAGCCAGATTAAGTCAGCTCCTTTAGTATTTGATTTTGATTTGCCTTCTAAGATTGCATCGGGCAAAGATTTTGTTTTTCGGATTAATTATTTCTCTAATATTGAACATCTTTTAACTAATTTGAGATGCCAGATTGAATATCCATTTGGTTTTGAATTTATAAGCTCCACTCCTAAATCAATTGAGCAGACAGAATGGGAAATCCCTGTTTTAAATAAATCAGAAGGAGGAAGAATTGAAATCTCAGGCAGGCTTTCTGGAGATTTAGGAGAAGCAAAAGTTTTTAAAGCTAAGTTGGGTGTTTGGAAGAACGGTGAGTTCATTGTTTTAAAAGAAGCTACAAAAGGAGTGGAAGTGGTTAGACATTCTCTTTACATCAGGCAGGAAATTAATGGAAACCCTCAATATGTTGCTGTGCCTGGTGATTGGCTCCATTATGAGATTTACTTTAAAAATGTGGGAGAAGATAGTGTAAGTAATTTATTTATGATTAATCAGTTAGAAGGAGAAGCTTTTGATTTTCAAACAATAAAATCTGATTATGGAAGTTTTCAAGCAGGCGACAACTCTATTGTTTTTGACTGGAGAAGAGTTCCAGACCTTCAATATTTAATTCCAACAGAAGAAGGAAAGGTTGATTTCTTCATAAAATTAAAAGATGATTTAGGCAGTGTTAAAAATCCTGTTTTAAGAAATAAAATATTTATTGGGCAGGTTAAAGAAGAATTTGTTACAAAAATTGGTTCAAAACTTGGAATAGACCAAAAAGCATATTTTCAGGATGAAGTTTTTGGCAATTCTGGTCCTGTTCCGTTGCAGGTAGGTGAAGCTACCACTTATACAATTATGTGGCATATAAGGAATCATTATTCAGATATTAAAAATGCAAAAGTAAAGGCAATTTTGCCTCAAAACATAGAATTAACTGGCAGAGTGTTTCCTGAACCAGAATTTGAGAAATTTACCTTTGATTCTCAATCAAGAGAAATTGTCTGGTTAGCAGGCGATTTGGCAAGAGGGGTTGGAGTTACAGAACCACCTTTAACAATTGCTTTTCAGATTTCATTTACCCCTGCTGTGTATCAAAGAGGTCAAATTCCTAATATAATTAATGAAGTACAGATTACAGCTGAAGATAGCTGGACCCAAACCATAATTAAAAGCTCAGCTCCAGCTGTTAATACTTCCTTGCCAAATGACCCAACAATAACTAATGGAACAATTCAATAAATATGGCTGATAAAATGGCAAAAATTACATCATTAGCGAAAAGACGAGGTTTTGTTTTTCCAGGCTCTGAGATATATGGTGGTTTAGCAAATACTTATGATTATGGGCCTTTGGGTGTTGAACTCTTACATAACATTAAAAATCTTTGGTGGAAACATTTTGTTAATAATAGAGAAGATATTTATGGACTTGATTCAGGAGTTATTATGAGTCCTAGAGTATGGGAGGCCTCAGGTCATACTAATAGTTTTACAGATATTTTAGTTGATTGTAAGAAATGCAAAAGCAGAATTAGAGCTGATCACTTAATTGAAGACCATTTTGAGAAAAAAGGAAATGAGATAAAAGTTGAAGGTTTCGATGTTGAAGAAATTAAAAACATTATTGATAAAGAAAAACTTGTTTGTTCGTCTTGCGGGGCTTTTGATTGGACCAAACCAAGAAAATTCAATCTTTTGTTTGAAACCCATATTGGTATTGTTCCTGAGAATAAGTCTTTAGCTTATTTAAGAGGAGAAATTGCTCAAGGCATGTTTGTTAATTTTAAAAATGTTCTAGATTCTTTATCGCCCGGCCTTCCTTTTGGCTTGGCTCAATCAGGCCCTGCTTTTAGAAATGAAATTAGTCTAGGTAATTTTATTTTCCGCACTCTTCAGTTTAATCTTTCTGAGTTTGAATATTTCTTTAATCCTAAAAAACAGAAATGGGAAAAATTATTTGATTACTGGAAAAAAGAAATGTGGACATGGACTACTGAAATATTGGGTGTAAATAAAAACAATCTAAGATGGCGGGAGCACACAGATGAAGAAAGGTCTCATTATTCCAAAAAAACAGAAGATTTAGAATATAGTTTTCCTTTCGGAAGCTTTAAAGAACTTTATGGGCTGGCTTATAGAACTGATTTTGATTTAAAAAACCATATGGAAAAATCAGGAGTTGATTTACGTTACACAGACAAAGAAACAGGAGAAAAATTCATTCCTCACGTTGTAGAGCCAACATTTGGAATGGACAGGTCTTTTTTAACAGTCTTGTTGGATGCTTATTCTGAAGAGAAAGGAAAAAAAGAAGAACGCATCGTTTTAAAATTAAAACCTTATTTAGCGCCTTATAAAGCAGCAGTATTTCCTTTGTTGGCTAACAAACCAGAATTAGTTAAGAAAGCCAAACAAGTTTATGAGATATTAAAGCCTGAATTTTCTACTGCCTGGGATGACAGAGGTAATATTGGTAAACGTTATTATTCTCAAGATGAAATAGGAACTCCATACTGTATTACCATTGATTACGATTCTTTAAAGCAAAATGATGTTACTATTAGAGATAGGGATACAACAAAACAAGTTAGGATAAAAATCAAAGAGCTAGTTGAATTTTTAAAAGAGAAAATTGAGCGTTAAAGTTCGAGTCCTATCGCCGGAGCAGGCTAGTGCTCGGTTCGAGCGACCGAGAAGCATTATCAACCCGACTTTATCGGGTTTTTAATTTTGGCTTGAATTTTGTTTTAAATAAGGTTATTTTGAAGATAAAGAAACACTATGAAAGAAAAAATCAAAATAATTTGCCTTATTCTTATTACCTTATCTTTATTATCACTAACAATCACTGTTGGTTATTTGATTTGGTATAAATACACAGGTGATCCTATCGAAAGATGTAAAAGAAGGTGCGGTTGTGATGAGTATTGCAGTAGCGACAAAAGTGCTTGTATTCAAACCTGTGTCATACAAATAAGAGAGGGGGCTTCTGACTGAGAAGCACTTCATAAAGCTCTATGAAAGAAAAAATTAAGGAATATTGGTGGATAGCAATTATTATCTTAATCGTTGGTGGTGCTTTTTATTGGTGTTAGATAAGACCATCACAAATTTATTCTAATTGTCATAATATAGCAGTAGAAAAAGCTATTGAAAAATGTACTACTTGTGCCGAAGGTAAATTTAAGCTCGATGATTACGAGGTTTATTATAAAATGTGTCTAAGAAAAAATGGTGTTAATGAATAAATCTATGGAAGAAAAAATTAAGAAAACATTAAATGACCATGGTAATCCTATTGGAACCTCTTGGCTTACAAAGTGCCCCGTATGCAAGTCTGGACAACTAATAGAAACCATCAGGAAGAAGATATTTGGCTTACTAACCATTAAGAGTTTTGAGTGTAATAAATGTGATGCAATCTTTGCTAGACGTGGAGAAAAGCATAAGCTTTCTAAAGTTCAAGACGCATCTAGTCTAATTTGGCAGGAATACAGAAACCAGACTTTAACCGCGAGAGAATGGAAAAATATAGCCAATGGCGGAATGTCAGATGTTAAACAAAAGGAAGCAGATATGGAAGAATGGATGAATGCAATAAGAGAAGGAAAAGCGCCTATAAAGTTTATAGGGATACCATCACCTATCCTTTTAAAAAAGGACGAAGAACTTAGATGTGTACTTCCAAATATTTCATTAAAAGAACCACGTTCGGTAAGAGTAAGTAGTGGTGGTTATGGTGGTCCAAGTTTTAGGGTGGCAAAAGGAGTCTATTTTAGAGTTGGGGCTTTTGGTTCAAAAAGTGAATCCCGCGAAGAAATAAGAGTTATAGACAAAGGTATGTTTACCCTTACGAACAAAAGAATTGTTTTTACTGGGCAAAAAAGGACATTAAGCGTGAATTTGGACAAGATTATTTCTATAGACTCATACAGTGATGGGATAGCGTTAAGAAGAGAAAGAAAACAAAAGACGCAATATTTTATATGGTCTGAAAAATTAGCAAAGTTAACTGTTACTATAGATGATAGAAAATATGAAGAGCCGTTTTCTGGTCTTATCTTAAAGTATATGATCGAGGGGCTAAGAGAGAAAGCGGGATAAATCTATGAAAGAGAAAATTAAGAAAAATAGGAAAATAATTTTTGGAAGCATTATTTTTGTGCTAGTTTTGTTAATAATTCTCATCTTAAATGATTTCAGATTGAAAACTCAAACTGGATTCACTATAAAGTCACAAGAGACTGTTTTCGCTTCTTCTGTTAGTGAAGAAATTCAATTCCTTGGAAAATGGTATGGTTTAGCTGATGTGTATCTAGGTAAAAATGAGGAAACAGGTCAATATGGCGCAACTTTTGAACCTCTTTTGGAGCCGACAGAACAAAATACGACACAATTTGCATTGAGTTTAATAGATGAAATATGGGGGTTGAATGTATTAAAAGAAGGGGTGGAGGGCAGAACTCCTTATCTTGAAGAAAGGTTAGGAACTATACTTATGTATTATAAAATGAAGGACGGGAATAGAATTTATTTCTTGGTTATGAAAGATACAGATACTGGAAAAATCTTCGGAATGGGTTTTTGGAGAGAATCTACTTCGGAAGCTAATACTCGATATAAAACAGAATCCAGAGACGAAGAAGGTTGTTTTATTGCCACTGCCGCATATGGAACTCCGCTAGCTCCAGAAATTGATATTTTAAGAGATTTTAGAGATGCGTTTCTTTTAAAAACTAATTTAGGAAAGAAATTTGTGAAATTTTATTATAAAAGTAGTCCTCCAGTGGCTAACTTTATCTCTAAACAACCCATATTGAAAGAAATAATAAGGGAAGCAGGGATTAAGCCCATTGTAAAAGTTTTAAATTTCACAGAAGATATTTGGGATCAATAAGGTTAAAAATGAAAGAATTTTTTAAACAAAACAGAATATTCTTGGCAATTATTGTCGGAGCCTTAATTATTGGAGGAGCGATAATAATTTCTAATCGAGAGAAAAACCATAATGGTGAAGATGGGAATTGTGTAAGTATTCCTGAGCTTTCCGATATGGCCTTAAAATTAACAACTAAGGTTATTGATGGCGATACTTTTATGATAGAAGGGGGTTATTCAGTTAGAATTTTAGGAATTGATGCCGATGAAAGAGGACATCCTTGTTATGAAGAAGCCAAACAGGCGTTAGAAGAGTTGATTTTAAACAAAGAGGTAAAATTAGAAAAAGGAAAAGAAGATCAAGATCAATGGTGTCGATATTTGAGATATGTTTTTCTTAGCGATCAGAATATTAGTCTGGAATTGGTTAAAGAAGGATTAGCGGTGGCTCGTTTCTCTCCAGAAGATGTGAAGTATAAAGAAGAAATCGCTCAAGCAGAAAGAGAAGCCATAGAAAATAAAGTTGGCTGTAAATGGGGCGAGAGAATAATAGAAGAAGATGAAAAGATTGGGTTTCGATGGGAAAAATTAACTTCTGAATTAACAGGATTAAAAATTGTTGGCGCTTGTCAGGCAGGAAATTATTTAGGAAAAGAAATAATTATTGAGGGGAAGATTGTTGATACTTATAGATCAAAAACTAATACAGTCTTTTTAAATTTCGAAAAATCATATCCTAACCAATGTTTTGTTAGTGTAATTTTTAGTTCAGACCAATATAAGTTTGTTCAGAGTCCAGAGGACTATTATTCTCAAAAAACAGTTAGAATTAAGGGTGAAATTAAGGAATATGAAGACAGGCCGGAAATCATTCTAAAAAACCCTTCTCAAATTGAAATAGGAAAATGAAAAATCCATGAAAGAAAAAATTAAGAAAATAAAAAATGATCCACATTGATTATACGGAACCAATAAGAACACCTTGGATAACTTTCATAAAACCATTTTGGTGGTTTTGGGTTATCGCACTTAGTACCCCCGTAGTCATTTCCATAGCCAAGTCATATATTAGTAAATGGCTTGATGAAAAATGGCTTAAGAAACACAAAAGATTGATTGAATGGAAAACAATGAATCATAAAAAATTTGAGAGAATTGTCGCCATTATCTTTGAGGGTTTAGGATATAAAACAAAAGTGGTTGGTGGGTCAGGAGATAAGGGTATCGATGTTATTGCCTTTAAGGATGGAAAAAGATTTTTTATTCAATGCAAAAGAAAAAATCAAGTTCTACCAAAAGAGGTAAGAGAGTTTGCTGGTTCCATTCAAGATCTTAACAAAGAAAAAGGCGAAAAAGGATTTTTTGTCACCACTGGTGAATTTACAGAAGATGGAAAAGTTTTTGCTAAAGATAGTCTCATAGAGATAGAATTAATAAATGGATTCGGGCTTGAAAAGTTAGCTAAGGAAATTGAGAAATAAGACACAATTTCCATACCCCTTAGCACTGTCTCATTTGTCTCATTTTAGCTTAAAAGAGCCCCGACCGAGAGGCATTGCGGGATACCCTGGAAAACCCCTTAATTTTCCTTTAAACCACAGGTTCGAGACCGACTAGGGGAGCAAATTCAGCCCGAGATTGGTTCTCGGGTTTTGACTTTTTTGATTTAATTTGGCATGCTAAGGTTACTAAATAAAAGGAGGTTGAACCTTAAAATGGAAAAATGGCAAGAAATAGAATATAGACGAAATAAAATAGTTGAAGGTGCAGTTAGTGCTGCAGATAGCATTATTTTGGATAGTTCTGACGGCAGCAAAGAAGAAACCGACTATCTTACCGCAATGGTAGCAAAGAAGTTTATGGAAAAAGCTTTGTTTCCATTTCAAACAGCAATACAAAATAAAGAGATGGACGAGAAGATAAAAGCTCTTAACGAAGGAAAAATAATAAGTTAAAAAGCCGTATGATTTATCTATCGGCCATTTTTTTTATTTCAAAACAGGTTCTAACATCGTCCAAGACCCGGAGCTCTGTTCAGCCCGAGATTGTTTCTCGGGTTTTTAGTTTGACAAAACTCAAAAGATTGAGTAGAAGCAAGGTAGAAAATTAAATTTAAAAATAATATCAATCGGAGGGATAGAAATGACAATTTATACCCCAGTTTTTAAGGAAATTAGAAATCTCCTCACTGGTATAATTTTGAAACTTATAGAAAGAAATAGAGAACTTGACTCCCTTTATATTCACAGAGAGGTTAAGAAAATGAAAAAGGAAGATAAAGAGAGATTTGAGTTAATTGATTTTGGATACCAGTCTGATTACAGTGACGAAGTTCAAGAAGTGATCGTGGATATGATACGACACTGTTTAGTGGAAGAAACAGGAAGAGGTTATAAACTAACACTGCTTGGCAAGGACTATGCAGAAAAAGATATGAAGGAGTTAGAAAAAATGTATGATTAAATTAAAGTCAATTGGTGCAAAAAAGCACCATTTTTTATTTTAATTCCTTACTAATAAAGATTCTATTTCTCTAAGATTTTCCCGAATTTCTCTCCAATCAATGGTTCTGAACGCGTCCAATAAGGGGAGCCCCACTTTTTGCTAGAACTTGAATTTAAAAATCTGCTATTTTGGCAGGTTTTTTCCTTAACCCAGAGTAGGACTAGAACTTTTCGCTAAATTAGCAATTTTTTTTGTTTGGGGTTGATTTTTTGTTAAATTCTTGTAAGATAAACGGGTAGAAAATTAACAACTTTATATTAGATGAGGAGGTTATCACTCATGGAATCAAAGGTTATTGATTGGTTGGGTTTAAAGCAAGATTATACAAGATGGAGAAGTAAGCTGTGGAAGGAAACTTATAAACTATTAACCACTTCAAATAGAATTGAGTTATCTCAATATAACCAAGTTGGTTATTTTCATAGAGTTCATGAACGAGAACATTTTGAAAAAATGCAAGAAGAGTGGAAACAATTTGGAAGAGTTCCTCAAGAATGGATTACTAAGGGAAATTACCCAGGTATTTGGACGGCATTATTTGCCCCCTGTAACACTTTTAGTTTTGCTCATTTGCCGATTTTCATTGTACGATTTTACTTCCGAAGAGGATATTTCCTTTTTGATCCAAACAATCCATTCCACAGAGATATATTGAACTCGTGGAATGAAAGAGGCAAAGAAAATACATGGCGAGAGTTGAAAAATAGTAGAGGAGAGTTTCTAGAGGAAAAAATGAAACACTTTGGATTTCCATCACATAAGAGGTTTTTTGAAGAAAATAACTTCGGAGCTATTTTAGCCCTCAGTGATTATATCTCCTGCGTTATTTTCCTGGAGAGTTCTATCGAACGAGTTGAATTTTCTGAAATCCGATAAAAGAGAGTACCTTTTAGGAAACTCTCTCTTTTTTATTCTTTTAGACTTTAAAATGATAATTGAATTGATTTGACTGTAGAAAATCCTTCCATAAACCAAGTTCTAATATTGTACCATCCCCGGAGCCAAATTCAAAGAATCGCCTCTTGGGCGGTTTTTTGGTTGACCAATTATTTTTTAGATGTTAATATTGTTCATATAAGATAGTTGCCTGATAAAAATTTAGTCGAACTTATTCAAGGAACTAAGCTTTGAGATAAAATCTTAAAACATTAATTAATTTATATCACAATCATGGAAGGAACAATTAAAAATCTTACAGATAAAGGATTTGGATTTATTACCGTTGATGGTGAAGAGAAAGATTTATTCTTTCATAGCAACGAACTTAAGGGCGTAACCTACGAAGAGTTAAAAGTAGGTGATAGAGTATCTTTCGAAAAAGTTGATTCTCCAAAGGGTCCTAACGCAACAAACGTAACCCGCCTTTAAGAATTAATTCAGTAAATCAAATAAAAGAAATCACCCAGAATGGGTGTTTTTCTTTTTGATTGCTTTGATGGTGTGGCAATCACCTATTTATTGTGCCCATTCATAGTTTTAACAAATGAAGAGTTCTGTCACTGGAGCTAGTAAAAAATCGCCAATCGAGCGGTTTTTTGCTAAAATATAAATATTAACTATGTTTAAAACAACTCTTAAGAATGGTTTAAGGATTATCATTGTTCCTCAAAAAAACACAGAAGCTGTGACAGTATTGGTATTAGTTAAAACCGGCTCTAAGTATGAGAAAAAAGATATTAATGGGATTTCTCATTTTTTAGAACACATGTATTTTGAAGGAACAAAAAAAAGACCAACTACATTAGCAATTGCCGAGACTATGGATAAGATTGGTGGAATTTACAATGCTTTTACTTCAGAAGAGTGCACAGGATATTATGCCAAGACAGTTTCAACCCAATTTGATACTGCTCTGGACTGGGTTTCTGATATCTTTTTAAATTCTACTTTGCCTTCTAAAGAAATAAAGAAAGAAAAAGGAGTAATTACTGAAGAAATTAATATGCGTTTGGATCACCCAATGACTTATGTTCATGTATTATGGTCTAAGCTTTTATATGGCGACCAGCCTGCTGGTTGGGATATTATTGGAACAAAAGAGAATATTTCCAATATGACAAGGAAAAAACTAGTTGATTACATGGATAAGCAATATGTGGCGTCAAATACAATAGTTTGTGTTGCCGGGAATATAAACAGTAATTTGGCAGTTAAAAAGGTTAAAAAATACTTTTCAAGAATAAAAGAAGATGAGCCATTAAAAAAACAATCAGTTGTTGAAAGACAATCAGAGCCAGAAATAATCATTCAAACAAGAAAAACTGACCAGACCCATTTATGTTTAGGGACAAGGGCATATAATTTATTCCATGCTCAAAAATATGCTCAAAAACTATTAGCTGTTATTTTGGGAGGAATGATGAGTTCCCGTTTATTTGTTAAAATAAGAGAGAAGCTGGGTATAGCTTATTACATCAGCACTATTTCTGAAGCAAATCCTGATTCTGGTTATTTACTTACCCAGATTGGAGTGGATAATAAAAAAGTAGAAACAGTAATTTCAGCAGTTCTTGAAGAATACAAGAAAATTTCAAAACAAAAAGTTCCTGCTTCAGAATTAAAAAAAGCAAAGAACTATGTTAAAGGAAAAACAGCGCTTCTGTTGGAACCCTCTGATGCTTTGGCTTCATTTTTTGCCAATCAAGAGCTTTTAGAGGGAAAGATTTTAACCTTAAAAGAAATTTTTAAGAAAGTTGATAAAGTTAGCTCAAACGATATTTTAAAGGTTGCTAAAGATATTTTTCAGCCGCAGAAATTAAACTTAGCTTTAATTGGTCCATTTAATAATAAAGAGAAATTTAAAAAGATTTTAAAACTTTAATTTAAATTATGGAAGATGAGAGAGTTTTAGATATATCCTGGGGGACAATTCTAAAAATCAGCATTGCTATTTTGGTTTTTTACACCCTTTATTCAATAAGGGATATTTTAGTTTCAGTTATTTTTGCTTTAGTTATTTCCATATTGTTTAATCCAGTAATCGACTTTTTAGAAAGAAGAAGAATCCCCCGGGTTATAGCTACGCTTTTTGTTTATGTTAGTGTGTTTGCACTGCTGAGTTTTATTCTGTACTGGACAGTGCCTGTTTTTGTGTTTGAAATACAGCAGTTTGCCCAGCTCTTTCCTCAATATTTTGGGAAACTATCCCCTCCTTTAAGAGGATTAGGACTGGAAGCCTTTGAGAATTTTGAAACCTTTACATTAGCATTGCAGGATTGGTTAATAAAAGCATCTTCAAGTATTTTTGGAGTTTTAATTTCTATTTTTGGAGGAATCTTTTCAACAGTTACTATTTTTGCTATTGCCATATTCTTTTCAATGGAAGATAGAGAGGTTAAAAAAGCAATTAAAGCTCTGTCTCCAAAAAGAAGCGAAGAATATTTTCAGGATTTATTGCAAAGATGTCAGAATAAAACGGCTGCCTGGTTTGGAACAAGGATCTTAAGCAGTTTATTTGTTGGATTGGTTTCATATATTACTTTAAATGTTCTTAATGTGAACTATGCATCAATGCTAAGCTTGTTTGCAGGAATAATGGATATTATTCCTGTTTTAGGTCCTATTTTTGCTGGCACAATAATTACTATTTTAGCAGCTTTGGATTCCTGGTTTAAAGCCCTGTTTGTTTTACTGGCCTTTGTTTTAATTCAGCAGATAGAGGGAAATATTATAACTCCAATTTTAACTAGAAGATTGGTTGGACTACCTGCCATTTTAGTTTTAATAGCTGTGCTTGTTGGTGGAAGATTAGCAGGATTTTTGGGAGCAATTTTATCAATTCCCTTAACAAGTATAATTTACGAATTTTTAAGAGATTTTATGCAGGAAAGGAAAAAAGATGGTTTGGTTAGCTGAAATTATTCTTCATCAGTAAGAAGTAGGCCTTGAAATGGGCTGATTTTTATATAAGGATTAAAAAGTAGTGAACTAACATGAAAAACAAGTTTTTTATTACAACAGCAATAGATTATGTAAATGCAGAACCTCACATTGGTCATGCTCTGGAGAAAATCCAGGCAGATGTTTTAGCTCGGCATCATAGAGCATTGGGTGAGGAGGTTTTGTTTTTAACTGGGACCGATGAAAACAGCTTGAAAAATGCTCAAGCGGCAGAAAAAGCTAATGTTCCAGTAAAAGAATTTGTTGATAAAAATGCAGAAACCTTTAAGGGCCTTAAAAAAGCACTTAATTTAAGCTTTGATGATTTTATTAGGACAACTGAGAAGCGCCATATAAAAGGAGCTGAAAAGTTATGGCTGGCTTGCAAAAAAGATATTTATAAGAAAAAGTACAAAGGACTTTATTGTGTTGGTTGTGAGGAATTTTATACAGAAGATGAACTTGTTAATGGTTTGTGTCCAGAGCATAAGAAGAAGCCAGAGCTAATTGAAGAAGAAAATTATTTTTTTAAGCTTTCAAAATATCAAAATCGATTAAAAGAACTTATTGAAAAAGATAAAATTAAAATTATTCCGGAAACTAGAAAAAATGAAACATTAAGTTTCATTAATTCAGGATTAAAAGATATTTGTATTTCCCGCTCAAAAGAAAGGGCTCATGGTTGGGGAATTCCAGTTCCTGGTGATCTTGGTCAAATTATCTGGGTTTGGTTTGACGCACTGGCAAACTATATTACTGCCCTAGGTTACGGAAGCGATGAGAATAAATTTAATGACTGGTGGGTTAATCACAAGAATAAACTACACGTTATTGGCAAAGGAATTTTGAGATTTCATACAGTTTACTGGCCAGCAATACTCTTATCAGCTGATTTACCTTGGCCCGATAAAATTTTTATTCATGAATATATAACTATTGATGGTGAAAAGATTTCAAAATCCCTAGGGAATATTATTGATCCTTATCAGTTAGTTGAAAAATATGGCACAGAAGCAGTTAGATATTTTCTCCTGCGCGAAATCTCTCCATTTAAAGACGGTGACTTTACTTATGAAAGATTTGAAGAAAGGTATAATTCTGATTTAGCAAAAGGGCTTGGTAATTTAGTGTCAAGGGTTTTAAGTTTGGCAGAGAAATTAGAAATAAAAACTGAAATTTTGAAAATTGAGGAAGTTAAAAATACAGATTTCCAGAAGAAAATTGATAAAGCTCAGGAAAAATATAGAAAAGCTTTAAAAGAATATAAATTTAATGAAGCTCTAATCTCAATTTGGGAATTAATTAGTTTTTGCGATCAATATATTGAAAAGAATAAGCTCTGGGAAGAAAACAAAGAACAGAGAATCTGCATTTTATGTTTGCTTTATACTATTTCTGAAATTACTAAAATATTAGAACCTTTTATGCCTGAAACTTCTGAAAAGATATTATGCCAAATTGGATTAGAATCTGATGAGAAAAAATGCGTCTTTACTATAAAAAAAGGAAAACCTTTGTTCCCTAGATTAAATCTTAGATAATTTTTTATTTTTATTTCGCTAATTTATAGATAAGTTCTTGACATCATTTATCTCCTTTGTTATCTTAAAAACAGGACTAAAATGATTAATTTTGAGAAATGTTAAATTTATCAAAAACAAAAAGTAAGATTAATATTGATTTTCTAACCAACAGTGTTTGGAATGTTATCATTGTCCTGAGAACTCATTGGTTGGGAGTTTTAGTAAAAGAGAAATTATAATTCAAAATAAATAAAAAGCTATTAAAACCTCCCAGCCAAACTGGGAGGTTTTAATTTATATTGTAGTTCTTTCAAAATTAGGAGATTGGTTTGAAAGTCTTATGGCGACGATTTGTCCATCAAGGATTTAAGCTTACCATAAATGTTTGGTGGCTAATTCACCGCTATAAGGCAGGAGGTTAAAATAAAAAATGAATAGGATTCCAATAATAAAAGTTAGTTTTGGAAGAGGGAGAGTAGGAGGACACAATGCGCAGACTATTGTACTTTCATGTCAGGAAGGGAAATGGAAGAAAATAAAGCCAGTTAACACAAAGAATAATTCAGCTAATCAAGGAGAAGATACTTATAGTCTCTCGTCTGAAGAAAAATATCTAATTGTTACGACAGTAAGGAAAAATAATGGTAAATGCTTTTCGGAGGCTTACTATTTAAATTTACTTATCGAGAAAGAGAAAAAAAATTTAGAAACACTGAAAAGGAATTTGAAGTTGAAGATATGAAGGAGAACATTCAAAATTATTAAAGGGGTGGTAAACACCCTCTTTTTTTATTTTCTCTAAAACTCTTGACTTTCAGGGATATTGTGTGATAGGGTGAGTTTAGCAATTTCATAATAATATAATTAAAAATCAAAGAGGAGGTAATTGAAATTGGACAAAAAGAAAGAAAGATTAGAAATCTTTGAATACTCTAGCGGGGAAGCTTCAAAATTATTAGAAATTTTTAAGAAAATGTACTTTACTGATTATATAAAAAAGAAAAAAAAGGCTAAGGAGTTAGAAAAAAAAGCAGCCGAGGACGAGGATGCAAAAGAGGAACTTGAGAACATGAAATACTGGAGACACTGGGTTTTGTGGGGTAGAGAAAATCCTATTGTTTTCTTCCAAGCAATACCTAGGACTAAATTGAATGAATTTATTTTACGCAATCCCACCACAGCTGATCTTAAGCTAATAACAGGCTTTTGTTTAACTTATAACTTAGACTTTTTGGAAGTCCCCAGAGTAGATTTCAAAGAAGAGAATAATAATTTTTAAAAAAATATAGATCCGTTCTATTAGTCATTAAATGACTTCTTTTTTTTTAAATTGAAAAGATTCTGTATTTAGATAAAATAACTATTATATGCTAATTGATACCCATGCTCACTTAAATTTTAGGGCTTTTGAAAAAGACAGAGAAAAGGTAATCAAAAAATGTTTAGAGAATAATGTCTGGATGATAAATGTTGGGAGTAATTTTAAGACCTCAAAAAAAGCAGTAGAAATTGCAGAAAGTTCTGAAAAAGGAATATCAGCTTCAATTGGTCTTCATCCTATAAACTTAGATACAGGATTAATAAAACTAAAACCTGACAAACTGGAAGGAGAGAATTATGAAAAAGAATTTGATTATGAGAGATACAAAAGCTTGGCAAGTTCTAAAAAAGTAGTAGCCATTGGTGAAATTGGACTGGATTATTATTGGAAGCCAAAAACTAAAAAGAAAAAAGAATTATTTAAAGATAAACAGAGAGAATTATTGTTACAACAATTAAAATTGGCAAAAGAATTGAATTTACCAGTGATTTTTCACTGCCGTATGGCCAACAATGATTTATTTAAAATTTTATCCGAGAATCCTGATTTAAGACCTAAAAAAGCAGTTGCTCACAGTTTTGTTGGCACTGTTGATGATATTAAAAAAGATTTGGATTTAGGATATTACATTGGTTTTAATGGAATAATTTTTAAAAACATTGAAGGTATTGATTTTAAAAAAGTTATTGAGATAACCCCTTTAGACAAGATTTTAATTGAAACAGATTGTCCTTATTTAGTTCCAAAAGGTGTTGAAGCTAAGCGTAATGAACCTATTTTTGTAAAATATATTGCAGAGCATATTGCCAAAGTAAAAAAAATCAGCTTCGAAAAATTAGCTGAAATTACAACTCAAAACGCCAGAGAGCTTTTTAATATTTAGTTAATTAAAACACCTCCAATAGTTTTTAAGAAGAGATTTTAATTCCTTTACTATCTCTTTTGTTTCTTTTAACTTGAAATCTTTTGGAAAGATTAACTTTTGAGGTTCTTTTAATTTTATTTTTAAATCCAAAAGGCCTGAAATTAAAGAAAGCCATGTTATAGGTAAAACCTTTTGGTTGTACCCTGAAGCTATAAGGTCAATTTCTTTACCATCACAAACCTCTTTAGCTAAAATCCGTACTTTTTCTCCAATTATTCTAAACCCATCTAAAGTTAACCCAAGATTAGTTAAACCGTCTCCAAAATAAGGGTCAGAACCCCCATTTCTTATAATAATTTCTGGTTTGAATTCTTTAGCTATCGGAAAAATAATTTCTTCAAATACATATTCATAGGATTTATCACTAGCTCCTAGCGAAAGAGGAATATTAATTGTAAAACCTTTTCCCTTGCCTTCGCCTATTTCATTCAAAAATCCTGTTCCAGGATACAAACTTGCTGGATCTTGATGAATATCAATAAATAAAACTTTATTTTCATTATAGAAAGTTTCAGAAGTTCCATTGCCTGCGTGAGCATCTGTATCTAAAACTAAGATTCTTTTTAATCCTTTTTTAAGTAATTCTTTAGCACAAATAGCTACATCATTATATATACAAAAACCCTCCCCTTTTTCTCTTTTTGCATGGTGGAGTCCGCCACCCAAAGATATAGCTTTCTTAAACTTTCCTTTAAAGACTAATTCACTAGCTTTTAAAGAAGTACCTACTGCTATTTTGCCAGCTTCATGTATTCCTTTTGGGATATAACCAGTTGAAGGATCAAGATTATCTGTTGTCGTGTATTGGAAAATATTAGGCAAGATAATACCTTTTGAAGCTTTGGATATTGCTTCAATATATTCTTGACTATGAACTAATTTTAAATCCTTTTCTGTAGCAGATTCAGGAATAATTTCTTCAAAAACTTCATTAAAGTTAGGAAGTTTTTGTTTTGCAAAATTAATAAAATTCTCAAACCTTTCACTTGTAAAGGGGTGTCCTTTGCCAAAACTATAGTTTTTTAATTCCGGGCTGTAAATTAAAGCAGTTTTCATAATTCCATTATAACAAGTTTACAAATTAAAAATTAGAGGATAAGATGAAAAATAAAATATGGAATACGAACCTCAAAAAATAGAGCCAAAATGGCAGAAGTTTTGGGAAAAGAAGGTTTTTTATAGAGCTGAAGATTTTTCAAAAAAACCTAAAAAGTACATTCTTATTGAATTTCCCTATCCATCTGGAGTTGGTCTTCATGTTGGTCATTGCAGGTCTTATTCAGCCCTAGATGCAATTTCACGAAAATATAGAATGCATGGTTATAATGTAATGTTTCCAATTGGCTGGGACGCTTTTGGTTTGCCAACAGAAAACTATGCTATTAAAACAGGAATTCATCCCGAAAAAGCTACTGAACAAAACATTTCTAATTTTAAAAGACAGCTTAAAAGCTTAGGTCTTTCTTTTGACTGGTCAAGAGAAGTAAATACAACTGACCCTAAGTATTATAAATGGACTCAGTGGATATTTTTAAAACTTTTTGAAAATAATTTAGCTTATCAGGCAAAAATTCCAATTAACTGGTGTCCGTCATGCAAAATTGGCTTGGCAAATGAAGAAGTTATTGATGGAAAATGTGAAAGGTGTAAAGCCCAGGTTACAAAAAAAGAATTAAAACAATGGATGCTTAAGATTACAAAATATGCTGATAGGTTGATTGAAGATTTAGAAAAAGTTAATTTTTTAGAAAAAATTAAAGTTCAACAAATTGACTGGATTGGCAGAAGTTATGGAGTTGAAATTGATTTTAAGATAGAAGATTCCAGTGAAATCATATCTGTTTTTACTACTAGGGCTGATACTATTTTCGGAAGCACTGCAATTGTTTTAGCTCCTGAACATAAGCTGGTTGAAAAAATAGTTAAAAAAGAACAATTAAAAGAAGTTGAGAAATACATCAAACAATCAAAGAATAAAACAGAATTTGAAAGAACAAAATTAGAAAAAGAAAAAACAGGAGTTTTTACTGGTTCATATTGTATTAATCCAATTAATAATGAAAAGATTCCTGTTTGGATTGGTGATTATGTGGTTGCAACTTATGGTGGTGGAGCTGTAATGGTTGTTCCTGCTCATGACAAACGTGATTATGAGTTTGCCAAGAAGTATAATTTAGAGATAAGAGAAGTAATAAAAGGAGGAGATGTTTCAAAACAAGCTTTTGTTGAATATGGAACTTTAGTCAATTCAGGAGAGTTTAATAATTTAAAATCAAAAGAGGCAATTAAGAAAATTACTGAATGGTTTGAAAAAAGAAAACTTGGCAGAAAACAAGTTCATTATAAATTAAGGGATTGGGTATTTTCACGTCAGCATTATTGGGGAGAGCCAATTCCAATCATTCATTGTCAAAAGTGTGGAGCAGTTCCAGTGTCAGAAAAAGATTTACCAGTTGAGCTTCCTTATGTTGAGAAATACGAACCAACTGAAACAGGAGAATCTCCTTTAGCTGTTATTAATGATTGGGTTAATGTTAAATGTCCAAAATGTAAAGGCAGCGCAAAAAGAGAAACTGATACTATGCCTAACTGGGCAGGTTCAAATTGGTATTATTTAAGATATGTTGATCCAAATAATGACAAGGAAATTGCCGATAAAAAGAAAATAGATTATTGGATGCCAGTTGATTGGTACAATGGTGGAATGGAGCACACTACTTTGCATCTTTTATACTCCAGATTTATTTATAAATTTCTTTATGATATTAAAGTTGTTCCCCAACCAGAACCATATCAAAAAAGAACTTCTCATGGCATTGTCTTAGCTGAAGATGGCAGAAAAATGTCTAAATCTTTTGGTAATGTTATTAATCCAGATGATATTGTTAAAGAGTACGGCGCTGATACTTTAAGAGTTTATGAAATGTTTATAGGTCCTTTTGAGCAGGCAATTTCCTGGAATAGTAAAGGGGTAAAAGGCGTTAATAGGTTTTTAAATAAAGTTTGGAAATTGGTTTTGCAGTGCTTTAAAAATGAAAAAAGTAACAGAGAGGCTGTTAAAGAAATTCACAAACTTAACAGGAAAGTAGAAACTGACATGGAGAAAATGAAATTTAATACAGCTATAGCTGCTTTTATGGAATTTATTAATTTTGGCTTTAAGAATAAGGATGATATTGGGAAAGATGTAGTGGAAAGAATGCTATTACTACTGGCTCCATTTGCACCTCATATTACTGAAGAGCTTTGGAAAGAAATTGGCAACAAAGATTCAATTCATAACCAGTCCTGGCCAAAATATGATGAGAAATTGGCAAAAGAAAAAACAATTACTTTAATAATTCAGATTAATGGTAGGGTTCGGGATAAAATTAAGGTAGAAGCTAATGTCTCTGAAGATGAAGCACGCGATTTGACACTAAATCGTGAAAAAGTTAAAAAAAGAATATTAGGTAAAGGTATTAAAAAGATAATTTTCGTTCCAGGCAAATTAATAAACATTGTAATTTAAACAATGTGCGGCATTATAGGTTATTTAGGTAAAAAACAAGCCCTGCCAATTCTGATATCTGGTCTAAGAAGAATGGAATACCGCGGCTATGACAGCTACGGTTTTTGCGTTTTTAATAAAGACAAAGAACCGTTTATTCATAAAAAAATAGGTAAAATTTCCAGATCAGAAGAGCTTTCAAATTTAACCGTTGAAGGAACTACTGGTATTGGACATACAAGATGGAGCACCACTGGGGCTGTGACAAATGAAAATGCCCATCCTCATTTTGACTGTGATAAAAACATTTTCTTAGTTCATAACGGTATTATTGAAAACTATAAAGAGCTTAAAGAAAAATTAATCTCAAAAGGCCACAAATTTACAAGCGAAACTGATACAGAAGTATTGTGCCACTTGGTTGAAGAGAACTATAATGGTAGCTTGGAAGAAGCACTTAGAAAAATCTTAAAAGATATAAGAGGAACATATGGTATTGCCTTGATGTCTAAAAAAGAGCCTCAGAAAATTGTAGCTGCGCGTTTATCTTCACCAATGATTTTAGGTGTTGGTCAGAATGAGCTTTTAGTTGCATCTGATCCATCAGCAATAATAACCCATACCAGACAAGTTATTACTTTAGATGATAATGAAGTTGCTGTTCTAAAGCCAGAGGACTTTTTTATTCTTAAAGAAAAACCAATGGTTTCTATTGATTGGACTCCAGAAGATGCCCAGAAAAAAGGATATGAGCATTTCATGCTTAAAGAAATAATGGAAGGGCCAGAAACAATTGAAAATGCAATCCGGGGTAGGTTGATTCCTGATGAAGGAACAGTAAGACTTGGTGGATTGGATAGCGTTAGGAATAGATTAAATAAAATTAACAGAATTGTTTTAGTTGCCTGTGGTACTGCTGGTTATGCTTCAAAAATTGGCAAATACATGCTTGAGGAGTACGCTGGTATTTTGTCTGAAGCAGAGATTGGTTCTGAATTTAGATACAGAAAACCAATTATTGATAAAAACACTGCTGCTGTGTTTGTTTCCCAGTCAGGTGAAACTGCTGATACTTTGGCAGGGATAGGCGAGTTGAAAAAGAAAGATATTTTAACTTTGGGAATAACAAACGTTGTTGGTTCAACCCAGGCAAGAGAAACAGATGCAGGAATTTATACCCGTTCAGGTCCTGAAATTGCTGTTGCTTCTACAAAAGTGTTTTTAGGTCAAATTGCAACCTTAGCAATGCTTTCAGTTTATCTGGGAAGGCAGCGCAATATGTCTTTAGTAATGGGTAAAAGAATTGTTTCAGAGCTTGCTAGAGTGCCTGAACTTGCCAAACAAATTTTAGAAAATAAAGAACAAATCAAAGCTATAGCCGAAAAATATAAAGATTTCAAAAACTTCTGGTTTATTGGAAGAAAATATAATTTCCCTATTGCTTTGGAAGGAGCTCTAAAGCTAAAAGAGATTTCTTATCTTCATGCTGAAGGAGGAGCTAGCGGTGAATTAAAACATGGACCCTTGGCTTTAGTTGACGAGAACTTCCCAACAATAGCAGTCTGTCCTTCTGATTCTGTATACGATAAAATGATTTTAGGTGTTGAAGAAGTAAAAGTAAGGAAAGGACCAGTTCTTGCAATTGCTACTGAGGGTAACGAAAGGATAAAAGAGATAGTTGATGATGTAATTTATATACCAAAAACTTTGGAAATGTTAACTCCTATGTTGTCAGTTATCCCACTTCATCTTTTCGCGTATTATATAGCTATAGCACTTGACCGTGACGTTGATAAACCAAGGAATTTGGCGAAAAGTGTAACTGTTGAGTAATTAAGAAAACAAAAAAATTTATGGAAAAAACAATTTTAATTGGAGGGAAAGCGGGCCAAGGAACCAATGTAACCTCATACTTTATAGGAGAGGTTTTTTCTTCTTCAGGTTATTATGTTTTTAATTACAGGGACTATCCTTCATTAATAAGGGGAGGTCATAATTTCAATGTAATTAAAATCTCTGATAAACCTGTTTATTCCCACAGCAATAAATATGATCTAATTATTGCACTTGATCAGACTACAATTGATAAACATGCTAAAGGTTTAAAAGAAAATGGTTTTATTGTAGGTGATAAGGATTTAAAAACAGAAAAAAAGTTTTATCCTATTGATATACAACCTATCTTAAAAAACTTAAATGCTAAGCCAGTAATAGAGAATGATATTTTAATTGGCTGGCTGTTCAAGTATTTTGGAATGACTGAAGATTTTTTAATGAAAGAATTAGAAGAAAGATTTGGAGGAAAGAAGATTAATTTAATTAAAGAATCAGCAAAAATAGGCTATGGTCTTGGAGAAAAAGTAGAAGATTTCAAGCCACTGGACGGTCAAAAATACTTTATTTCTGGAAGTAAAGCAGTCAGCACAGGAGCAATTGTATCTAATATTGATGTGTATATTGCTTATCCAATGACACCAGCTACTGCAATCCTGCATCATTTAGCAGCAAAAGAAAAAGATCATAATTTATTAGTTATACAACTTGAAAGTGAAATTGCAGTTGTTAATGCTGCTCTTGGTGCTTCTTTTGCTGGTGCTAAAGCCATGGTTGGAACTTCAGGAGGAGGGTTTGCTTTGATGGGTGAGGCAATGAGCTTGGCTGGAATGGGTGAAATTCCTTTAGTTGTATACTTAGCTCAGAGAACTGGTCCTGCTAGCGGTGTTCCAACTTACACTGCTCAGGCTGATTTGAAGTTTGCAGTTAATATTGGCCAAGGTGAATTCACAAGAATCGTTGTTGCTCCAGGAGATCCTCAGGAAGCAATAATCAGAACTCAAGAGGCATTTTATTTAGCTAATAAGTACAGAAGTTTAGTTATACTTGTTTCTGACAAGCATTTAGCAGAAAGTGATTATACTTTTGATAAACTTGAAAAATCTTCTGTTAGTTCTGATAGGTTTATTATTGAAAACCCCTCAGATGATTATAGGGGGTATAAAATTACAGAAGATGGCAATTCTCCTCGTGCTGTTCCTGGTCAGGGACCAATTATTAAAGTCACAAGTTATGAGCATGATGAATATGGAAATACTACTGAAGAAGGTGAGTGGATGAATAAGATGACTGATAAAAGATTGAAGAAAGAAAAAACTATTACTGATGAGATTAATAAATTAAATCCAGTAAGTGTTTATGGTCAAGGAAAGAATTTAATAGTTGGTTGGGGCTCAACAAAAGGAGCAATTCTCGATGCTTTAAAAGATTTAGATGATTATAGGTTTATGCAGATTTCTTACATTAATCCATTTCCAACTGATATGGTTAAAAAAGAGCTTGAGAGTTCTGATAAAGTGGTATTGGTTGAGAATAATGCTACTGGACAACTAGGTGATATTATTGCTGAGAAAACTGGCCATATTATTAAAAACAAAGTATTGCAGTATGATGCTCGTCCATTTATTCCTGAAACAATAATTAATACGATTAAACAATTCTAATTATGAAAATACAAGATTTTCAAACAAAAGAAATTAATACTTGGTGCCTAGGATGTTATAATTTCATGCTTTTGAATGCTATCCAGAATGCTTTAGTAGATTTAGTGAAAGAGAACAAGATTAAGAAAAAAAACATTGTAATGGCATCTGGTATTGGATGTCATGCTAAGATTTTTGATTACATTAACATTAATGGATTTTACAGCTTGCATGGCAGGGTTATTCCTCCTTGTATTGGAATGAAGGTAGGCAATCCAGAATTAACTGTAATTGGTTTTGGGGGAGATGGTGATACTTATGCTGAAGGAATGGCTCATTTCATTCATGCCTGCCGTTATAATAATGATTTAACAATGGTTGTGCACAACAACAAAACCTTTGCTTTAACTACTGGCCAGGCAAGTCCTACTTCAGAAAAAGGGTTCATTAGTGGTTCAACTCCATTTGGAAAATTAGAAGAACCAATAAATCCAATTGCACTGGCTTTGGTAAGTGGAGCTACTTTTGTGGCTCGTGGTTATACCAATGAAAAAGATCATTTAAAAGAATTGTTTAAAAAAGCAATAATGCATAAAGGATTTGCTTTAGTTGATGTGCTTCAGCCCTGTTTGATTTACAATAATCCAAAAGAATATTTAGAGGAAAGGATTTATAAGTTAGACAATCATGACAGTTCTAATTATGAGGAGGCTTTGAAAAAAGCTCATGAATGGAATTATTCTCTAGATGAGAGTGCTAAAATCCCCATTGGTGTGTTCTATAAAATAAACAAACCAAGCTTTGAAGAGAAAAGAGAAACATTAAAAGACCCTTGGTATAAAGTTAAAAGAGAAGTTGATTGGGAGAAAATGATAAAGCAGTTCCAGTAAACTAATTCTCAAGCACAAAAACCCGCTAAAAGCGGGTTTTGTATTTGAAGAAATATTTTTAAAGATTTTTAATTTTAATGTCAGCTCCTAATTTTTTCAACTTTTCATCAAATCTTTCATAACCTCTTTCAATTTGATGAACGTTATGAATTTTACTTGTTCCCTTAGCAATTAAAGCTGCTAAAATCAGTGTTGCTCCTGCCCTAATATCAGTAGCAGTAATATGGTTTGCAATAAATTTTGTTTTTCCAAATATTAAAGCTCTATGAGGGTCAGTAATCTCAATATCAGCTCCCATTGCTCTTAGTTCCTGTAAGTGGCTAAATCTATTTTCATATAGAGGGTCGTGGATTAAAGATTTTCCTTTTGCTTGAGTTAATAGAACTGTTGCTTGAGGCTGGAGGTCAGTAGGAAATCCTGGGAATGGAAGTGATTGAATTTTTACAGCTTTAAAATCTTTTGATTTTTTCACTATGATTTCATTTTTTTTAACTTCAAAATTTACTCCAATATCTTTCATTTTTTCCAAGAAAAACGTTAAAGCGCTTGGGTCAATATTCTTAATTCTGCCTTCACCACCAGTTAAAGCAAAAGCCAGGAAAAATGTACCAGCCTCTGTAAAATCAGGACATATTGAATGTTTTGCTCCAGCTAAATTTTCTTTTCCTTCTATTTTTACAGTGTGAGTGCCAATACCTTTGATTTTAGCCCCCATTTTTTGTAAGAATCTTCCTAAATCCTGAACATGTGGTTCACAGGCAGCTGTTTCAATTCTGCTTTTTCCTTGTATTCCACTAGCCAACATCATCATGTTTTCAGTGGCTGTAACAGAGAATTCTCTTAAAACTACTCTTTTTCCTGATTTTTTAGTTGGTGCTTTAAAGATATAATAGCCAGGCTGTTCTTTGATTTGGACTCCAAATTCTTTTAAGGCGTCTAAATGAGAAGAAATTGGTCTTAGTCCTATTTTATCTCCGCCAGGATGAGGGACTTTGAATGTTTTAAACCTTGAAAGCAAAGGAGCAATTAAAAGCACTGACATCCTCATTCTTCTGAATAAATCTACCGGTATTTTTTTAGCATCAATATCTTTTGTGCTTATTTTGATTTTATGAGGATTAAGCCACTTAACTTCAGCTCCAATCTGCTCTATCATTTCAATGAAATTTAAAATATCGCTTATTCTTGGTATATTATCAATTATGCATGGTTCTTTTGTTAAAATGGTTGCTGCTAAAATAGGGCCAGCAGCATTTTTGTGGCCTTGAATTTCAACTTCACCTTTTAGAGGTTTTTTGCTTCCTTTAATTATGTATGCCCTTTTCATAATTGCTTATTATACGTTTAATCTTGGTTTTTGGCAAATAAAAAAATAAGCGCTTTGGTTGCGCTATTTAATGATTAAAGTTGCGAGTTTTTGTCGTACACTTTTTAAGTGGAATTCCGCGCTTTCTCCGGTTTTTCCTTCATATTTCTTGTACATCTTTATTGCTTTTTCATACTCTTCTTTTGCTTCTTCAATTTTCCCTAGTTTTACTAATGCATTTCCTCTATTGTGTTTACCGTGACCCGCTGTTCTAAAATCTTTTTTAGCTACAGCTGTTTGATAGACTCTTTCGCAGACATTAACACTTGTCTCAAAATCTCCTGCCCATCGGCAAAGAATACTTCTTGTATTCCAAACAGAAGGTTCCTGTGGAAATTTTTCCGTAGCTTTAAAACTTTCTAGTTTTGCTTCTTCTTTCTTCCCTAGAATCCACAAAGATAATGCCAGCCCGTTTAATGCAGAAACTTTTGCCTCGTTTTCTTTAACTCCCGCTAAGCTTAATTCGAAATGTTCTTCAGCTTTCTCAAGATTTTCATTTTTTTTACTTTCATCACCCTTTATCCCAAGGTAGTAATAGCACCAACCTCTTATTCGGTTTGCTTCAGCAACATCCTCTTCATTATGAGTTGTAAGGAGCGTATCGAGTAATTCAATTGCTTTCGACCACTCTCCTTGATTATATAAATTTTGCGCATTTTCAATAATTTTTTCATCTCTACTAATTTTTTTTCACCTTTTTTATTAATTTTTTAAAGATCATTGAGTTAGCTTTTAGCTAATCCTCACTTCGTGATGATAAAATAACACCCCTTTTAATTTTTGTCAAATTTCTATAATATTGAAATGCAATTTTAAACATTCTATCCTTGATTCAATTTAGATTTATGGTATAAAAAATGAGAGTTTTTAAAATATATGATTAAAAAAGTCATCATTGCAGCTGCGGGAAAAGGAACCCGTATGCTTCATTTAACTAAAAACAAGCCAAAACAGCTGATTAATACTTGCAATGTTCCTTTTTTAAGTTATCTTTTAGATAATCTTTTAAAAGCAGGATACAAAGAACTGGTTTTAGTAGTAGGATATAAAAAAGAAAAGATAAAGGAGTTTTTAAACAAAGAGAAGTATAGTGTTCGTGTTGTGGATCAGTTTGAGATTTTAGGGAAAGAAAAGTATGGAACAGCTTGCGCTTTAGAATGTGTAAAAGATTTTATAAAGGATGAAAACTTTATAATGGTTTATGGAGACCATCTTTTTTCTCCAAGAGATTTTAAAGCTTTCAATATTGATGATGATTATAATTACATGGCTTGTTTGAACCATAAGAATCCAGAAAAATACGGAGTGTTAAATATTGAGGATGGATTTTTAAAAAAAATAATTGAAAAACCAAAGAAACATATTGGTAATTTAATAAATATAGGACTATATAAATTCACTCCAGAGATTTTCGATAAACTAAAAGATGTTAAGCTTTCAAAAAGAGGAGAATACGAATTAACTGATGCTATCAATCTTTTGGCAAGGGATAAAAAAGTAAAAGTGAAACAAATTAGTGACTATTGGCTGGATTTTAGTAACCCAGCAGACATTATGAGAGTTTCTAAGTTTTTTAAAAATGAAAACTCTAAAAGTAAATCTTAAAAATCAAAAATTAGTTTTAAAACAAGCTGTTTTAATTATTAAAAAAGGAGGGGTTGTGATTTGCCCTACTGATACAGTTTATGGTTTAATAGCTGATGCTAAAAATTATTCTGCAGTTAAAAAAGTTTTTGAAATTAAAAAAAGAAAATCCAATAAACCGTTCCCTGTGTTTGTAAAAAATATTAAAGTCGCAAAAACTATAGCTTTTATTAGTCAGTCTCAAGAAAAGTTTTTAAAAAAAATCTGGCCTGGAAAATTAACAGCAGTTTTAAAGGCAAAACCTTTGAAGTTTCCAAGAGGAGTGATTAGTAAACATAAAAAAATCGGTTTGAGAATTCCTGATTATAAGGTTTTAAATGTTATAATAAAAAAAACAGACGTTCCTTTAGTAGCAACGTCAGCTAATATTACAGGAAAAAAAGCATCAGGAAAAATCAAAGAAGTAATAAAACAATTTGAAGATAAAAAAAACCAGCCTGATTTAATTTTAAATGCTGGAAATTTAAAAAAATCTTTGCCTTCTACTGTAATTGACATGGAGAGTTTCAAAATTTTAAGAAAAGGTCAGATTTCTAAAAAAGAAATTTTAAAAATTACTCATGAAGTTAAATTATAAAAATAAAAGAATAGTTTGTCTTGGAGGCGGCAATGCTATGCCAAAAGCAGTATTAGCTGTTTTAAAGAAATATCCAGTTGAAATTTCTGTTGTTTGCGCAATGCTTGATTCCGGCGGTTCAGCCGGACGCTTGAGAAAAGATTATAGAATTGTTTCTCCTGGAGATATCAGAAGAGCATTTATTGCTTTAGCTGATACTTCTCCTGTAATAGAAAACCTTTTAAATTATAGGTTTGAAACAGGTGGTTTAAAGGGACATAATTTTGCTAATCTTTTAATTACCGCCTTAGAGCTTTCTACAAAAAACGATTATGGGAAAATCTGTGATGAAATGTGCAAGATTTTAAACATTAAACACAAAGTTTTACCAGCAACGCTGGACAATTCCACCCTTTATGCAGAACTGGAAAACGGCAAGATAATATCTGGCGAAACTAATATTGATATTCCCAAGCATAATAGGAAATTAAAGATTAAAAAAGTTTTCTTAAAGCCAAAAGCAAAGGCTTATCCAAAAGCAATTGAGGCAATTAAAAAAGCTGATTTAATTGTAATTGGACCAGGTGATTTGTATTCATCTTTACTTCAAATTCTATTAACAAAAGGGATGTCTGAGGTAATTAAAAAAAGCAGGGCTAAAACAATATATATAGCTAATTTAATGACAAAGCATGGTGAAACTAATAATTTCAGTGTTTTGGATTTTACTAATGAAATAGAAAAATATCTTAAGGATGGACTGGATTACGTGATTTACAATACAAAAAGACCTTCTATTCAAAGATTAAAATCAAACAAGAAAAAACATCCTGAATTTTTAAATTTAATTGATTTCGACAAAAATCTGGCAAAGAAAAAGAAATTCATTGGAAGAGATTTAATAACTTCTTCGGGAGAAATTGTTCATGATTCAGATAAAGTAGTAAAAATAATCTTGTCTTTGATATGATAAAACAAGCTGTAGTATTAGCAGCAGGTGATTCTAGTCGTTTTTGGCCTTTAAACAAAAAAAACAAGTGCTTAATAAAAGTCATGGGAAAGCCATTGATTTTTTATACTTTAAAAGGATTGGAAAAAATAGGAATTTCAAAAGTAATTATTATTCAGAGTTCCATAAAAGATGTTGAAAAAGAGCTTAAAAAATACAAATTAGGAGTAAAGAAAAAATTCTTGGTTCAAAAAAAAGCAAAAGGAATGGGAAATGCTCTCTGGCAAGCTAAAGACTTATTAAAAGACAGGTTTTTAGTTTTAAATGCTGAGAAAGTAGATATTGATGAAATAGTTCAAGAAGGAAAAATTAAAAGTCAAGATTATGATTCAATATTGTTTGGACAAAAAACAAAAACTCCAGAGCTTTTTGGGACAATGAAGCTTAAAGGTAGTAAGGTTTTGGACATTGTTGAAAAGCCGAAAAAAGGAAAAGCACCATCAAGAATTAAAGTTGTAGGGGCATATATTTTAAAACCCAGTTTTTTTACAACCTACAAAAAAATTAAAAAGCACATTTATGATTTTGAAGATGCTTTGTCAGAATATGCTAAAGAAAATGATATTAGAGTAGTAATTTTAAAACAAAAGCATGAAATTGCTACCTTGAAATATCCTTGGCATTTATTTGAAATGAAGAATTATTTGTTCGATAAATTTTTAGAACAAAAAATTAAAAAATCAGTTCATATTTCTAAAAAGGCAGTTATTGAAGGCAAGGTATATATTGGCAAGAATACAAAAGTTTTTGAAAATGCAGTAATTAAAGGACCTTGCTATATCGGTGACAATTGTATTATTGGAAATAATGCCCTAATTAGAGATTACACTAATTTAGAAAATAAAGTTGTAATTGGTGCAAATGCAGAAGTTAAAAATGCAGTTTTTTGTGAAGGTAGTCACATGCATTCAGGATATATTGGAGACTCCATAATTGGAGAAAATTGTAGATTAGGCGCTGGAGCAGTTACTGCCAATATGAGAATTGACAAAGGAATAATTAAAAGTGTTGTAAAAAACAAAAAAATTGAAACTGGCTTAAAAGGATTTGGATGCGTGATAGGTAACAATACAAAAACAGGAATTAATTGCTCTTTTATGCCGGGAGTTTTAGTTGGTTCAGATTGTTTGATTGGGCCAAGTTCAGTTATTTTTAAAAACATTGAAGATAATAAGCTGTTTTATACAGAATTTAAAAGAGTAATAAAAAAGAAAAGATAATTAACACGAAACAGAAAAAACGCTGATTAAAAAGCGTTTTTGTTTTAGAGTGCCGAAGGTGGGAGTTGAACCCACAAGCCCTTACGAGCAGTAGATTTTGAATCTACCGTGTTTGCCATTTCACCACTTCGGCCAAGGTGAATTTAAATTATCAATTTTTAGCATAAGCGTCAATCTATTTTTCTTGAACATACCCGCACTCCTTATTTGAACACTTGATCTGCTTTCTTTTAGTTTCAACTAAAGGAGATTTACATTCAGGGCATTCTTGCACAGTTTTATTGCCCCAGATAAGTCTTTTTTTTGTAAGGGGTTTATCCCAGGTAGCAAAATCACATTCAGGCCAGTTTGAACAACCATAAAAGATTTTTTTTGTTTTTGTTCTCTTTTCTACAACCCCTCCTTTTTTACATTTAGGACACTTTATTTTTAAGTCATTTTCTTTAATTGTTTTTGTGTATTTGCATTTTGGGAAATTGCTGCAAGCATAGAATTTTCCATATCTTCCTAATTTTATAACAATAGGGCTTTTGCATTGAGGGCATTTCTGTCTTGTTTTTTCATAAGTTAGCTTTTTATGAGGAATTTCTTTTTCCTTCTGTTTTAAAGTTTTTTCAAAATCTTCATAGAACTCCTTAATTACTGGAACCCATTTTTTTTCACCTTTTGCTATTTCGTCTAAATCTTCTTCCATTTTTTTTGTAAAGCCAATATCAACAATCTTTGGAAAATGATTTACCAGCAGATTATTGACCCTAATTCCAATTTCAGTTGGTTTGAAACGTTTTTGCTCATCTTTTTCAATATAGTTTCTTAATTGAATTGTAGAGAGTATTGGGGCATATGTTGAAGGTCTTCCAATTCCATTTTTTTCTAAAGTTTTAATTAAACTGGCTTCTGTATATCTTGGTGGTGGTTGAGTAAAGTGCTGCAAAGAAAGCAGTTTTTTTAATTTTAATAATTCTTTAACAACAAGAGCTGGAAGAATAGCTTCTTCAAATTTCAAAGCATAAACTTTTAAAAACCCGTCAAACTTTAAGGTTTGTCCATTAGCTCTGAATAAATAATTTTTGGCATCAATGTCAATTTTCAATGAATTAAATAAAGCTGAGCTCATCTGACAGGCAATAAATCTTGTCCATATCAATTCATAAATTTTTAAAGCATTCTTATTTAATTTTTTTTGTAATTGTTCTGGACTTTTTTCTGGGTAGGTTGGTCTTATTGCTTCGTGAGCCTCTTGAACCCTTCCTTTTGCTTTATATCTTCTAGAAAATCCTGGCCAGTAATTCTTCCCATAATTATCAATAATAAATTCTTTAGCTTGAAGTAAGGATTGCTGGGAAAGGTTTAAGGAGTCTGTTCTGTGATAAGTGATAAGACCATTTTCATATATTTTTTGAGCTAAAAACATTGTTTGTTTTGCTGGATAACGGAATTTTCTCCAAGCTGTTTGCTGAAGAGTTGAAGTTGTAAAAGGAGGAAGGGGATTCCTCTTTTTTTCTTTTCTTTCTATATCAGCAACTTTGTACTCAGCTTTCTTTAAATCTTTTAGAATTTTATTTGCCTGTTTTTTGTTTTCAATCCCTAGTTTTGAAATTGTTTTATTGTCTTTTTTAATGAGCAAAGCTTTAAACTCTTTTTTGTCTTTTTCAAAAAGAGCTTCAATGCTCCAGTATTCCTGGGGTTTGAAATCTTTAATCTCTTTTTCCCTTTCAGCAACTAACCTAACAGTCACTGACTGAACTCTTCCAGCAGATAATCTTCTGGCTATTTTTTTCCATAAAAGAGGCGACAATTTATAGCCAACTAATCTGTCTAAAATTCTTCTTGCTTGCTGGGAATCAACTAGCTTCATATCAGTTTTTCTTGGATGCTTTAAGGCTTGTTCAATTGCTGATTTTGTAATCTCATGAAAGATAATACGCTCTGGGTCTTTAAGTTTTAGAACCTGGCTTAAGTGCCAGGCAATTGCTTCTCCTTCTCTGTCGGGATCCATTGCTAAGTAGACTTTTTCTGCTTTTTTTGTTTCTTTTTGTAAATCTTTTATTGTATTTTCTCTTTTTTCAATAGTTTTGTATTCAGGTTTAAAATTATGCTCAATATCAATACCAAGTTTTTTTTGCGGCAAATCTCTGACATGTCCCATTGTTGCTGAGATTTTGAAATCTTTGCCTAAAAACTTTTTTAAAGTTTTGCATTTTGTTGGACTTTCAACGACTATTAATTTCATAAACTTTGATTTTGTCTATAATTATTAAACTATAACAGTAATTTTAAAATTTTTAAAAGCATTTGATTTTTAAGTTTAAATGTTTTATATTTAGATATCGAAAAATATAGTATCTTTAAAAAGGAGAGGATTTTAAAATGGAAGAGAAACAAGTCGACGAAGAGAAACAAGTCGATGGTGTCTGTTGTGAGGACTTTTGGGATTATCTACATGATTGTTTGATAGATAATATAAAAGAAATAATTTCCACAGGGCGATTTTTGTTTATTACAATGCCATATGGAATCGTGCGGGATATTTGGGATATTTTAAAAACTAATTAGGGTCCTTTGTGACCTTCTTTTTTTATTCTATCTATATTTTCTGAAAACATTTATTAGTATAGGTCTAATCCCGTTCTATTTATCTCGCTTTTATTTATTATATTCGTTCATTGCTTTTTCTAATCCTTGTTTTAATTCAAGTTCAAGCGCTTTAACACACTCTTTGATAGCTTTTTTTATAACCTCTTTTTCTTGTTTTGTAAATTTTTTAAGAACAAATTTATCTAAGTTTTTAGGTTGACGCTTTGGTTTTATTCCGATGCGAAAACGGATAAAATCTTTTGTTTTTAGTTCGTTGATTATTGATTGAATTCCCTTGTGCCCTCCAGAACTTCTGTTTTTAGAAATTCTTAATTTTCCCAATTCAAGAGCAAAATCATCATGAACTACAACAATATTATTTGTTTTTAGTTTGTAGTTTTTAACTAACAGCTTTACAGATTTACCAGAAGCATTCATAAAAGTTTCAGGTAAAGCTAGAATTGTTTTTCCTTTTTTAGAAATTAAAGCTTTCATTTTTTTCTTTAATTCAAAATCAGGAAAACCAACTTTTTTTTGAAAGCTTTTAATTATTAATCTGCCAAGATTGTGTCTGGTTGATTCATGTTTTTTTTCTGGATTTCCTAAGCCAATAATAATTTTCATATTTATCCATTATTTCTTAAATTTAAAATATACTCAAGAGTTTAAGCTTGCCAAACACGAAAAAACTGGTAAAATAAGCATATTATGAAAGACTTTCTCTCTTTTTTATTGGAAACCATCAAAATAGTGATTTTAGCGATTATTATAGTGTTTCCTGTTCGTTATTTTATTTTTCAACCTTTTTTTGTTCAAGGCATATCAATGGAGCCTAATTTTTTTAATAGTGATTATTTAATTGTTGATGAGATTACTTATAGGTTCAGAGATCCTCAAAGAGGAGAGGTGGTTGTTTTTAAATATCCTCAGAGTCCTACTCAACGCTATATTAAAAGAATAATCGGACTTCCAGGTGAAACAGTAATTATTGAGAATGGCCAGATAATTATTGTTAATGGAAGTGAAAAGTTTGTTTTAGATGAATCAGAATATTTGTCTGATAGTTATACAACTGGGGAAATAAAAACTTCATTGTCAGAGAATGAATATTTTGTATTAGGAGATAATAGGGCTTTTTCTTCTGATTCAAGACGCTGGGGATCTCTTTTGAAAGAATTTATTGTTGGCAAAGTCTATTTAAGAGCCTGGCCATTTACAGCCTTAGCTAAAATAGAAGCTCCAGCTTACTAAAATTTAACTAATTTATGAGATTAAAATTTCAATCACCAACAGGAATGCATGATATCCTAGAAGATGATTATGGATATTATGAAAAAATTAATACTGTTGTTGAAAATATTGCAGGTTCTTACAGTTTCAAAAGAATAGAAACTCCTATATTGGAACAGCGGGAGCTTTTTTCTAAAGGGATAGGTCTTTCTACAGACATAGTTAAAAAAGAAATATTCACTTTAAGAACAAAAGGCGGGAATTACCTGGCTTTAAGACCAGAAGGAACTGCTCCGATTGTTAGGGCCTATATAGAACATGGCATGAAAAATCTACCTAAACCTGTTAAGCTTTGGCATTCTGGACCTTATTTTCGCCATGAAAAACCCCAGTCTGGAAGATTTCGTCAGTTCTGGCAGTTTGGTTTGGAGATTTTAGGCGAAGAAAGTTCAGCTATTGATGCTGAAATTGTACAGATTGCATATAGTATTTTTAAAGACCTTAAAATCAAAAATATAGGTATTGAGGTAAATAGTATTGGTGCCAGCTGTTGCAGGCCTTATTATAAAAAGCTTTTGGTAAGCTATCTTAGGTCAAGAGCTGGCAATTTGTGTGTTAATTGTAAAAGAAAGGTTAAAGAAAACCCTTTAAGAATATTGGATTGTAAACAGGAAAAATGTCAGAAAATATCTTCAGAAGCGCCTCAGACAATTGATCATCTTTGTTCTGATTGCCGAAAACATTTTAAAGAATTTCTTGAGTTTTTAGACGAGCTTGAACTGCCCTATAATTTAAACCCTCATTTGGTTAGAGGTTTAGATTATTATACTCGCACAGTTTTTGAATTTTTCGTTCAAGAAAAAAAGAAAGATTCTTCAGAATTAACCACTATTGCCTTGGCTGGCGGAGGCAGGTATGATGATTTAGTAAAACTTTTAGGTGGTAAACCAACGCCAGCTGTAGGAATAGCAGGAGGCATTGATAGAATAATACTTTTAATGAAAGAGCGAGCCTTAAAACCTGCTCAAAAACCAAAGCCAAAAGTATTCTTAGCTCAGCTTGGCAATTTAGCAAAAAGGAAGACCTTAAAATTAGCAGAAGAGTTCAGGAAAGCAAAGATACCGTTTTACTCTTCTTTGGGGCGTGATTCTTTAAGCGTTCAACTTAATATTGCAAATAAGATTGGTGTTCAATACAGTTTAATATTTGGCCAAAAAGAAGCTTTAGCCAATTCAATTATTATAAGAGAAATGAAAACAGGAAAACAACAGGAAGTAGATTTAGTTAAAGTGGTGAACGAGATTAAGAAAAAGATTAAAAAATAATTTATTACTTTTTATGGATTGTATATTTTGCAAAATTATAAATAAAGAAATGAATTCAGAAGTGATTTACAAAGATGAAACATTTATTGCTTTTAAGGATATAAATCCTAGAGCTCCAATCCATGTTTTAATTATTCCCAAAAAACACATTAATTCAGTAAACGATTTAAAAGAAACTGACAAAGAATTAATTGGAGGTTTGATTTTAACTGCCAAAAAGGTTGCAGAAAAACTTAAAATTAAAGATCAAGGATATAAATTAGCATTTAATGTTGGAAGAAGCGCAGGACAAATGATAGACCATATTCACCTTCATGTTTTGGGTGGATGGCAAACTGAAGAAAAAATGCATGAACAAAAAACACCATAAATACTGAACAATTAAATCAAAATTATGGCTTTAGAAGTAACAAAAAGAGAAAGAGAAACGTCACAAAGCTTGGTAAGACGCTTTAGCAAAAGAGTTAAACAAAGCGGTCTTTTGATTAGAGCAAGAAAGAAAAAGTATAAGCAAAGGAAAAAATCCCGCCAGCTCAAAAATAGAGCAGCTTTAAGGAGAGAAGAAAAGAGGAAGGAGTATCAAAGAATGAAAAAGCTGGGTTTAAAAAGATAATTAGTAAAAATTATTATTTATTTTTTAATCAGTATGCTTAAGGATAAACTTGAAACAGATTTCAAAAATGCTTTAAAACAAAAAAAAGAAATTGAAGTTTCAGTTTTAAGACTATTGAAAACTGATATTTTTAATAAAGAAAAGGAAAAAAGATATCAACTGAGCAAAGAAAATCCAGATTTCACCGATAAGGAACTAGAAGAAAAAAGTATTTTAACTGACGAGGAAATTTTGGATGTTATTATATTAAAAACAAAAAAATCAGAAGAAGCGATTGCTGAATTTAGAAAAGGTAAAAGAGATGACTTGGTAAAAAAAGAAGAACAAGAACTTGAAGTTTTAAAAACATATATGCCTCAACAACTCGAAGAAAAAGAAATTAAAGAATTAGCAAAAGAGGTTATCAAAGAAACAAAAGCAGAAAGCATTAAGGATATGGGAAAAGTGATGTCAGGACTCATGCCAAAAGTTAAAGGTAAAGCAAGCGGAGCTTTAATTTCAAAAATTGTTAAGGATTTGCTTTCCTGATTATGATTGAGATTAACAATCTAACAGATTTTGTTCTTGATAAAAAATTTTTAAAAAAAGTTAGCCAAGCTGTTTTAAGAGGTGAAAATAAAGGAAGACATATTGTTTCAGTAGCTTTTATAAAAGAAAAAGAAATGAGGGGTTTAAACAAAAAGTATTTAAACAAAAACAAACCAACTGATGTTTTATCTTTTTCTGAAACCAAAGATTTTATGGGGAAAATAAAAGAATTTGAAAATATCTTAGGTGAAGTGGTTATCTGCCCCCAATTTATCAAAAAAAATGCTAAAAAATTAGGCCTTTTATTTAAAAAAGAATTATCCAGAGCACTTATTCACGGGATTTTACACCTTTTAGGTTATAGCCACGAGAAGTCAGAGCAAAAAGCAAAAGAAATGAAAGGCAAAGAAAATTATTATTTATTCCCATACTTTTAATAATCAAATGGCAAGAAAAAAAATAATAACCGGTTTGGATATAGGGTCTTCAAGCGTAAAGGTTTTAATTACTAAAAAGGACGCAAAGAAAAATGTAATAGAGGCAGTTTTAACAACTAAAGAAGAGTCAGATGGTATTAGAAAAGGAACAGTAGTCAGCGTAGAAAAAATATCAGATGTATTAAAAAATGTTTTTTCAAAAGTTTCTCAAGACTTAGGCAGGCCAATTAATTCGGTTTATGTCAACTTAAGTGGAAGTCATATTTTTTCTTCCTGTTCCCACGGATTAGTTTCTGTTTCCAGGGCTGATAGAAAAATTTCTGAAGAAGACATCCAAAGAGTATTGCAGGCAGCTCGGGCAATTAACCTTCCTTCAAACAAGGAAATTTTTGATATTTTACCAAAAGAATTTATTATTGATGGAGAAAGAGGAATAAGAGAACCCATTGGTCTTGAAGGAGTAAGATTAGAGACAGAAGTTTTGGCTTTAGGAGGATTTTCTCCATATCTTAAAAATACAAGACAGGCAATTTTAAACTCTGATTTGGAAATACTTGATTTAGTGCCTTCTGCTCTGGCAGCAGCCCGGTCATCATTAACTGAAAAACAGAAAGAGCTTGGTGTTGCTTTGGTTGATATTGGAGCTGGTGTTACCAATCTAGCTGTTTTTGAAGAAGGGAGTTTGATTCATCTGGCAGTGATACCCATAGGTTCAGACAATATTACTTCAGATATTGCTGTTGGATTATATACTGACATTGACAGCGCAGAAAGAATTAAAATTAAGTACGGCTCCTGTGTTTTCAGCGGAAGAGATATTAAAAAGAAAGTTGTAATAGAGGAAGAAGAACCTTTAATTTTTTCACAAAAATTCTTAACAAAAATTATTGCAATCAGGGTTTCAGAAATTTTTGAACAAATTAATGAGGAACTTAAGAAAATATCAAAAGAAAAACGGCTTCCAGCTGGAGTGATTTTAATTGGAGGCGGAGCAAAATTGCCAAAAATTGTTAAGTTGGCAAAAAAGAAATTCTGTCTCCCATGTTTTTTAGGCAAACCACAAGGAATAACAGGCATTGAAAGAGATTTAAGCTGGGCAACTGCTTGTGGTTTGGTTCTTTTAGGTGCTGATTTGGAAGAAAAAGAACAGGGTTTTGGATTTGGGAAAAAGCTTGGTTCTAAAATTAAAAAAATATTTAGAATTTTTATTCCATGAAAAAGAGGATTAAAAAATTAACAACAAATATTAAAGTAGTAGGAGTTGGCGGTTCAGGTGGCAATGCCATATCAAGAATGAAAAAATCAAGAATTAAAGGAATTGAATTAATTGCAATGAATACTGATTATCAGGACTTAAAAAAGATTCAGGCTGATGTGAAATTAAGAATAGGAGAAAAAATAACCAAGGGCTTAGGAACAGGCATGAAACCTCAGGTTGGTGAATTAGCAGCAAAAGAAAGTAAAGATAAAATTTATGAGTCATTAAAAGGCGCTGACATGATTTTTATTACAGGAGGACTGGGAGGTGGAACTGGTAGTGGTGCTAGCCCTATCATTGCTCAAATTGCTAAAAAAACAGGTGCTTTAACAGTAGCAATTACCACTTTACCTTTTTCCTTTGAGGGAGTTTACAGGAGGAAAATTGCGGAAAATAGCAGAAAGCTATTACAACAAAAAGTTGATGCGCTTTTAGTGATTAAAAATGACAAATTACTTCATTGTTTAGACCCTACAACTTCGCTTCTTAATGCTTTCTGGCTTTGTGATGATGTTTTAAGAGAAGCGGTTAAAGGAATTTCTGATTTGATTATGCTGCCAGGGATTGTGAATATTGATTTTGCTGATGTAAAATCAATTCTTAAAAATTCTGGGAGCGTTCTCTTTGGCATGGGAACAGCCAAAGGTGAAAAAAGAGCATTAGAGGCAACAGCTCTTGCTTTAAGCTCTCCACTTTTAGATATCAGGCCAAAAGGTGCAAAAGGAGTTTTATTTAATGTTTCTGGTGGTGAGGATATATCTTTGTTTGAAATTGAGGAAATTGGCAAACTAATTACAAAAGAAATCAATCCAAAAGCAAAAGTTGTTTTTGGTGCTGTTCAGGATGAACAGCTAAGAAATGGAGAAATAAAAGTAACAGTTATTGTTACAGGATTTTAGTTTTTTAAACTCTGTGGATAAGTTAAAATTTTGACTGAATTGACTGGATATTTGACCGTTTTTTTTTGTTGAAGTAAAATGTAATTATTATGACTAAACAAGCTGTTAAAAGTAAAACTACTAAGGTTCAAAAAAGAGATGGGACAATAACTGATTTTGATGGTTTAAAAATTTCCAATGCAATTTTTAAAGCTATTACTGCTACTGGCCAAGGTGATGGCGTCAAGTCAAAGAAATTAACTCAAGAGGTAATTAAAATATTAGACAGACGCTTTAAAAAAGATGAAATTCCTCATGTTGAACAGATTCAGGATATTGTTGAAGAAGTTTTAATTTTAGAAGGCTTGGTTGAAACTGCTAAAGCTTACATTCTTTACAGAGAACAGCGCAGAAGAATAAGAGAGGCAGTGAAAGTTAGCGAAGAAGCAGTGGATAGAATTGATAAATATTTAGGGAAACTTGACTGGGAAGTTCAGGAGAATGCTAACATGGCTTTTTCTCTGCAGGGGCTGAATCGCTACGGCGTTTCATATATCATTAAAAGATATTGGCTCAATAAAGTTTATTCCAAAGAAGTGAGAGATGCTCATCGGTCTGGGGATTTTCACATTCATAATCTAGATACTTTAGGTACTTATTGCTCTGGCTGGGATTTGTATGACCTTTTGATCAGAGGTTTTGGTGGAGTAATAGGCAAAGTAGAATCAAAACCAGCAAAGCACTTAAGAGTTGCCCTGGGCCAGATAATAAACTTTTTATACACAGTTCAAGGTGAAGTAGCAGGAGCTGTTGCTATTTCTAATTTTGATACCTTGCTTGCTCCGTTTATCCGTTACGATAATTTAAATTACAAGCAGGTTAAGCAATCATTTCAGGAATTTCTTTACAACATGGCTGTTCCTACAAGAGTAGGATTTCAGTGTCCTTTTAGTAACATTACTCTTGATTTAAAACCGTCACCTTCTTTTGCTAATCAGCCTGTTATTATTGGTGGCAAGCCCCAGAAAGAAACTTATGCTGAATTTGAAGAAGAAATGAAGATCCTTAACAAAGCATTTTATGAAATAATACTTGAGGGAGATAAAACCGGAAAACCATTTCATTTTCCCATTCCAACAATCAATATTACAAAAGATTTTCCCTGGGATGATCCTGCATATGATTTAGCTTTTAAGGCATCAGGAAAATATGGAACTAATTATTTTGCTAATTATATTAATTCTGAAATGAAGCCAGAGGATGTTAGAAGTATGTGTTGTAGGCTTCGGTTAGATTTGAAAGAACTTCATAATCGTGGCGGAGGAGGATTATTTGGCGCAGGAGCGCTTACAGGATCAATAGGGGTGGTGACCATCAATCTTTCCAGAATTGGCTATTTATCAAAAACCAAAAAAGATTTTTTCAAGCGGCTAGAAAGAGTAATGAATTTGGCAAAAGAAAGTTTGGAAATTAAAAGAAAAGTTTTGGAAAACTATATTACAAAAGGCCTTTATCCTTATTCAAAATATTATCTGGAAAGTATTAAAAAAATGAGAAATGCTTATTATGCTAATCATTTTGCAACTATTGGACTGGTTGGAATGAACGAGGCCTTGCTTAATTTCATTGGTGCGGATATTACTTCACGAAAAGGAAGAAAATTTGCCTTAGAAACAATGGATTTTATGAGGAAGAAACTAGTTAAATACCAAAGTGAAACCAATAATATCTATAATCTTGAGGCCACACCAGCTGAGAGCACTGCCTATCGCTTGGCTTTAAAAGATAAAGAGCAATATCCTGATATTATTGCTGCTGGAACAGAAAAAACGCCTTACTATACTAATTCAAGCCAATTGCCGGTTAATTATACTACTGACGCTTTTGAAGCTTTAAAGCTTCAGGATGAAATTCAGTGCAAGTATACTGGCGGCACTGTTTTACATCTGTTTTTGGGTGAAAATATCTCTGATGTTTCTACTGTTAAGACATTGATTAAAAAAGTGTTTGAGAACTTTCACTTGCCATATATCACCCTAACTCCTACTTTTTCAATTTGTCCTTCTCATGGTTATTTATCAGGAGAACATTTTCAGTGTCCAAAATGCATTATCAAGCAGCCATGCGAGGTTTATTCCAGGATAGTCGGTTACATTCGCCCCGTGTCACAATGGAATGACGGCAAAAAGCGTGAGTGGAAAGAGAGAAAAGAATTTAAATTAAAAAAGCAATCATTAACCGACGCTTAATTTATGAAGATTGGCGGTCTTCAAAAACTTACTCTTATTGATTATCCTGGCCATTTAGCAGCCACGGTTTTTTTAATTGGCTGTAATTTTCGCTGTGGTTTTTGTTATTCATCAGAACTTGTTCTGCCTAAAAAAATTAAGCTTCAGCCAATTATTTCAAATAAAGATTTTTTTTCTTTTTTAAAACAAAGAAAAGAGTTATTAGAGGCAGTTGTGGTCTGCGGGGGCGAACCGACTATAAATGCACGGTTGCCTAGCTTTATTAGAAAGATTAAAAAGTTAGGTTATTTAATAAAACTTGATACCAATGGCTCAAATCCTAAAATCTTAAAACATTTGATTGATAAAAAATTAATAGATTATGTGGCAATGGATGTTAAGGCTCCAAAAGAAAAATACCTTCAGATTATTGGAATATCCGGAGTTTTAAAAACTAATATTTTAAAAAAGATTGAAAAAAGCATTGATATTTTAAAAAAATCCAGAATTGATTATGAATTCAGAACAACTGTGGTGCCAGGCCTTCATGGAAAAAAAGACATCTTGAAAATTGTTCATTGGATAAAGCCAGCCAAAAGATACTATTTACAGAATTTCAAAGGGGAGAAAACAATAAATCCAGAATTTGAAAACTTAAGACCTTATCCCAGAGAATATCTCTTAGAAATCCAAAAAGCTATTTCTCCTTTTTTTGATGTTTGTGAGGTGAGATAACCCAGTAGAAGAATTTTGACTGAAGTTTTCTTTTTAAAAACTTCATCATTTACAGAACAAATCAAAATTTCTCTACTTGGTAAAAAAAGACCGAGATGTAGACATCTGGTTTTTTAAAAAATAACTTTTGAGTTACTTCTCGGTTTCTTCAATTCTTTCCATTTCTTCTAACATTCTTTTTAAACCCTTTATTGCAATCTTCCAGTAATCGGGGCGAGAGTCAGACTTTTTATATTCTTTTTTATACTCTTTTAGAATTTCTTCTCCGAAGAGATCACCCATTTCATCTATACCCTCATCTATACTTACTTCACCCTTATTCATTCTATCTATTAATTCTTTTATTTCTTTTGCTGTTGACAAAGAACATCATCTCCATTGAGTAAACTACAGAGATTAGGAATCTTTGTCAAATTATTATGACAAAATCTAAAATCTTTTTGTATCTCTGCCTTTCTTTTATTGTAGGTATCTCTCTTGGCTTAATTTTTCAAATCTCTCAGTTATTAATACTGGGATTTTTAATTTTTACTTTAATTCCAATTTCAGTTTTCTGGAAATACAAAAGAATAGCAGTTTTTAGTTTTTATGCATTGTTTTTAGTTTTGGGAATGTGGCGTTATTACTTATTTCAGTCAAAAATTGAAAATAATGATTTTAAGAATTATATAAATCAAGACGTTGTTTTTGAAAGCATTATCACTAATCAACCTGTTCAAAAAGAGAAAAGCCAACAGTTTGAAATTCAACCAGATAATTTCAATGGAAAGATTCTAATAACAACTTCAAAATATCCTGAATATGAATATGGAGATAAGGTAAAGATTGCTGGAAAATTAGAGGAGCCCCCAATCTTTGAAGATTTTAGTTATAAGGATTATTTGGCAAGAAAAGGAGTCTATGCTTTAATGTTTCTCCCAAAAATAGGATTATTAGAAAAAGATTTTGGAAATGGGATAATGAAAGCCCTTTTTTCAATTAAAAATAGTTTAAAACAAAGTTTAAACAGAATAATTCCTTTGCCTCAATCAGCGCTTTTAGAAGGGTTATTATTTGGAGATGAAGATAGTTTCTCAGAAGAATGGAAAAATAAATTTAATTTAAGTGGTACTCGTCATATTACTGCTGTTTCTGGAATGAATATTACAATCATTTCTGTGTTAGTTTTAAACTTTCTTTTAGCATTGGGCTTTTGGAGACATCAGGCATTTTACTTATCAATCATTATAATTATCTCCTATATTTTAATGATTGGTGCTCTGGCTTCAGGAATAAGAGCTGGTATAATGGGCATCATACTTTTAACAGCCCAGCACTTTGGAAGAGCTGGCAGCGCTTCAGGGGCAATAGTTTTTTCAGCGGTCTTAATGTTATTTTTTAATCCACTGCTGATAGCAGATATAGGGTTCCAACTTTCTTTTTTAGCAGTAATGGGACTAGTATATCTACAGCCAACATTTTTAAATTTATTTAAAAAAGTTCCAAATAATTTTGAATTAAGGTATAGTTTAGCTTCTACCTTAAGCGCCCAAGCTTTTACTTTTCCTATTTTGATTTATAACTTTGGTCAAATTCCTTTAATAGGACCTATTGTTAATGTCTTGATTGTTCCTTTGCTTCCAATGATCACTATTTTAGGATTTACAATTTCTCTTTTAGCGATTTTCTCCCAGGCCTTAGCATTAATTTTTTCTTTTCCAATTTGGTTAATCTTAACCTATATTTTAAAAATTATTGATTTTTCTTATAAAATTCCTTATACGAACTTAATTTTTAAAAATGTTTCTTTTGTGTGGATTTTTGCCTTTTATCTATTTTTAGGTTTTTTAATTTTAAAGATTCAAAAAAGACAAAAATTGAAATTTCTTTTTTAAAACAGACCTCCTCTTTTTTAAAAAACTTACATAACACTTTAATTTTTGATAAAATAATTCAATGAATCATTCTGACAAACAAAAAGTTTGGGTTGTTAGTGTTGACATGGGTTATGGTCATCAAAGAACTGCTTATCCTTTAAAACATCTGGCTTTTGAAAATGAAATTATTAATGCCAATAACTATCAAGGTATTCCCAAAAAAGACAGAAATATCTGGCAATCAACAAGAAAACTTTATGAGACCATTTCAAGATTTAAAAGAGTTCCTTTGATTGGGGAATTTTCTTTTTCTGTTTTTGATAGATTTCAAAGAATCCTTACCTTTTATCCTAAAAGAGATTTATCAAAACCCAATTTCTCTTTAAAAAAAATCTATTCTTTATTTAAAGGTGGCTGGGGAAAGCATTTAATTGAAAAATTAAAAGAAAAACCCCGTCCAATTATTTCAACTTTTTTTACACCTACTTTTATGGCAGAGTTTTTTAATTATCCCAGTGATATATATTGTGTTGTTTGTGATGCTGATATTGCAAGGCCCTGGGCTGCTTTAAAACCAAAATCAAGCAGGATTAAGTATTTTGCACCAACCAAAAGAGTTGTTGAAAGGTTAAAGCTTTATGGTGCGAAGCCAGAAAACATTTTTTTTACAGGTTATCCTTTGCCTTTGGAAAATATTGGCACTAAGGATTTGGAAATTCTAAAACATGATTTGGCATGCAGATTGTTGAATCTTGACCCTAAAAAAAGATATTTTCATCAGTACCAGATTTTAATTGATAAATATGTAGGGGATTTGCCTGAAAAATCAGACCATATTTTTACAGTTATGTTTGCTGTGGGAGGAGCAGGCGCCCAGAGAGAAGTTGGCTATAAGATTCTTAAAAGTTTAAAAAACGAAATCCAGAATGAACAACTTAAACTTATCTTAGTTGCTGGAACAAGAGAGCGTGTTAAGAATTACTTTTTAAATTGTATTGAAAATTTGGGTTTGAAAACAGGTGTTGAAATAATTTTTAACAATAGCATACAAGGTTATTTTAATGATTTTAATTCAGCTTTAAGAAAATCTGATATTTTATGGACAAAACCAAGCGAACTTTCCTTTTATACTGGTTTGGGCTTGCCAATTATTATTGCTCCTTCAATTGGTTCTCAAGAACATTATAATCGTGAGTGGCTTTTAAAGCTTGGTTCTGGTATTGTTCAGCAGGACCCGGATTACACTAATGAATGGCTTTTTGATTTACTTGAAAGTGGATGGTTTGCTGAAGCAGCAATGGAAGGGTTTATTGAAGCTGAGAAAAGAGGAGTTTTTAATATTGAAGAAATAGCTTCCCAGCCCCCTGGCTTTCCCTTATAAAGTTTTATGACAATAAAGTATAAAAATATTGTATTTTTTTTATTAATAATTTTGTTTGTTTTAATCAGTTATTTTTTTATTGGCACTCCACCAAAAGCAGAAAAAATAACTTTTGGCGTGAACTTTTCTCAAAAGCATGCCCAGAATTTTGGCCTGGACTGGAGAAAAGCTTATACAGAAATACTTTCTGACTTAAATGTAAAAGATATAAAGCTTATTACGTTCTGGGATTTGCTTGAAAAAAAAGAAAATGAGTTTAATTTTGAGGATTTGGACTGGCAGATTGAACAGGCAGAAATGAAAAATGCAAATATTGTTTTAGTGATTGGGATGAAAACTGGTTCCTGGCCAGAATGCCATATTCCTGACTGGGCAGAAAGTTTAAACAAGCAGGAACAACAACAAAGAATTTTGAACTTAATTGAAACAATTGTTTCAAGATACAAACAAAGCCCTGTAATCACTGCCTGGATGGCGGAAAATGAACCCCTTTTTCCTTTTGGAGAATGTCCCTGGATTGATAAGAATTTCGTAAGGCAGGAAATTGAGTTTATTAAATCGCTTGACAGTACAAAGCCAATAATAGTTTCAGATAGTGGTGAGTGGTCTTTCTGGATTGAAGCAGCTAGGATGGGAGATATTGTTGGAACAACTATGTATAAAAAAGCCTGGCTAGAAGAAATCAATGCATATATAAGTTATCCTTTTCCACCAGTTTTTTACTGGAGAAAATCAGAGATTATTAAAAAGCTTTTCAATAAAGATGTAATTTCTGTTGAGCTTCAGGCAGAACCCTGGTGTCCTGACCGGCTTTATGAATGTTCTTTTGAAGAACAGGACAAAACAATGAATCTTGAGCGCTTTAATAAAAACATTGAATTTGCCAAGAACACAGGATTAGACAAGTTTTATTTATGGGGAGCTGAATGGTGGTTTTGGTTAAAAGAGAAACATGAAAACATTGAAATCTGGGAGCAAGCCAGAGAATTATTTTAAACATGTTAAGCATTATTATTCCAACTTTAAATGAAGAAGAATATCTTCCTTTACTTCTTACAGAAATCAAGAATCAAGGCTTTAAGGACTATGAAATAATTGTTGCTGATGCTAATTCACAAGATGATACAGTTAAAATAGCAAAGAGCTTTGGCTGTAAAATAACAGAAGGAGGTCTGCCGCCCAAAGGAAGAAATGAGGGAGCTAAGATTGCTTCTGGGGATTTATTTTTGTTTATAGATGCTGACGCTATATCTTTACCAGTTAGGTTTTTAAATGATCTTGTTGAGAACTTTAAAAGCAGGAATCTAAGCGTAGCAAGTTTTCCAATCTATCCTCAGGGAAAAATAATTGATAAGATCTTTTACTGGCTATATAATTTATGGGCAAAATTAAGCCAGAGTTTTTTACCTCATGCCACTAATGTTATTTTAGTTAAAAAAGAAATCAATCAGGCAATTAAGGGTTTTGATGAAAAAGTAAAGTTTGCTGAGGATCATGATTATGTAAAAAGGGCTAAAAAATACGGTAAATTTGGTTTTATTGATATCAGCCCTGTTTTAGTGTCTGCCAGAAGATTTGAAAAAGACGGAAGATTAATAACCTATTTAAGATATATTTTGGCAGGGCTCTGGATGCTTTTTTTCGGTTCAATAAAATCAGATATTTTTCAGTATAGATTTGATTATTCATTGAAAATCAAAAATAAAATAGGTTATAATACGAGTACTATGTATAAACTGCCAAAAATAAAATTTCCAACAATTAAATTACCGAAACTCAAATCAGGAAAATTGAAACTTTTAAAGCCAGTAAAATCAGAATTTGCTAAATTCTCTAAAAAACAAGCTTTTTTATTTTTAATTCTGGTGATTTTTACATCATCTGTTTTTGGATTTTTAGCAGGCGCAATTTCTGGAAGCTACTTTTACTGGGAAATAAAGGATTTTTTTAGCAGGTTAAATATAGAGATTGCAAGGCCTCAAAAAAATGAAGAGGAGCAATCTCTTTATACTTTTCAAGAGCAGGCAATTGTTAATGTGGTGGAAAAAGTTTCACCAGCAGTAGTGAGTATTATTGTCACAAAAGATTTACCAGTATTGGAACAATACTACATTTCTCCTTTTGAAGAATTTTTCTTTGAACCATTTTTTGATTTTAAAGTTCCTCAATATAGGCAAAAAGGAACTGAGAAAAAAGAAATAGGCGGAGGAACAGGATTTATTGTTTCTGAAGATGGCATGATTGTAACTAACAAACACGTTGTTTTAGACGACGAGGCAGATTATACTGTTGTTGTTTCTAGTGGCAAGCAGTTTCCAGCAAAAGTATTGGCCAGAGACCCTTTGCAAGACATAGCAATATTAAAGATTGACCAGACAAAAACAATAACAAGCGATGGAGAGGTGAGTTTTGAATCTTTTTCTAAAGTGGAACTTGGAGATTCTGATAAAATCCAGATTGGACAGACTGCAATTGCTATTGGTTATGTTTTGGGAAGATACCAGAATACTGTTTCAGTTGGTATAATTTCTGGACTGGGCAGGACAATCGAAGCATCAAGCGGAGATTTTGTTGAGGTCTTAGAGGACATAATCCAAACTGATACAGCTATTAACAAGGGAAATTCCGGAGGTCCGCTTTTAAATTCAAAAGGAGAAGTTATGGGCATTAACACTGCCATTGATCTTGAAGGCCAGAGTATTGGTTTTGCTATCCCTATAAACAAAGCTAAAAGAGATGTTGAACAAGTTAAAAGCATAGGCAGGATTGTTTATCCGTTTTTAGGCGTAAGATATGTTTTAATTACTGAAGAAATTAAAGAGAAGAATGATTTATCAGTTGATTATGGCGTTTGGGTTATAAAAGGCTCTCAGGGAGAACCAGCTGTGTTTCCTGATTCAGTTGCAGATGATGCTGGGATAAAGGAAGGAGACATAATTTTAGAGTTTAATAATGAGAAAATAACAATTAAGAACACTTTGGCAAAAATCATTATGAAATACTCTCCAGAAGACGAGATAACTCTAAAGGTTTTAAGCGAAGAACAAGAAAAAATTATTTCATTGGTTTTGGGAGAAAGAAGCAGTTAATAGTTAATATTTACAGGAGCAAAGAATAATTTTTGTTTTTTGCTCTTTTTGCTTGATTTTTTCGTGTTTTATTTTATAATAAATTTATATGAACGGAGGACAATTTACTCATAAAAGCCAAGAGGCAATAATGTCTGCCCAGGAATTAGCCAGAAAAAAAGAGCAGCAGCAGATTGATGCTTTGCACTTACTTTATGTTTTGCTTAAGCAGTCAGAAAGTATTATTGTAAATGTTCTTGAACGGCTTGGTGTTGACATTGAAGGATTAAAGAAAAAAACAGAATTAAGTTTGGGCAAGATTCCTACAATCATTACCCCTCGGACCCTGGGCCAGCTTTATCTTACTCAGGATATGGCAAAGATTTTAGACAAAGCAAAAAAAGAAGCCAGCAGAATGGGAGATGAATTTATTTCTATTGAGCATTTATTCTTAGGTCTTTTGGATGCTGATACAAAAGCAAAAGAAATCTTGGATAAAGCCAGTTTTTTAAAGCCAAAAACAGAGGTTGGTTCTTTGCAGTTCGGCAGATTAGATTACCAGATATTTTCAACTGAACTAGCCAAGCTAAGAGGAGGTCATAGAATTACTGACCCAAAACCTGAAACAAAATATCAGGTAATTGAGAAATATGCTCGCAACCTTACTTCTTTAGCCAGAAAGGGCAAACTCGACCCAGTAGTTGGCAGAGAGAATGAAATAAGAAGGTTAATGCAGATACTTTCACGAAGAAGAAAAAACAACCCGGTTTTAATTGGTGAAGCAGGTGTTGGAAAAACAGCTATTGTTGAGGGCTTAGCCCAACGTATTATTACGGGTCAGGTGCCTGAGAGCTTGAAAGATAAAGAGGTGATAGGAATGGACTTAGGAGCTTTAATAGCAGGAACAAGGTATAGAGGTGAATTTGAAGACAGGATCAAAGCATTTATAAAAGAAATTAATAGGGCTGATGGCAAGTATTTATTATTCATTGATGAGCTTCATACATTGGTTGGAGCAGGAGCTGCTGAAGGTGCAATTGATGCTTCAAATCTTTTAAAGCCAGCTTTGGCTCGTGGAGAACTGCGCGCAATTGGAGCTACAACCATAAAGGAATATCAGAAATACATTGAAAAAGATCAGACATTAGAACGAAGGTTTCAGCCAATTTATGTGGCAGAGCCTTCAATTGAAGACACTATTTTAATTTTAAGAGGAATAAAAGAAAAATATGAGCTTCATCATGGCGTAAAAATCAAGGATTCTGCTTTAGTCACTTGTGTTCAGTTAGCTGCTAGATATATTTCTGACAGGTTTTTGCCTGACAAAGCAGTTGATTTAATGGATGAAGCAATGAGTGCTTTAAGATTGGAAATTGAATCAGAACCCTCTAAATTAGAGAATTTAAAAAGAGAAATTAATAAATTACAAATTAAACAAGAAGCTCTGAAAAAAGAAAAAGGAATCAAAATTAAGCTTAAAGTAATCTCAAGACAACTTTCAGATTTAACAGAAAGACAAAGAGCAATTCAAACTAAATGGAAAACAGAAAAGGATTTGATTGTAAAAATTAAAACCATTAAATCAGAAATTGAAAATGCCCGCTTTGAAGCTGAAAAAGGGATTTCTGAAGCTAATTTGCAAAAAGTAGCTGAGTTAAAATATGGAAAAATCCCTGAGCTTTTAAAAGAACTTAAAAGTGCTGAGAAAAAATTAGTAAGAATTCAGGGAAAAAACCCTCTTTTAAAGGACGAGGCAACAGAAGAAGATATTGTTAAAGTAGTTTCAAGGTGGACAGGAATTCCTTTAACAAGATTGCTTGAAAAAGAAGTTAAAAAGCTAGAGAAAATGGAGAACATTATTAGCAGGCGGGTTATTGGTCAAAAACAGGCTATTCTTGCAATTTCTAATGCTATTAGACGGGCAAGGGCTGGAATTTCTGAGGAAAATAGGCCATTGGGTTCATTTATGTTTTTAGGGCCTACTGGAGTGGGAAAAACAGAAACTGCCAAAGCTTTAGCTAATTTCCTGTTCAATGATGAAAACGCAATGGTCAGATTAGATATGTCAGAATATATGGAAAAACACACTGTTTCCAAAATGATAGGTTCTCCTCCTGGCTATGTTGGTTATGATGAAGGCGGTCAGTTAACTGAAAAGATAAGGAGAAGGCCGTATAGTGTAATACTATTAGATGAAATTGAAAAAGCTCATCCAGAGGTGTTTAATATTCTTCTTCAGATTTTAGAAGATGGACGGCTTACTGATGCAAAAGGAAGAGTAGCTTCTTTTAAAAATGCAACTTTGATTATGACTTCAAATGTAGGAAGTGATATTATTGCCCGGCAGGCTTCACTAGGTTTTATTGGCGGAGATGAGGAAAAAAAGCAAAGAGAATCTTTAAGAGAAAAAGTGCTTTCAGCCCTAAAACATGATTTCAGGCCAGAGTTTTTGAACAGAATTGATGAAATCATAATTTTTGATTATCTTAACAAGCCAGAGATTAAGAAAATTGTTAATCTTGAACTTGAAAAAGTTGTTCAAAGACTTGGGAAAAAAGATATTGATGTTCAAATTACAGAGTCGGTTAAGGACTTTGTTGCTCAAAAAGGTTTTGACTCAAATTTAGGAGCCAGGCCATTAAAAAGAGTGATTCAAAAAAAGATTTTAGACCCATTGTCTTTAAAGATTATTTCTGGAGATTTTGAAAAAGAAAAAAGAGTAGTAATTGATTTTCAAAATGAGAAAATAATATTTTTAAGTACAAAAGATTTAATTAAAATGAAGCAAAGAAAAAGACCAAGAGTTTCTGTTTAATTATATAAAAAAGGTTTTACAGATTTTAGCAATATTTGTTGGTATTTCAGGAGGGTCCATGAAGAAAAGGATTGATTTTTTCTTGAAATTTTGTAATCTGAATTAGATATTAAAAATTGAAAAAGGAAGGAGAAAAATGAGTGAGATAGGTATTATTGATTCAACTGGTAAAGAATTTAAGTTAGATTTATGGATTGTGAGCATAAATCCTTCAGATTATGTCTTAATGTATTACATTGGCTTAATGGGTAGTTTGGATTTATTTTTTTACCAAAAAGAAGAAAGTTCATCCCACATTACCTTAAAAAAAGGTTTTTACAAAAAGGTTAAGTTAGGGCAAGACTTAATTCCCAACGTTGAATACGTTGAAGAATTTAGTCATGAAGAATTAGAAGAAATTGTTAAACTTTTGGAGAAATCTAGTTTAAGAAAAGGGATTCCAGAAATAAATGCTCCTGTCGGTTTCTTTATATTTGAATTTCAAACCACATTACTAGAAAATTATAGAAAAGAAGAGCCAAGAACAGAAACAGTGGTTTGTAAAGCAAATTCTTGGCTTAATAGTATAAATGAATTTAAGAAAGGCTTGAAAGAAATGGAAAATTTAAAAGAAATGAGAATAAACCTCTTCAGGAATTTCAAGATTTTTTTCAGAGGAAGATGGCAAATCATAAGAATTAAAGAGAGTGTTAAGGAAAATTGGTTTTCTCTCAAGTCTGTTCTTGAAAGCCCTTTTTACTTAGTGGGATAAATTAATAATTAATTCGTGGCAGTGCCAAATTATAGCACTGTTTTTTTATTGAATAAAAATTGACAGATTTATAGAAAAATCTAATATAGAGTTATAGAACAATGAGGTTTGTTTCAAAAATAAATGAAATAAAGCAAAGAAAAAGACCAAGAATTTCTGTTTAGTTATATGAAAAAAAAGGTTTTACAGGTTTTAGCAATATTTGTTGTTGGTATTTTAGGAGGGCTTTTTGCTAATCAGTTTATTTGGCCATATTTTATTGAAAGGCCTGTTTATGTTACTGAAAGGAAAGAGATTATTATTGAGGAAAATACTGCTCTTGAAAACGCTGTTGAAAAAGTTGAAAAAACAGTTGTTGGTATTAAAACAACCAGTAAAGAAAAAATACTCAATGGCTCAGCAATGGTTCTAACCTCAGATGGTTTGATAGTAACTTTGGCTGAGTTGGTTCCTCAGGGTTCTGAATTCTTATTTTTTGTTGAAGGAAAACCATCCCCTTATCAGATTTTAAAAAGAGATTTAACTAATAATCTGGCTTTAATTAAACTTGAACAGAATAATTTACCAACAGTTGGTTTTGCTGATTTAAACAAAATAAAAACAGGAGAAAGAATTTTCTTAATTGGAACAATTTACGGAGTAGAAGAATTTACCCGTGGAGTTAATGAAGGGGTTGTTTCCTATTTTTACAAAAACCTGATTTCAACAAACATTCTTGAAAGAAGTACTATGGTTGGCAGTCCTTTATTTAACATTAAAGGTGAATTCTTGGGTCTGGCAACTATTGATTATTGGGGAATAGTAAGCATTGTTCCTGTTGATATAATCAGGACTTTTGCCGGTTTTTAAATAATTATATGAAAGTTAACAATCAAAAAGGGGCCATACTTTTTTTACTATTTGACCTTGCAATAGCTTTTTTTGTTATTGGCTGGATGTTTTATTATGCCTTAGAGCATTACGTTTTTTAAATATTTGTGGTTTGATTTTTTAATTAAAGCTAGTAATGTAAAAATAGTCAACAAAATGAGGTGGTTCTTTTAAATGAAGAAAGCAGTAAGAACAAAAGACTTTTTAAGGGGATATCCCAGAAAAGATATTACTATTCGTTTTGATCCTGATAACGTAGAATTACTTCCATGTCACTGTAAATATGATCCTAATCTTTCAACGAAAGAAGGAAAGAAAGTAATGCTTCTGAAAGAGGTAGAAATACAGAACAAAGATGGTTCTTGGAGCCCCTACCCCAGTATTACTTGGCTGATGGAGGTAGAAAATGAAGACCAATTTTTAACAAAAGCATTAGTGAGGTTGAGTGGAGAAAAAGAAATTACCGTTGTTTGTTCTTCTAACTGGGCACCAGATTCAGTACTTATGGATGCAGCCAGAAAGGTGAACATATATACAGAGACTATAGACGGGTGATAAGAAGGTATAAGATTATTTATAGTGACTTAAAAGCAAGTCGCTTTTTTTATTTCAATCCACTAAGCAGGTTCTAACGGAGTCCGTCTCCCGGAGCAGATAAAATTGCATATAATTAGGTGTAATTGTATAGAGAAATCGTCAAAAAGACGATTTTTCTGCTAAAATAAAAGAATATGATAAATACAAATAATCTTAACAAAACTTTTTCAACTATACTGAAACCAGTTTCCCCTTATAATTTTGATGCGACCATTTACAAACCGTCGCATTTTCCATCTTCTGATAATGAATGGGAAAAAGGTAAATACTGGATAACAATGGTTTGGAAAGGAAAGTATTTAGGACTAAAATTAGAAAATAAGGGGACGATAGTTAAGCCCAAAATAAAATTAACCGTATATTCAAAAGAAGTTTTATCAAAAGAATTTAAGCAAAACTTGGTTTCAGAAATAGGGTGGAGATTCAATTTAAGACAAGATATTTCAGAATTTGATAAAAGATTTAAGAAAGACAAATTTCTTAAACCCTTATTAAAGAGATGGCGAGGGATGAAACCAGTAGCTGCTAATTCCTTATACGAAACCTTGATTATTTATATTGTCTTGCAGAATGCTACTGTTCGGAGAACTTATCAGATGCTGGAAAATCTTTTTGGTGAATTTGGCAAGAAAATTAAGTTTGATAATAAAACTCTCGTTACTTTTTGGGAACCAAAAGCAATAGCTAAAGTTTCAGAACAAGTTTTGAGAGATTTAAAATTGGGTTATAGGACTAAATTCTTAAAAAGAATTAGTGAACAGTTTACTAAAGGCGAAATTGATGAGCTTGAAATGAGAAAAATGGAAAGGGAGGAATTGAAGAAAGAAGCGTTAAAGCTTTATGGTATAGGGCCTGCGTCTGTTGAATATCTTTTGTTTGAAGATTTTTATCATTGCGATCATTTAGCAACTATTCCACCCTGGGAACAGAAGATAATGTCCAAACTATTATTTAATAAGAAGTTGGTTTCAGTCAAAAAAATTCTTGATTTTTTTAGGAAAAAATATAAGGGTTGGGAGAAATTAGCTTTTCACTATATCTGGGAAGATATTTTTTGGAGGAGAAAAACTCAAAAAATAGATTGGTTAGAAAAAGAGATTAGATTATAATATAAACATATGAAATTTAAAGGGCTTTTACTCAAAGAAAGTTTAAAAGACAAGAGCATCTTGGAAGAATTAGAGATTACCAAGACAGATGTTTGGAATATTAGTAACGCCGCTGATTACCAGCCAAAGGTTTGGACAGCTATTTATTTTGAAGGAGAAGTAAATAGAGCTGATGAAGTAGCTGAGAAGTTAAGTTATTCACTTAAACCAAAGTGGTATGCTAACTTTTCAGTAGATAACAAGGAATATGTAATATTTCCTGAAAAGATTTTTAAATACAACAAGGGAGATAAAGAAAAAAGAAAAGAAGCTGAAGATTACGGGAGATCATTGGGTATTCCTGAAAGTCAGCTCGATTGGGAAGAGTAACTTATATGTTTTCTTTCTGAGGGCTTAGCATTTTTAATGGAAAATCTTTTTAAAAAGCCAGTTCTAATCTTATTATAAAAAAACCCCACATAATAAAAAAAGTGGGGTGTTATTTTTTTAGTCCCTCTATTTTGTCCATGCTAAACTGTCTTTTTCAAGATTTTGATTAAATCTTTTGCCTTGATTCCTTTTCCTTTGTTGTCGCGAATAGCATCAAAAACAGTGTATTCGTTTTTTTTATACAACTCTTTAAGAATCAATGGTTTTATCTCTAATCTGTCTTTTTTTTCTTCAATAATATATTGATTAGTGGAAAAATTACGTCTCCATTTAGCTGGAAGAGTAATTTGTCCTTTGCTTGTGATTTTAGTTATAGTAATCATATTTTTATTGATGAATGTAATACTTTCTTACATTCTTACTTTATTGAAGCATATGGGGTCTGTCAAATAAGCAAGAATATGATGAGGTTTTCCACAGCTTCATTATTGACATGGCTAGCAGGTGTGGTAGAATTATACCACAATACAAGAATTAATATCAATTTTTTATTATATGTATAAAAATCTTAAACAATTCGGAGAAAATTTAAAAGATTTACGAATCAAAAAAGGATTAACTCTTAGAAAAGCATGTAGATTGGTGAATTACGATCCAAGCAACTGGAGTAAAATAGAAAGAGGTATAATTTCGCCCCCTTCTGATGAAAAAACACTAAAAAGGTGGGCGACAGCTCTAGGAATGTCAAAAAATAAAGAAAATATCCAAAAGTTTATTGATGAAGCAGTAATAGCACAGGGTATAATTCCCAGAGACATTCTGTTAGAAAAAAATGCTATAAAATACCTACCTGCCTTTTTTAGGACTTTACGTAATAAAAAACCAACAAAAGAAGAAATAGATCGATTAATAGAACTTATTCGGGGCTCTTAAAGATGGATTATGCAAAAGTTAATGTTCCTTTTTTGGGTAATGCAAAAATAAAAAATAGAGCTACTCTAAAAATAGAGAAACATTCATGAAAGAAAAACTTAAGAAAAAGATACTGCTATCATTATTAATTCTTATTCCATTTCTTCTTACTGTATTACCCATTAATAATGTAGAAGCAAGAAGGGGTTGTTGTTCTTGGCACGGTGGAGTCTGTACCTACCAATGTCCCGATGGTGTTAATGTTGGGTATATGTGTTGCGACGGTACTTCTCTCTCTGCAAAGTGTGCTCCCTATTATCCAAGGTGTCCTGCTAAACCAACGCCGAAGTGTCCTAGCCATTCCACTTATAATTCTTCTTCTGATTCTTGCGAGTGTAACTATGGATATATAGCTTCAGAAGGGGAATGTATTGATACTGATATTTACTGTCATGATAGATACGGTTTTCATTCAAGCTACGATACCTTGTCAAAGAGTTGCGAGTGTGATTATGGATACAAGCTAATTAATGGTAAGTGCGTTAAGCCAGAACCAATTGAGGAGCAGCCCCCGGATAAGAAACAATCAACCGAGGAGCCCGCTGTCGAGGAAGAACAACCAGCTAAGGAAGAGTCCAGCGAGCAACCACCAGCACCACAAAGAGGTTTGCCAGCGCCAGAGGAACTTACTGCTGAAATTCCTAAAGAAGGTAACGGTGAAGGATCTATTTTAGGGTGGATTATAGGAATAGGAATTGTGGCATATCTTTTCTACACATTTAAAAACAAGAAAAGACCTATCGCTAAGTAACAAATTTTCATAATGCCTAAGAAATTTTACAATCAACACTGTGTTTATTGCCTAAATTATTTCGAAGAACTTACAAAAGACCATATTTTTCCAAAATCATGGTACCCAGATTCAACACCGAAAGATATTGAGAAATGGGTTGCCCCTGCTTGCTTTGAGTGTAATAACAGATTAGGGAAGATTGAAGAAGAGTTATACAAAAAAATTGCTGTCTGTGTAGGATTTGAGAACATTGCTGCTTCTGGCATTTCAGAAGATGTTATCCGTAAGCTCATTCCATTGTCTACCGAAAAAGGAATAAGCAGAATGCGTAAAGGAGCCGATCTCGAAAAGATTATAAAGGATTCTATACACACAGAAGATGTGCCCAAAGGCCTTATGAGAAATTTTGGTCCCACCGTCCCCGGCAAATCAATGGTGCTTCGTGTTTCAGTATCAAAGTTATTGGATCCTTTTGCTAATAAACTTGTTAGAGGATTAGAATTTAAATTGAAAAATAAATTAATTAAGGATGATAGAAAAATAAAAACTATCCATCCGGTAGTAAGGAATATTATCAATTCAGAACTAGAAAAATTAAATGCATTCCTGCGGGTCAATGGAATTAAGGTTAATAGGGGTCCCGGTTTTACTGTTCATCACGCAGAGGACATATATGGTTCGACATTATATCATGTTGTAATATGGGGAAAATTTGAAATTTGGATTGCTGTTTCGGGTAGTAATATAAAAACATAATTTATAAAGTTTTATGGACAGAGAAGAAATAAAAAATAAATTAATTGAATACTTTAAACAACAGACTCCCCCTCCTGACAATCCCTACAAGAGACCAAAGATACAAATGGGAAATTTGTATTCTTTGTTCCGCGATTCTCTTAGAGATGTTCCTGGCTATCAACACGATGAGACCTACTCGATCATTAGAGAAATTGTCCAAGAGTTTATAAACAATGGTTTTCTATACCCCGGTCTTCCCGGAGACAAAAATAGTGGCTACCCATGGTTAAGCATTACCGAATATGGTAAAGAAGCTTTTCAGCAAGAGGATTGGTTGCCATATGACCCAGAAGGATATGTAAAAGCATTAAAAGAAAGGGTGCCAGATATAGATGATATAACCCTTGCTTATATTGGCGAATCTGTTACAGCCTATAATAGGCGGCATCTGTTATCTGCTACTTTAACCTTAGGGGTTGCTTCAGAAAATTTAATGTTACTTCTCATTGAAGCTTATTTGACTTGGATTAAAGATGCTATGCGCAAATCAACATTTGAAAAGAAAATAAAAGACAGATTTATTTACACTCAATATAAAGAATTTAAGCAAGAGCTTGTAAACGATGTAAAAGATTTACCTAAGGAGTTACAGGGAGACTGGGAGACCTATCTTGATGGGGTGTTTAACTTTATTCGTTTGAATAGAAACAGTGCTGGTCATCCGACTGGTAAACAGTTAAATGCGAAGGTTGTCTATGCTAACCTACAGATTTTTTCAGAATACGCTAATTATATTTTCCAACTTATTAAACATTTTTCTTAGCCCCCAAATTTTATTTGAGTTTGAGACCGACCGGCAAACCAAAAAGCCCAGCGATGGGCATTTCTTATTTCGGGACAGAGATGTTTTATTGGTTTCTAATTATTTTCTTCAGAATATTAATCATCAACTAGCTTCATAAGAAGCCACCTGTTGTCTTTGGCACTATATAATCTATTCCATCAAAAGTAATTTCCATCCACTCGAGATTAGAAGTTTTCGGTTCAGCATACAGAGGGGTTTCTTTTTTTCTTTTTCCCTTACGATCTTTTATCTCAACCGAAGCATGTCCAAAGGGCAAGATTCTGAAATTGATGTTAAGTTTTACCTGTCTTTCTTTCATCTTTTATTCTTGATTATGTTTTTGCCATCTACCTCCATATATTTTCATATCTAAACCTATTTCTGGTGATTGTCTTATGATTTCCTGTTGAACAAGTGGTTGTAGATTTCGAGCGGCCTGGTTGACCATTTGCTGTACGATTTGCTGGGTATTCTGTGGAATATTTTCTGGCCTAATGCTTGGAGGTAAATTTAATGTTAGATTGAGGTTTATCTGTAAATTGGGTGAGACTTGCCTTTTTCTTTTAAGGTCGACTTGTATCGGGAATACATGTGTTTTATTCTCACTTTCTATAACACCAATATGAATATTTTCTAAATGCTGTTCTTCTCTTCCTGTCAAAATAACTAATGGATCCAAAGGTTCATTAAGCTTTAAGAAATCTTCATACTTCAAGTAGAGATTCCATGAAGTTTCTTCCAGCTGTTTGTCTGGCATTTTAATTGATAAGCCGATTTCCTTGGCTTCTTTTCTGCCTATTGCATGACCATGAGAGTAAATTCTCTCTGTGAGAGTTTCTATAATTGAGTTTATTTTTTCTTCCTCAAGTTTCTCTTTCCGTGAAAGTAAAAGTTTCCTTGCTACCAACCTAATATGGGAGCTTTGTCGATTCACGGCTCCGAGGGTAAGGGGAGTGAGATTATTGGCAAGAATAGAAAGCATTTGTGCCAAAGCAGATTGGTCATTAATATTTGCCTTCTCTCTTAAGAAAGAAATATAAGAATTTACATCTTCAACGCTAATTTCCTGTCGAGACAATGCTGTTCCTCCAGCTGTTGTTTTAACCAGCGTAGGGTCTATTGGTCCGAGTTCTGCTTTCTTCCCCATTAATATTCTGTCTGCGCCTAGAGATATTAGAGTAGCTGCACTGTGAGCCTTGTAAGACACTATTACAGAAAATTCATCACAGAATTCTCTAAACATGCTGACTATGCGCCATGGGATACTAACGTCTCCTCCTCTACTATAGAGAAATAGGTCTATCTTCTTATTCTTTCCGATTGAAAGTAAATGTTCATAGAGAGGCCTTACCGCATCTTCTGCTATTCTAGCCGTTGCAAAAAATGGCCTATCTCCTGTTATGTAGGCTACTACTTTTGACTTCCTTATTTCTTGAATTTGGTTGATTAATTCTTTGCCTATCATGTTTATTCAAAATTTTGAGGATTTCGGTCGCTGATTTATTTTAACATTTGCTAGAAGACCTTTCAAGTAGCAATAACCAACAATTTTCTCATTTGTTTCAAAGCCCCCTCCGGATAACCAAACACTTCCTCCCATTTCAAGGTTCTAAAATCGTCCGCTAGACCGAGCACCGATAAAAAATCGCCAACAAACATAGATATGAATAATATAAAGTTGTTATGAAGTTAATATGAACAAGATTTTCTCAAGTTATTCCCTAAGTTATCCCTAAATTATTATTGAGTTTTCCAGAACTTTTTCCACAGTTGACAGAAATTTTAAAAAATAATAAATTATAAATGGATAGGATCTCTATCCAGTTCTTTACCAAAACTGATGGAGTGATGTGATGGAAAAGAATGCAGAGGATAATTGAATCGTAATCGAGATCGAGCCTAGGCGGTAGCCTTTACGAATAGGAAGGAAACGCAACCTTCCCCATATTTTTTACAACAGCACTGTTGTATTTTTTTTGACCATAGTTCTTGTTTTTGATATAGTTGTTGTATAAAAACTATGGACAAAAATCGCGTAGTTGAAATAACAAATGAACTATATAGACTGACATTGCTTTTTCCTAAAAAAGAACCCTTGAGGTTTCAGATGAGAGAATTGGCTGATGAGATTTTGGCTTATTTTGTTGTTTGCTTTAGTCCTGATTCCAGCCCTGAAGATCCAGCAATTGTTAAAAACCGCTCTAATCAGCTTGAGGCTCTGGATAGTTTTTTTGAAATTGCTAAAGCTCAGAACTGGGTTAAGAAAGACGACATTTTAAACCTTCAGGAAGAGTACAAAAAAGTCATACAAGAGCTAAAAGAATCAAAACAACAAGAAAAACAACTCTCCTTTGCTAAAGCTATGGAAGCACAAAGGGAAAAGAAAGAAATTGTGGAACAAGAAGTATTACCTGTTCAGCTTACCCAGGGGCTTGATAGTCCTTTACTGCCTGAAACACCAGGTTTAGAGCAAAGTAAAGCAGAGGTTTCTGACAGGCAGAAAAGAATCTTAGATATTTTAAAACAAAAAGAAGGTGTTCAGGTCTGGGAGGTAAAAGACGTTTTTCCAGATGTGAGCAAAAGAACCTTACGCCGTGATTTCAGTAAATTATTAAAAGATGGTTTAGTAGAAAGAAAAGGGGAAAGAAACACTACTTTTTACAAGCTCAAGATAGATAGGACAATATAGGACACTACATTATATAATATAATTAGTAGGACATTGTCCTATTTATAAACCCATTTATACTACAAATCACATGTCAGACCCTAGAAAAAAATTCAGTCAGATATACGATAGATATATAGATAAAATATATAAGTTTGTATTTTTCAAGGTAAATTCTCAGGAAACAGCTGAAGATTTAACTTCAGAAGCTTTTTCAAGAACTTGGGTTGTTTTTAAGGAAAAACAAGGAGAAATTAGAAATGTCCGAGCATTTTTATATAAAACAGCGAATAATTTAGTTATTGATCACTATCGGCAAAAGGGCAGAGCTAATATAGTATCAGTAAATAATCCTTTTACTCCTTCTATTATTGACCCAACACAGGATTTAGAGAAACGTGTCCTATTAAATTCAGACATGGATAAAGTAAGACAAGCTTTGCTTCATTTAAAAGAGGACTATCAAAATGTTATTATTTGGCATTATTTAGATGATTTGCCTATATCTGAGATATCAGGTCTTTTAAACAGGTCAAAGCAAACAACAAGAGTATTGCTTCACAGAGCCCTAAGAGCTCTTCGGACAGCAATAAATAATAATTATGACAGCAAAAACTCGATTTAGGACATTAAAGAACTTACAGCCATTAGAAAAGATTGCGCATTCAAGAAAGAGTAATACTTTTGCATTATAATCGTCATATATATATAAGGATTGTTATCTTTTATTCTTATATTATTGATTCTTATGAATGATATTCAACTGATTAGAAATCTAAAGAAATTAAACCAAACAAAACCTAGAAAAGAGTTCGTAATATCAACTAAAAAGGAAATTTTAGGAGAAAATCTAGGGTTTGGTTTATTCCCAAGCTTGAAACCAGTTTATGCTGGTCTGTTTTGCTTTTTTCTAGTATTTGGTTTATTTCAGTTTTCCCAGAATGCCTTGCCTGGTGAATTCTTGTTTTCCTTTAAAAAAATCAGTGAGAGAGGACAGATAATGTTTGTTTCTGAGCAAGACAAGCCAAAACTAAGCTTGTTTTTAGCGAATAAAAGACTAAGAGAGATAGAAACCATTACTCAAGAAAATCAGGCTCAAAAACTAGCTCCTGCTGTAAATGAATTCAAATTAAAAGTAGCTGAAGCTGCAAAGGATTTAGCGAATATAACAGAGATTAGTGAAGAGATTGTTGCTCAATTTAAAGAGTTAGGGGAAAATAAAGCAAAAATAGAAAAGCTTTTGGCAACAAAGATTGAGACAGAAGAGCTTGATAATGCTTATAATGCTTGGGTCAGATTAGTGGTAGAAAGAGAGTTGATTGATTTAAAACAAAGAACCTTAAATGAGGAGGATTTAGAAATTTTAAAACAAGCAAAAGAGTTTTTTGAAAAAGAAGATTATTCTGAAGTATTGATTAAAATTTTAGAACTAAATCCTAATTAGTTTTAAAAGTTTTTCCACAGTTTTCATTTTTCTTTAGTGTGTTAATATGTAAAATCGAAAGTCGCGCTTCCCGTACCAAAGGCTTGTTACGGGTGTTGTTCTCGTGGCTAATACGTAAGGTCGCGAGTCACACTCTCAAAGCCAATACATTAATAGGTCGTAATTAATTTGGGAGGGGTAGGTCGACGCGACAAGAAATAAAAACAAATAATTAATTAAATACAGAACGAAATTAAAAAAATGACTAAAATTAAAAAGATCGTAGCGATTATTACCACATTCACCTTTTTGTCTACAATTGCTGGCCCTGCTATGGGTGCAACAATTGCAGAGCTCCAAGCTCAGATTGCTGATTTATTGGCCCTGATAACTAGTTTGTCAAGCCAGTTAGCTGCACTGCAAGGTGGTACAGGAACCGTTACAGGTTGTACAATTAGTAGCTTTGACCGAAGTCTTAAAACAGGCATGTCAGGTGATGACGTTAAATGCCTGCAGATTGTCTTAAACTCAGATAGCGCTACCCAGCTTAGATCTTCTGGAGTAGGTTCTCCTGGCAATGAAACTAGCTACTTTGGTCCTTTAACCAATGCAGCAGTAATTAAGTTTCAGGAGAAATACGCCAGTGAAATTCTTGCTACCTATGGCTTAACTAGTGGAACTGGTTATGTTGGTACAACAACCAAGGCCAAGTTAAACAGCCTGCTTGGTGCAGGTGTAGGAGTTGGTGAAGTTGGAACAGCTGCTATTATTAGCCTAGCTGCCGATACACCAGTCGCTGGTCAAACAGCATTAAATGCTCAGGACGTGATTTTCTCTAAGATTAAATTTAGTGCTGGCGCAACTGCTTATACTGTTTCCAAGATCGTGATTGCTCGAGGCGGAGTTTCAGCTGATGCTGATGTATCATCTATTAAATTATATGATGGTTCAACTCAGATAGGTTCAACTCAGGCTTTGAACACCACAACCCACAAAGCAACATTTACTAACCTTAGTTGGAATATTCCAGCTTATTCAGTCAAATACTTGACTGTTAAAGGAAGTATTGCTGCTTCAACAGTGGCTACTGTCGGAGATTCTATTAGATTTGGTATTTACGCTGCTTCAGATATTACCTCAACAGTAACTCCTTCAGGAACTTTTCCAATTTGGGGGAATACTAGAACAATAGCTGGAATTTCTGTTGGAAACCTTGATGTTGATGTAACGACAGCACCAGCTGCTGCAACCATTCTTTCTGGCGCAACTGATCAACAGATTGCTTGCTGGAAATTTGCAGCTTCTTCAACAGAGGGCTTTAATGTTCATTCAATTAAAGTCACTCACGTTGGCACAGCTGCTAGGGTTGATTTAAGCAACTTGATACTTAAAGTTTCAGGTGCTCAAATTGGTTCAAGTGTTGCAGAATTAGATTTATCCAATGCAGCAGCATTTGATTTATCTAGTTCTCCTTTAAGCATTAATGCTGGTTCAGCTAAGACTGTTTGCGCTTATGTTGATATTGGCGGAGGAATCTGGACTGAAAGAACAGTGAAATTTGAGATTACTCAATACATTGATGTTGTGGCTTATGGAGCTAATTCAGGTGGAGCAACCACTATTACTCAAACTGTTGGTACCGCTTTTGTAAAGCAGACCGGAGCACTAATGACAATTGGTCAGGGTGGTTTGACAATTGCTTTGGATGCCGCTGAAAATCCATCATCTCAGAATTATGTTAAAGGAACTTCAAATAGACCTATTACTGCTATAAAGTTTTCTACAGGTTCAAGAGAGGGAGTAAGGCTAACCAAGATCAGGCTTACCTTAACTGGAGCCGTCACTGATATCTCTAATATCACTCTTTGGGATGGTACTACTCAGATTGCAGGTCCTGCCAGCGCCATTAGTTCTTACGTTACTTTTGGAGCTAATACTGTTGGTTGGGATGTAAGTGGTTTGTTTG
>JAUUXB010000015.1 GCA_030588745.1 bacterium | reverse complement strand
GTAATACAATATGTTTTTTTTCTTTTTCCAGGAAGCTTATCAGGATTAAAAAAACCAGTTTTCATCCAAAACTTATAAATCCTGTCTTCTGTTTGTTTAGGGTCGTATGCTTTTAAGAATTTTGGTTTCATAACCTTAAATTAGCATCTACAGTAATTTTTTTCCAGTTTTTATCTTTGCTTTTTAACCAATGATAATAAGCAGTAATAGCTATCATTAAGGCATTATCTGTTGAATACTTTTTATCCGGCACATTGTATTCAACGCCTGATAAATGTTTTTTTATTGCAGTTTTAAATTGTTTGCGAAGTTCTTTGTTTGCAGAAACGCCTCCTCCTAAAATTATTGTTTTTATCCTATACTCTTTAGCAGCTTTAATTGTCTTATAAATTAAAACATCAATTATAGCTTGCTGGGTTTCATAAGCCATTGCTCTAATATATGCTTTTGATTTTTTAATTTTTAACGGTTGAGCTTTAAACTGGTACAAAGCAGCAGTTTTTAATCCTGAAAAACTAAAATCATAGTTTTTTTGATTAAGCATTGGACGGGGTAGATTAATTTGTATTTTATATTTTGTATTTTGTATTTTGGAAGCTTCCTTCTCAATAGCAGGACCACCAGGATAGTCCAAATTTAACATTCTGGCTATTTTATCAAAACATTCTCCAGCCGCATCATCACGGGTTTCACCCACTATTTCATACTTTCCAAAGTCCTTAATTAAAATAATCTGAGTATGACCACCAGAGACTATTAAAGCTATACTTGGAAAAACTTTTTTAGGATTAAGTTCTGATTTTAGAAAATTAGCGTAAATGTGCGCCTCAATATGATTAATGGGAATAAGAGGAACTTTTAATTTTTTAGCTAAATCTTTAGCAAAATTAACTCCTGAGTAAAGACAAGGTTCTAGTCCTGGACCAACAGTAACAGCAACCACATCAATTTTGGGATTTTTTGCTTGTTTTATTGCTTTTTTACAAACTATTGGTAGATTCTTTTCGTGTTCTCTTTTTGCTAAAAGAGGATATACTCCACCGTATTTCTTATGAATTTCAACCTGTGAAGAAACAATGTTTGATAAAACCTTAATTTTAGGCCGTTTTTTACCAGTAGCTTTAATCAAGGCAATGCCAGTATCATCACAAGAAGTTTCTATTGCTAAAATAATCATAATATTGCTTATTTTATCACTATTTTTTAAGAATAAAAGGGTTGATTTTTTGAAACTTTTATATAGAATAATAGAATAAATGATTAAGGCCCCATCGTCTATCGGTTAGGACTTTGGATTTTCAATCCAACAAGGCGGGTTCGACTCCCGCTGGGGCCACATGAAATACTATCTTACCCTTTCAAAAGCCAGAGATCTAGAGTTTGTAAAGGATAAAATCTTGTATCGCCTCCTGGAGATTCTTCCAGGATTTTTATCTTGGTTTACTTTAATTGCTGTATTTTCATTATCATGGTTATCTCCAATAACAGTCGCTGTCTTCATAATTCTATTTGATTTTTACTGGCTTTTAAAAATCAACTATTTATCGTTTCATCAAATATCAAGCTTTAGAAAAATGCAAAGAAACCTTAAAATTGATTGGTTTAAAAAAGTGAGTCAAATTAAGGATTGGCAAAAAATTCATCATTTAATAATTTTACCTTTTTGTACTGAGAAAAAAGAAATAGTTGAAAGTTCGTGCCAGGCATTAGTTGACTCTAAATATCCAAAAAATAAAATAATGGTTGTTTTAGCTACTGAAGAAAGGGCTGGAAAAGAAGCGCAAGAAATAGCCAACCAATTAAGTAAAGAGTTTTCATCAAAATTCCTGAAATTTTTAGTGACAATACACCCAAAAGATTTACCAGGTGAAATAGCGGGCAAAGGTTCAAATACGGCCTGGGCAATAAAACAAGCAAAGGAAAAAATTATTAAACCGCTTAATATTAAAAAAGAAAATATAATTGTTTCTACTTTTGATATTGACACAAAACCATATTCTCAGTATTTCGCCTGTCTGACATATAATTATTTAACAGTTGAAAACCCGACTCGTTACTCTTATCAACCAATTCCAGTTTACAATAATAATATTTGGACAGCTCCAGCTTTCTCACGCGTTGTTGCTACCTCAGGCACTTTTTGGCAAATGATGCAACAGGAAAGACCAGAAATACTTGTAACCTATTCATCTCATTCAAGCCCTTTTAAAGTTTTAGATGAAGTAGGTTATCCCAAAAATGTTGTTTCTGATGATTCAAGGATTTTCTGGAAGGCCTATCTTTTTTACGATGGCAATTACAAGGTTTTTCCACTTCATTATCCAGTATCAATGGATGCAGTACTTGCTAAAGATTTAAGAAAAACCATAATCAATCAATACAAGCAGCAAAGGCGATGGGCCTGGGGATGCAATGACATTCCTTTTATGCTTTTTGGATTTTTGAAAAATAAAAAGATTGTTCTTTCAAGAAAAATCTCATATTCGCTTAGTGTGCTGGACGGATTCTGGTCATGGGCAACTGCTTCTTTTCTAATATTTTTCTTGGGCTGGCTCCCCTTAATGTTTGGTGGTGAGAAATTCAATGTAACACTTCTTTCATACAACTTGCCAAGATTTACTGCTAATCTAATGAGATTGTCTATGATTGGAATGATTGTTTCATCAATAATCAGTCTTTTAATTCTTCCCCCAAGACCAAAAAAATTTAGTAAGCTCAAAAATCTTTCAATAATTCTTCAGTGGCTGTTCTTGCCCTTAACTCTGCTTGCTTTTGGCAGTATTCCCTCTTTGGATGCACAAACCAGATTAATGTTTAAAAAATACCTGGGTTTTTGGGTGACTGAAAAAGAAAGAGGGGAAATTTAAAAATTGGTTATTTATCGTTTTCATTATATAATTATTTATATAAGTCCATGAATAATTTTTTAAACTACTCCCTTTATATCTTTTTTGGAATACTGCCAAGTATTTTGTGGCTTCAGTTCTATTTAAAAAAGGATGCAAGGCCTGAACCTAAGGGCATGATTTTAAAAGTCTTTTTTTATGGAGCGTTTTCAACCATACCTGCAATTTTACTAGAAACAATATTTTTTGAAGGAACAAAACAATTAAATTTATCACCCTTAATCATATTCTGCCTGAACATATTTTTAGGAGTGGCTTTGATTGAAGAAGCTTTAAAATTTTTAGTAATCAAAACAAAAGTTCTTAATGATCCCGAATTTGATGAACCAATTGATTCAATGATTTATATGATAATTGCTGCTTTGGGATTTGCTGCAGCTGAAAATTTGTTGATTTTATTTCCGCTTCAAAACCCTTTTTTAGGAGAAATATTTGAAATTTCTTTTTTAAGATTTCTAGGAGCCACCTTTCTTCATGCTTTATGCTCTGCTATAGTTGGATACTTTATTGGGCTTTCCTTTTTTGAAAAAGAAAAAAGAAGTAAATTGGTTTTTATTGGTCTTAGTTTAGCCATAATGTTGCACGGTTTCTATAATTTCTCTATAATTAAAATTGAAAAGGGTTTAAACCTTTTAATATCATTTACTCTTTTAATAATTACAGCTGTTTTTGTTTCGTCAGCATTTAAAAAACTAAAAAATTTAGCTAAAACCAAAACAGATCAAATAATTTAAAAAAATATGTCAAGTTCATTTTTAGAAAAACTTAAAAAAGGAATGGGAGTTGAAGAATTGGAAAAAATGGAAAAAACTTCAGAAAAAAAAGAGGTTGTTAAAAAAACCACTAAAGTAAAAACTAAAAAAGCTTCTCTTAAACCAAAACCTTCAAAAAAAGAAAAAATTGAAGAGGAAATAAAAAAAGAAGCGCCATCACCTGCTCCAATTTTAGCAAAAGAAAAAAAAGAAAAATGGCCGCAGCCAGAAGGTCAGTTAGCTGTTGATGTTTATCAAACTGATACAGAGCTGGTTATTCAATCAGCTATTGCTGGAGTAAAACCTGGAGATATAGATATCTCAATTGATGATGATGTTATCACAGTAAAAGGAAAAAGGAATAAATTAACTGATGAAAACGGTGATTATTTTTATCAGGAATGTTATTGGGGAGCATTTTCACGCCAAATAATTTCTCCTGTTGAAATTGATCAAGGCAGAGTTGATGCAAGTTTGAAGAATGGAATCTTAACAATCAGAGTTCCCAAGATTTTAAGACATAAAAAATCAAAGATAGTTATAAAAGGATAATAATTACTTAATATCAAAATAAAAACGCCTTTTAGGGCGCTTTTGTTTTATCTAAACAAAACAGGTACCTAAAAACCCTTATTTATATTCCTAAGACGTTCCTTACTACTGCTGGAATAGCATTAGCTAAAAGAGCAACTAGTAAACCAATTATTGAGTTCTTTATAAAATCTCTTCCTTTAGTCACCTGTTCAGCACTTCCACCTGCTGTAAGTATAAAATAACCTCCTAGTATTGCCATAATTGCTGAAATAGTCATCACTCCAAGAAATATCCAGTTAGTTGTTTTTAGTATTGTATTTACTGTACAACACATTGCACAATCATAACTAGTATTATCAAACTCACAAACAACATCAGTAGTAGCATCAGTAACCTCAGGACAACGAATATCATAATCGTCAAGTTTTGATTCAGTCAGAAGACATTGTGTAGCTGGTCCACCCTGAGCCAAAAGCACAACAGGTGCCATTAAAGCAACTACTATTATGAAAATTAATGGTAAAAGATTTTTTTTCATTTTATATTTAAAAATATTTTATCCTGTTTTATAGTCCTTCCAACCTTTTAAGTTATATTACTCCCAATTACTTAATAATACCAGGAGCTATTTCTGAAAGCAAGACAATTATTTATTCTGTGTAATTTTTTTATTTAAAGCCCTGTTGAGTCTATTTTTTGTGTTTGTGCGGACGGTGGGAGTCGAACCCACACGGGTTTCCCCAGCAGGTCCTAAACCTGCCGCCTCTGCCAATTTGGCTACGTCCGCAAAAACGGCTTTACTGCCACTCCCAACAAAAGAAGCAAGGTATATCTGTCAATTCCACTACCTCACCAACGTGTCAATAATATTATATCTTTTAATAAAAGAAATCAATCCTCAAATCAAAAGAGGATTGATTTAATAACTAGTCATAAAAACCCTTATTATCCTAGCCCTAAGACGTTCCTTACTATTGCTGGAATAGCATTAGCTAAAAGAGCAACTGCTAAACCAATTATTGAGTTCCTTATGTAATCTCTTCCTTTAGTTACCTGCTCAGCATTTCCACCAGCTGTAAGTATAAAATAACCTCCTAGTATTGCCATAATTGCTGAAATAGTCATCACTCCGAGAAATATCCAGTTAGTTGCTTTTAGTATTGTATTCACTGTACAGCACATTGCACAATCATAACTAGTATTATCAAAATCACAATCATTACCAGCTACAGGACAAGCAATATTGGTATAACCTGAAAGGTCCTCACTTATAATACACTTTGTAGCTGGTTCATCCTGAGCAGCCAAAGTCATGACAGGCATTGCCAACGAAAACATTACTACAGCAATAGGTATTATTAAGATACTTTTCTTCATTTTAATTTCTAAATTGTATGATTACCGTCTTCTTGTTTTTTCTTCTCGACCTTTTTGTTTTTTAAAAATTAACCAACTCCCAGTAAGCTCTCTATCACTGCCATTATACCTTTTGCAAGTAAAATAATCAAAAAACCAATAATTGACCAAGTAATCATTGCTTTAGCCCTGTTAATCTGTTCTAAATTGCCTCCTGCTGTAACAAATAAAAATCCAGCTACAATAGTCATTAAAGGCGCCAGAACAATAGCAATATTGAAAATAAAGTCAATGATATTATCAATAATAACTTCGAAATTAGTAGTTGCTAAAGGATTACAAATGCATGTTTGATTCTCAGGAGAATCCCAGGGCGGATCATCCTGAAGATGTTGGCAATACTCGTCACAGTCTCCAGCCTGATCAGCTAAAATAATAATTGGAGAAATCAATACCAATATCAATAGAATGATTAAAAACTTTTTCATATACTTTATTTTACAATAATCAAGCCCCAGTGGTAAATACCTGCTTTAAATTCTTTTTTAAATTGAAAACCAATTTTCTCAGCAGCCTGCTTAATATTATCTACTGAAATTTTTTTCTCAGGCCCTAAACTTGAACCATGCTGCCAGTCAACAATCAAAAGCTGACCTTTATCCTTTAAAACTCTTTTTGCTTCTTCCAAGACATTACTGATATTATCAACTTCAAACAAAAGATTTGTTATTAGCACTAAGTTGCAGGAATTATCAAAAAGCTTAGAGCTCTTTTCTACATCTGCCTTAGTAGGTTCAATATTAGAAATTTTAAAGGTTTTCATTTTGCTTCTTAGAGCAGAAAGTGGTTCTTCTAAAATATCGATGGCATAAACTTTCCCATCCTTTAATATTTGAGCCAAAGGCAGCACCCAGCCACCAGAACCACATCCAAAATCAGCTGCAACTAAATCTTTTTTTAAATTAAGCTCTTTTAATACTTTATTAGGATCAAGAAATGCCATAGTGCTTTCTTGTTTATTGTACCTTGTTAAAAGAATTTTTCAAAACTAAATACAGGCCACAGAAGCAACCTTATCATTTATATTAAGCTTCATAATTCTTACACCCTGAGTTGCTCTTTTTTGTTTTGATATAGAGCCAATTTTAATTCTTATTACTTGAGCTTGGCGAGAAATAACAATCAAGTCCTCTTCTGCCTGATTTAAGACCTTGGAGGCAATCAAATCACCAGTTTTTTTAGTAATGTTTAGTGTTTTTATGCCTATCCCCCCTCTTTTTTGAAGCCTGTACTCTTTAATATCTGTTCTTTTTCCATAACCATTTTCACTTACAATCAGTAAGTATTTTTTTGCTTTTTTTTCTTTGGCTTCTGATTTTGCAATAATATCCATTCCTATCAATTCATCTCCCTTCTTTAACCTTATTCCTGTTACCCCAGAAGCTGGACGACCCATTGCTCTTATCTCTTTTTCTTTAAACTTAATTGACATTCCTTTTTTAGTGGCTAAAATTATTTCGTCATTACCACCAGCCTTGCAAACCTTTTCAAGTAAATCTCCTTTTTTTAAAGATATAGCTATTAATCCTGAGCGCCTGACATTTTTAAATTCTTTAAGGTCTGTTTTTTTAATTATTCCTTTTTTGGTTGCCATTACTAAATACTTTGCTTCTTCGCTGTTTTTATCCTGCTTCTTTATTGGAATAATTGATAAAACTTTTTCATGGTTTGATAATTCCAAGAAATTTAAAAGACCACGGCCCTTTGCAACTCTTGAGCCTTTTGGAATTTCATAGACCAGGGTTTTGAATACTTTTCCTGAGTCAGTGAAAAACAATAACTCATCATGAGTATTGGCAATTAAAAAATGCTCAACAATATCATCACCAACTGTTCTCATGCCAAGCATGCCTTTTCCACCCCTTTTTTGAATCCTATAAGTTTTGGGGTCAATTCGTTTAATATATCCTCCTTGAGTTAAAGTAATAATTGCTTCTTCTTTGGGAATTAAATCTTCTTCAGATATTTCACCCAATTTTGAAATAACAAGTTTTGTTCTTCTTTCATCTCCAAAAACCTCTTTAACCTGACGCAGTTCTTTTTTAATAACAGTTTTTATTTTTGCTGGACTCTTTAAAATAGCAATTAATTCTTTTATCTTTTCAAGTAGTTCTTTTAACTCATCTTCAATTTTTTTCCTTTCTAATTTCGCCAGAGCTGACAATTTGGTATCTAAAATTGCATTTGCCTGGATTTCTGTTAATTTAAAACGCTTTATTAAATTCTTTTTAGCATCTTCTCTGTCATTTGATTTTTTAATTGTCTCAATAACAGCATCAATCTTGGCAAGACACTTTTTAAGACCTTCTAAAATATGGGCGCGCTGCTTGGCTTTTTCTAATTCATATTTTGTTCTTCTTATAACCACTTCTTTTCTATGGGCAATAAAGTAAGCTAAAACATCTAATAAATTTAAAACTTTTGGCTGCAGCCCATCAACTAAAGCTAAAATATTTAAATGAAATGTACGCTGAAGATCTGTAAACTTATATAGCTGGTTTAGAATTCTTTGAGGAATTATATCTTTTTGAAGCTCTATAACAATTCTCATTCCTTCTTTGTCTGATTCATCCCTTATATCTTTTATACCTTCAATTCTTTTTTCTGAAACCAGTTTTGCCAGCTGTTTAAGTAAGTTTGATTTTTGAACCTGGAAGGGAATTTCAGTTATTAAAATTTGTGATCTTTTTTCCTTATTTTCAATTATTTCAGCTTTTCCACGAGTTAAAATTGGCCCCTTTCCTTGAGAATAGGCTTCAATAATAGCTTTTCTATCATATATAAATCCTCCTAAAGGAAAATCTGGCCCCTTAATAAATTTAAACAGATCTATGGTATTTGATTTAGGATTATCAATTAAATAAATCAAAGCATCACAAACCTCATTTAAATTATGAGGTGGAATATTTGTTGCCATACCAACAGCAATACCCAAACAACCATTAAGTAAAAGTTGAGGGAGGGGCGAGGGTGCAACCACAGGCTCTTTTCTAGTTCCATCATAATTATCAACAAAATCAACAGTGTCTTTTGAAATATCTTTTAGCATTTCTTCTCCTTCTTTTGAAAGCCGGGCCTCAGTATTGTGGCTAATGAATCCATTGGAAATAAAAGAATGACATAAACTATCAATTTTTAAAGAATATACTCTTTCTTTTTTTTGCTTTTTAATAGAAACTATTTTTTCAAATAAATAGCGATTCTTTAATAAATTCTCAATAATATCTTTGTCCAAGGCATCACATATGTTTTTTAAACGACCATAATTCTTTTTAAGTTTTGGGTACCTGTCAAAATTATTGGTTTTAAGCCAAAACTTATCAGGCTGTCCTATGTCTGATTTCCAATACTTTTCTCTAATGTATTGAGCAAAGTAAGGAATATAGTCTGTTTTAGACATTATTTTATGGTTAGAATTCCGTTTGGAAAAGCTTTTTAATTTTTGTTTTTTTTCTTTTGAAAGGAAATTAATCTGTTGTTTAAATAAATTAAGATTAGTATGCCCGCGGATAAACAATCTTAAAGTTGTTCTTGTTCTTTCGGGCCTTAAAAACGAATCAATCCCAAACCTTAAAAACATAGTCTGTAATTGCTCAAGCACTTTTCTACTGGTAGAAATATAAACTATTTCAATTGATCTCTGTTTTTTATTTTTATCTCTATGTTTACAAAGATAGATAGATCCATCACCTTCAAAAAGACTCTTTAAAAATACAGCTGTTGATTTTTTGCTTGCATGAAAAATGACTTTAGGAATTTCTTTCTTAAAAGCAGGAACACTTTTTAAGCCCAGATTCTCCAAAAACTGGACAACGTGTAAAGAGTGAATTTGCAATGAGGTATACTGCTTTTTACTATAACCTTTTGGTTCTCTTTGAAATTCATGCAATCTGCAGTCTGGAAATACTCTTTTAAAACTCTTTTTAAAAGCATTCACGAATTTCTTATCTGTATTAACAAAACCAATAGTTTTTAAGCCTGATTTTTTATGAGAAACATATCCTTCAGATAAAATTGCTCCCATTAAAAAAGCTAGGTCTGGATTCATTTTTGAAGGAAGTTTGTGTATTACAACGCGCTTATTCTTTATTACAGGATAGTATTGTTCAAGCTTTGGTTCTTTTGAATGCCACAACACTTTATTACTTCTATCAATAATTGCAAAATCTCCCTTTTTAATATTTTTAAACAACTTCCATTTAAATATAGGTCTGCCTTGTTTGTTTTTTTGAAATGTTAAAATTGGATGATTATAGCTTCCTTTTAATTTATATCCTCTAAATGTCTCTATCTCTAAAACAGGATGAACTCCTGAATCAAACCATTTAGATGCTGAATTTATTCTTTGATCAACAGACAATACATTTAAAGAAATATCTTCTTTATTAGAAATCTCATCAATTCTCTCCAGGCAACGATTAGTAACCACTAAAGAATCACCAGCAATACAATATCTCATCGCACCATATTCACCAGGATCATCAATTGAGCCCATGTTTCCCTGACCTTGAATCAATGGATATCTTAAGGAAAAGTCCTGAGCCATTCTTACTGCAGCACCATAAAGTGCCTGGTCGGAATGAGGATGATAACGACCCATTGTTGAGCCAACAACAGTTGCAAATTTTCTAAATTTTACATTATGCCTTAGTCCATCTTCAAGCATAGTATAAAGAATCCTTCTTTGAACTGGCTTTAAGCCATCTCTAACATCAGGCAAGGCACGAGAAATTATCACTGACATTGCATAGTCAATGTATGACTCTTTCATTTCTTTAACAATTTCTCTTGGTTGAATATTTCCAATAGGTGTATTTTTATCTTTTTTAGCTTCCTTCATTTACTACTTAGAAACTTCTTCTAAATTATTTAATACATCATTTAAGTCCTGCGGCAGTTTTGATTCAAATTCTTTTTCACTGCCATCAGGTATCTTAATTTTTAAATATGTTGCATGTAAAAATTGTCTGTTCAAACCATCAGGCACAACTTGGCTTTTAAAACCATACATTTTATCTTTACAAATTGGATGATTCAAATACTGAAAATGAACTCTTATTTGATGCTTTCTTCCAGTTTTAATATCAGCTTCAATTAAAGTATATTTATTTTGTTTTTTATCAACAAATCTTTTTAAAACCTTATACTCTGTAATTGCTTTTCTTTTTCCTTTTGTATTCGGTTCAAAAGGTAAATATACTTTTTGTTTTTTTCTATCTTTTAATCCACGGCCAATTAAAGTATCAATAACTCCTTTTTCGTTTTTGATTTCACCGCTAATTAAAGCAATATACTTTTTAATAACTTTCCTTTCTTGAAATTGCTTTTGTAAAAAAAACAAAGTTTCATTGTTTTTAGCCACCAATAGTAATCCCGAGGTATCTTTGTCTAATCTGTGAACTATTCCATATCTTGGAGCTTCTCCAACATTTTTCAAATCAGGAAATTTCTCTAAAAGCAAATCAATTAATGTTTTTTCATTTGCTTCATCTTCTCTAAAAACTATTATTCCTGCTGGCTTATCAGCTACTAGTAAATTCTTGTCTTCAAAAACAACATTGATTTCCATGTGGGCGATATAGGACTTGAACCTATGACCTTCACAATGTCAATGTGACGCGCTAGCCAGCTGCGCCAATCGCCCTGTGTGGGCACGGCTGGGATCGAACCAGCGACCACAGACTTATAAGGTCTGTGCTACTACCACTGAGCTACGTGCCCTCTTATCATACCCGTTTTACAGTTACTCTCACCTGCTTTCCTTTTTTCGCTTTTGTTTTTAAAATTCTTGTTTTCTTAGAATTTTTCTTTCCAATCAAGCTTTCAAATTCCTCTTTTTCAATAACCTCTTTGTCAATTAAAACTCCGGCAATTTTAGCAAGTAATCTTTTTCTTTTTGTTAAAATCTTTTTAGCCCTGTTCTCAGCTTGTTTTATAAACTTATCAACCTCTTTGTCAATTGATGCAGCTACTTGTTCAGAATAATTTCTCTGTTCACCCAGTTCTTTTCCCAAAAATATCAATTCTTCTCTTTCACCAAATGATATTGGACCCAAATCACTCATCCCATAACTTTTAACAAGCTTTCTTGCCAAATCAGATGCTTTTTTCAAATCATTGCTGGCTCCGGTTGTAATGTCTCTGAACCTTAATTTTTCAGCAACATAACCACCAAGAAACATTGACATTTCTGATAAAAACTCGCTCTTTGTTTTCATCCTTTTATCTTTTTCCGGCATCTGCAAAGTGTAGCCTGCTGCCATGCCTCTGGCAATAATTGAAATCTTTCTTATTGGTTCAGTGTCTGGTAAAGATGCAGATACCAAGGCATGACCTGCTTCATGATAAGCAGCAATTTCTTTTTCTTTTTCGTTTAAAATATGACTTTTTCTTTCAGGGCCTAACAATACTTTTTCTATTGATTCTAACAATTCCTCTTGATAAACCTGATTTTTGTTTCTTCTGGCAGCTAATATTGCAGCTTCATTCATAATATTTGCCAGATCAGCCCCAGAAAATCCAGGAGTTCTTTCAGCAACTTCTCTTAAGTTTGCATCAGGAGCCAATGGTTTTTCTCTTGCATGAATCTTTAAAATCTGTTCTCTGTCGTTTATATCGGGTAACTCTAAAACTATTCTTCTATCAAACCGACCTGGACGAAGCAGTGCCGGATCAAGGATATCAGGTCTATTAGTAGCTGCAAGAACAATTCTTTTATCATCTCTTTCAAAACCATCCATTTCAACCAGGATCTGATTTAGGGTTTGTTCTCTTTCATCATGTCCCCCTCCAATACCAGCCCCTCTCATTCTTCCAACAGCATCTAATTCATCAACGAAAATTATCGAAGTTCCAGCTTTTTTGGCAGTATTAAAAAGATCTCTTGTTCTACTAGCTCCAACTCCGACAAATAACTCTACAAAAGATGAACCAGATGTATGGAAAAAAGGAACGTTAGCTTCTCCTGCTACTGCCCGGGCTAGTAATGTTTTCCCCACACCAGCTGGACCTAGTAATAAAACTCCTCTTGGAATTCTGGCTCCCATTTTTAAAAACTTTTTTGGATGTTTTAAAAAATCAACAACTTCCATTAAT